>NZ_JAWVPQ010000003.1:0-160377 GCF_046592795.1 Streptococcus sp. TATVAM-FAB8
ATATTCAACGTTTTTACTCCTTGATTAAAAAAATACTATAATGATACAAAATCAGTTAAGGAGTCAAAAATATGAAATTGTTTTTTACAAATAAGGTATATCACTTCCTAACAGTTTCTCGATTTTTAAACACTATTGGTTCATCACTATATAATATTGTTTTCGTCATCTATGCTGCCACTGTTTTTCATTCAAAAATTATGGTAGGAGTAGCTAATGTAACAATGGTTATACCAACATTCTTTACTATTTTAGTTGGCATAAAGGCTGATCAAACTCAATTCAAAAAGAAATGGATTGTTATCACAGGTTTTACTCAAGCAGCTATTTTTACAAGCTTGGCTTTTATAATTTCCAAGCATTGTTTACTTGCCTTTTCTTTTATTTGCCTTTTTAATATCCTTAGCGATATGTTAAGCGATTTTTCAAATGGTCTTCGAATGCCTATTATTCAAAAGTACGTTAACAAGAAAGATTTAATCGAAGCCTATTCTTTCACGCAATTCATTTCTTATATTTGCAACTTTTCTGGACAAGCTTTAGGAATTTGGTTATTAACGATTTCTCAACACAACTTTGCGCTTGTCGCAATAATTAATGCACTCTCTTTTATGCTGTCAGCTCTGGTGATATTAATCATCAAAGACGACGCTGATTACGATGTTTTATCAAGCGATAATGAACTATCATTCAAAGAACAATTTTCAAACTTATACCATAATGTTATGTTGATTTTTAACGAAACTAATAGCGCTGATTTTATTCACTTACTCCTAGCAATTCTCTGCTTAAATATGCTCAGTGGCTCACTTAATGCTATTTATAATATTTGGCTACTGTCTGCAAAAATTGGTCACCTATCCTACAGCCAAGCACTACTTCTTATTGAGTTTATCTTAGTTGGCGGTATTTTGATTGGAAGCTTGACACCACACGATTATTTTTCTCAAAAATCAATTAGACAATTGCTAAAATTTAGTGCAGTAATTTTCTTTCTTGTCGGTCTTTCAAATCTTATCCACTTCCCCTTAATTATCGGTATTTTACTACTAGCATTTGCCAGTTATTTAGTCGGAAAAGTTAATCCTAAAATTAATTCTCAATTATTGAGCAATCTTCCAGCCAATACCTTAGCACAAACAAATAGTTTTCTAACTTTTTTGTTCACCTTGTCCCTCCCTGTCGGAACAGTATTATTTAGTAGTTTATCTTCGTGGAATATCACATCTACTTGGATTACATTTCTAACTTTAGCTGTTGCTGTCTTTAAATTGTCAGCTTCTACTAAAACTGTTGCTGATTGAGAATTTTAAAAAAAGAAATCCAAGTTTTCCTTGGATTTCTTTTGGTATTACTTCTCCTATTGTTTCTTCTCAATTGGTGCGACACTGGCTAGTAGTTTTTTAAGTCCAACTTCTGGGAAATTGATTTTTAGTTCTTGAGTTTTGCCTGAGCCTGTAACTGCAAGGACAGTTCCGTCACCCCATTTTCTGTGGTGAGCGATATCTCCAATTTGCCAGTCGACAGCTTCTTTTGAAGCACTAGCTGATTGACCAAAAGGTACTCCTTTGACGGCTTTTGAATATGGCTGCGCTCCACGTGATGTCGGTTGAACTTTCGCTTTGCGAGCTTGAAGAGCTTGTTGGAGGCTCATGCCTTTACCAAAGCTCATTGATTGATCGCTGCTATTGCTATAACGAACACCAAATGAAGAATTAGCAGGTCGAACCAAGCCTTGGTATTGCAATAACTCGTCATCAATTTCACGGATGAAGCGAGATGGACGGTTATAACTTGTCTTACCAAACAAGGTACGTGTATTGGCATTTGTCACAAAGAGCAACTGCTCAGCACGCGTAATACCAACATATGCCAAACGGCGTTCTTCTTCTAATTCATCTTGATCTTCAGCAGCACGTGAAAGTGGGAAGACCCCTTCTTCCATACCAATCAAGAAGACAATTGGAAATTCCAAACCTTTGGCAGCGTGCAAGGTCATCAAAGTCACTTCTGCTGTTTCAGCATCACCATCATCAGTATCTGCAATCAAAGCCAAATCATTCAAGAAACGACTTAGTTTGTCAATACCAGATTCATCTTCTGGGGCATCGTCTTGATTTTCATCAAAGTTTTTCGTAACAGTCAAGAATTCTTCGATATTTTCGATACGTGCTTGACTTTCAAGCGTATTTTGCACACGAAGGGCATCAAGGTAACCAGTCTTATCAAGAACAGCTTCTACCAATTCAGTAACACTGTATTTGTCCAAATCAGCACGAAGATTCATAAGAAGATTAGCCAAATCCCAAACGGCTTGTGCTGCTTTTCCTTTGACACCTGAAAGCATGATGTTAGCTGATGCATCAAGCAAACTCATATTTTGAAGATTAGCAAAGTCACGGATTTTCTCAAGCGTACCAGGACCAACACCGCGTTTTGGTTCGTTGACGATACGTTCATAACTAATGTTATCGGCAGTATTGGCAATAACATTCAAGTATGAAATGACATCACGAATTTCCTTACGGCTGTAGAATTTCGTTCCACCAACCATTGTATATGGAATATTTGATTTCAGCAAAGCTTCTTCAATAGTACGTGATTGGGCGTTAGTACGGTAAAGAACTGCAAAATCTTTAAAGTTTTTCCCTTGTTCACGGACAATATTGTCAATCGTTGAAGCAACGAAAACAGCCTCTTCACGTTCATCACGCGCACGATAGTAAACGATTTGTTCCCCGTCAGCATTTTGTGTCCAAAGTTTTTTCGGACGACGATTGCGGTTGTTATTGATAACGGCATTAGCTGCTTGCAAAATTTTCTTAGTGGAACGATAGTTTTCTTCCAACATAACAACCTTGGCTTCAGGATAATCTTTCTCAAAATCAAGGATATTTTGCATATCAGCACCACGCCAACCATAGATAGATTGGTCGGCATCACCGACGACACAGATATTTTTAAAACGAGATGCCAAGAGTTTAACCAACTGATACTGAGCATGGTTAGTATCTTGATACTCATCTACGTGAATATATTGGTAGCGTTGTTGGTAATAAGCCAAAACATCTGGATTTTGGTCAAACAAACGAAGGGTTAACATGATGAGGTCATCAAAGTCCATGGCTTCGCTTTGACGTAATTCTTCTTGATAAGCCTTATAACATTTAGCAACGATTTGTGTGTACATGTCACCAGCTTGGTTCTCATATGCAACCTCATCAAGCAAATCATTCTTGGCATTTGAAATGGTTCCAAGGATGGCACGTTCATTCCATTTTTTAGGATCAAGGTTGAGGTTCTTTAAAATACGTTTCATGAGCGTACGTTGTTCACCAGGATCCACGATAGTGAAATTGCGGTTATATCCGATGTGATCAGCGTCACGACGCAAAATGCGCACACACATGCTGTGGAAGGTAGCAATCAACGTATCAGCCGTTGCTGGATTCAAGGCCATAGCACGTTCACGCATTTCACGCGCAGCTTTATTGGTGAAGGTAATCGCTAAGATATTCCACGGGTTTACAAATTTTTCATCAATCAAATAGGCAATGCGGTGTGTTAACACGCGAGTCTTCCCAGAGCCCGCACCTGCCATAATCAAAAGCGGACCTTCTGTCGTTTTAACAGCTTCAGCCTGCTTATCATTCATACCATTTAATAAAGGATTCATCGTATAAAAGACCACGGAGGTTCTGCCATCAGCTCCTATCAGCCATGAAAACCATCCGAGATTTATTCCTCTCTATATTAATTATTTCATTAAAATCAATGCTTTTCTATTGTACCATTTTTTAAAGAAATAATGTTGGCTGGTTTCACTTTGTTTGACAAATCTTCAAGAAATAAGAATGAATGCTGTCACTCTCATCAACTTCAGGATGAAAAGAAAGTCCGATTTGATTGCGATAACGAGCAGCGACGATTTTGCCCTGATGTTTTGACAAAATCTCAACTTCATCTTCTACCTCACTAATGTATGGTGCTCTGATAAAAGTCGCTGGAACTTGACCTAAATCCGCAAAATTAAGCAAAGACGTAAAGCTTCCTAACTGTCTGCCGTAGGCATTGCGCTTAACGGTGACTGGCAAAGTTCCTAAATAACGCTTTGCTTGATTTTCTACATTTTCAGCTAGTAATATCAAGCCAGCGCAGGTCGCAAGAACTGGCAAACCCTGCTGAATCCTTTCTTGCAAAGGTTCTAAAAGCTCTAAATCAGCCAACAATTTTCCTTGAACCGTTGATTCACCACCTGGAAGCACCAAACCGTCTAGTGGATTTTCCAAATCTTTTAGCTGCCGAATCTCCATTGTCTGTGCACCTAATGAGGCTAACTTTGCTTTATGCTCTGCAAAATCCCCTTGCAGGGCAAGCACTCCAATTAAAACCATATCAACCTCCTAAATCCCACGTTCAGCCATAAGCAATTGAATTTCTTCTTCGTTAATGCCGACCATGGCTTCGCCGAGATTTTCTGATAACTTGGCAAGTAATTTCTTATCTTGATAATTTGTCACAGCTTGAACAATAGCACGCGCACGTTTTTCAGGGTCACCTGATTTGAAAATTCCAGAGCCAACAAAAACACCTTCTGCACCAAGTTGCATCATCAACGCAGCATCTGCTGGCGTAGCCACACCACCCGCCGCAAACAAAACAACTGGTAATTTTCCAGTCTCATGAACTTCTTTGACTAAATCATAAGGAACTTGCAATTCTTTTGCTGCTTGATAGAGTTCATCCTCGCGAAGAGAAGTTAAACGAGCAATTTCACGGTTCATTTGGCGTAAATGACGCACAGCTTGGATAACATCGCCTGTACCAGGTTCCCCTTTTGAACGAATCATGCTAGCTCCTTCAGCAATACGGCGTAGAGCTTCTCCAAGATTCTTAGCTCCACAGACAAAAGGAACATCAAAGCTTGTCTTATCAATATGATAAAGATCATCTGCAGGTGATAGCACTTCACTTTCATCGATGTAGTCAATTTCAATGGCTTCAAGAATTTGGGCTTCTACAAAATGACCAATACGAACTTTTGCCATAACTGGAATAGAAACAGCCTCTTGAATTTCTTGAATCATCTTAGGATCACTCATGCGCGAAACACCACCAGCTGCTCGAATATCTGCTGGAATTCTTTCAAGTGCCATGACGGCACAGGCACCTGCTGCCTCAGCGATTCTCGCTTGTTCTGGTGTTGTGACATCCATGATAACACCACCTTTAAGCATTTGGGCCAATTGTTTGTTGAGTTGATAACGTTGATTTGTCATTAGAAATACCTCATTTACTTTTTTGTTGCTTTTCATTATAATAAAAACTGACATGGTATCAAGCGTCACTTAAAAACTTTTTTATAGGGTCAGATTGGAGATGTTATGCTTACATATTCATTGGATAAAAAAGGTGCTATTCCCCTTTACGAACAACTTTATCGTGCAATCAAAAAAGATATTACCATTGGGATTTTAAAAGCTGGAGAAAAATTACCATCAAAACGTAACCTTGCCAAACACCTTGGTATATCTATCGTTACGGTTGAAACCAGCTATCAACAATTAAAAGCTGAAGGCTACATTTACAGTCAAGCTAAAAAAGGATTCTTCGTTTCAGAAATCAATCCACACCATCCGCCCGTTGAAAAAACCATAAGGTTACTTTCAAATCCAGAAAGCAGGCCAGATGAAGCCAAAACTTATCTACGACTTAGTAATAACCAGACCAATTCCGAAACCTTTCCATTTGCTACGTGGTCAAAAATTGTTCGTCAAGTTCTGAATAACTGCCAAGATGAACTTGTTCACCCCTCACCAAGTAAAGGTGTACTACTACTAAGACAAGCTATTGCTAAACACCTAAACGATTACCGTGGAATGGCTGTCGACCCTCGCCAAATTATCATCGGTGCAGGAACCGAGTATTTGTATACTATTCTCATTCAATTACTTGGGCTTGATAAGACAGTTGCTTTAGAAGAGCCAAGTTATTCAAAAATCCGTAAAATTTATCAGCAATTTCAGGTCAAACAAACCTTCATTGATATGGAAAATGACGGACTTAGTATGTCACAACTAAAAGAAACAGATGCCGATATTGTCCACCTTTCTCCTTCGCACCAATTTCCTACAGGAGCTATTTTATCTATCAGCAAACGTTATGAACTTTTAAGTTGGGCAAATCAAGGCAATCGTTATATCATTGAGGATGATTATGATAGTGAATTTCGTTTTCAAGGGCTACCGATTCCTAGCCTTCAAGAGATTGATAGCCTCGGAAAAGTCATTTATATCAATACTTTTAGCAAAAGCTTGGCTTCAACTTTACGTATTAGTTATATGATTTTGCCACCGCAATTATTGGAACGCTTTGAAAAGCAACTTAGCTTTTACAATAACACTGTCTCAAACTTACAACAATACACCCTTGCTTACTTTATCAACGACGGTTATTTTGAAAAGCATTTAAATCGTATGCGACTTTTTTATCAGAAAAAACGTGACAGTCTGATTCAAAGATTATTAGACAGTCCTCTCAAAAATCACATCAGCATTCACGATGAAGAATCTGGTTTGCATTTTATCATGACCATTAAAAGTGACCTAGCAGAAGATGACATTTGTAGGCAAGCTCTAGCAAATGGCTTACAAATGACAGCTATTTCTCACTATTATCAAGGGGAAAACAAGCACTTTGACAAGTCTTTCATCGTTAATTATGCTAATATTTCTAATCAAGATATCGAAAAGATCATTAATATTTTATCGCAAATCATTCTTTGATTTTTTTGTAATTTATATTTTTTCCAAACAATTCAAAAAATACTATTGACAAAGTTCGGTTTTTGCTTTAATATAGTATTCAAATCAAATAGCAAACCGAATGATGTCATTCAGGAGAAGAAAGCTTGCCTTTCGCCGAAGGAGTTACGCTCTCAGGTGTCATAGACAGGACTGGGTGATGGACGGACTTCTGGAGAGACCTAGTCATTTTTTAAATGACACTAGTGACCTTTCGTTAGTATGTTTTTAAGGACTGAGTATTGTAATACTAACATGAAAGAACTAGATAGGCGCCGAAGGGGCAAGGCTAGACACACATCTAGCTCAAACTCTCAGGCAAAAGGACAGAAGATAAGAATCGATTAACAGGTAAGGTGTATTATCTTTGTCAGTCTTCTTATCACTTTTCAGGAGTTATCACTACGATAACTCCTTTTTTCTATTCTAACTGGCATCATAGGACGCTATGTTTTATAGGAGACTTATTCGTATATGCTAAACTTTTTTACAATGCTAGATGATATTGTCTGGGGTGCCCCACTGCTTATTCTCTTGGTGGGAACAGGGATTTATTTAACTGTTCGTCTTGGCTTACTCCAGGTTTTAAAATTACCTAAAGCCTTTAAATTAATTTTCGCTGACGATAAAGGTCAAGGGGATATTTCTAGTTTTGCTGCTCTTGCTACTGCTCTTGCAGCAACAGTAGGTACTGGTAACATCGTTGGTGTGGCAACAGCTATCAAAGCTGGTGGTCCTGGAGCCCTCTTTTGGATGTGGATTGCTGCTTTCTTTGGAATGGCAACAAAATACTCTGAAGGACTTCTTGCCATCAAATACCGCACACGCGATGATAACAGCGAAGTTTCTGGTGGACCAATGTACTATATCCTAAATGGTATGGGCAAACGCTGGAAACCACTTGCAATCTTCTTTGCTGTCGCTGGTATCCTTGTTGCTTACTTTGGTATTGGTACTTTCTCACAAGTTAACTCAATTACTTCATCACTTGAAAATTCATTTGGCTTAGCGCCACAGATTGTAAGTATTGTTGTTGCTGTAATTGTTGCCATCATTATCTTCGGTGGAATCAAATCAATTTCAAAAGTTGCTGAGAAAGTTGTTCCTTTCATGGCGATTATCTACATCCTTGCAACTTTAGCTGTCATCTTTACAAACTTTGATCAAATTCTTCCAGCATTTGGTCAAATCTTCACTGGTGCATTTACTGGTACAGCTGCTGTCGGTGGTTTTGCTGGTGCCGTTGTTAAAGAAGCCATCCAAAAAGGTATCGCGCGTGGGGTCTTCTCAAATGAATCTGGTCTAGGTTCAGCTCCAATAGCTGCTGCCGCTGCAAAAACAGAAGAACCTGTTGAACAAGGGCTTATCTCAATGACTGGTACTTTCATTGATACGATTATCATTTGTACTTTGACTGGTCTTTCAATCATCGTTACTGAGAAATGGACTGTAGCTGGTCTAGAAGGTGCCCCTCTGACTCAAGCAGCATTCTCATCTCTCTTTGGAACTCCTGGTGCTCTTGCTCTGACTTTCTGTCTTGTTCTCTTTGCCTTTACGACAATTCTTGGTTGGTCATACTACGGTGAAAGATGTTTCGAATTCCTTTTCGGAACAAAACATATCAAACTTTACCGCGTTATTTTTGTCATCATGGTTGCTCTTGGTGGATTCTTAAAACTTGAGCTTATCTGGATTATTGCTGATATCGTTAATGGCCTCATGGCTCTACCAAACCTTATTGCTCTGCTTGCTCTGTCACCAGTTATTATCCGTGAAACAAAAAACTATTTTGCTCGCATGAAATAAAGCAAACACTCCTGAACGATTTCAGGAGTGTTTTTTAATGTGATTCTAGGTATTGTTCAATCACTTGAAAAACACCTGATTTAGCATTCGATGGTGCTATAAAGTTTGCAGCTGCTTTCACTGTCTTGCTAGCATTTTCCATGGCATAAGAATATTTCGCTAAGCGTAACATAGAGATATCGTTATCACCGTCTCCAAATGTCATGACCTGATCAGTTGAAATGCCTTTTAAGGCCATCAGCTCTTTTATCCCTAGTGCCTTATCAACACCAGGCAAAACCACATCAATAGCCCCAAATCCACTTGCCACTGGTACTAAATCAGGAAATTCTTTTCTAAAATCCTGACTAACACTTTCAAACAAAGCCATTGGGAGCTGCATGGTGATTTTATTAATCTTTTCATGTGGCAAGTCAAGCATATTATCAAGTAAAATCACATTTGGAAAGCTGGCATTGTAATACTTCAGACGTTCTGCATTACCAAGATTCTGGCAGGTGTAAGCTCCTTTGGTCATATAAGAATGCTCAGGTGAAGAAATCACGATATGATAGTCATCAAAATGATTCTCATAGTATTGTAAAAAGTGCTGCAATTGCTGCGCGCTTAGATTTTTCAGGTAAATCGTCTCGTCCTTAACAAGCAAATGACTACCATTACCAACAACATAGGCTAGCCGATTTGCCAAATTTCCAAAAACAATCTTCATTCGTGAGATTTGATTACCAGTCGCCACGACAAATAGAATTCCTCTTTTATCCAGCTCATCCAATAGCTGCTCAAAACGCTTGGCATCAAATTGACCTTTTTCATCTAAGAATGTTCCATCCATATCCACTGCTATGAGTTTTATCATCTTTTTCACCATTTTAATTTTTTCTAATACCATGATAGCAGTTTCAAAAAACTTTAGCAAAAGTACGACGTAAAAAAAGGAAGTATAAATACTTCCTTTTCATTTTAAATATCTGTCACTTTAACAAATGAATTGCCTAAACCATTGATATCACCTGATTGGGTACTTTGTTCTCTCCAAAGCCATTCGATAGGATACCAACCGTTGTTTGCTGCATTATATGGGTCATAAACGTAAGTATTTCCATTTGAATACCCTTTAAGAACAATTTCGTGACTTGTTCCAAAGCCCCAAGGTGAGAACTTATCTTGTTGAACAGCAGCCAGAACGTGGTGTCCTTCTTTTAATGTCTCTGACAATTGTGATGAGCTATGAATTACCGTTGCTGTCATTCCCCAATGTTGCGCTGCAATCACGACACCTCGTCCAGTTGTTCCAGCATCACCACGATTGAATTCGACTGTATTGTTGTAAAGATAAGCACAGACAGTTGTCGGCAAAATTTCCGTTCCTGTTAGTGAAGAAACAACCATAGCTACACTAGTTGGGGCACAAGCTGTTGAAGCCATTCTATAGCCTCCAAAAGTAATATTTGCCCAGCGTCCATCACGCTGATTGTAATAAGGTGTATTGAAGTTCGTACGTTTGACTGTAAATTCTGTTGATGTCAAGAAATACATTTGTCCGTTATCAGATTGGTAAACATGAATGTGATAAGTTCCTGTCCCAGAGTGATTAGCTACATTAATTAGTCCTGTGGCATTTGACCCTGATGTTGTCGCATCATACCATCTGATGTCATCTTGATCATTCACATCAGACCAAACGGCATATTTTACAGTACCATTTGAGTAAACACCAGAAATATTAACACCGTAAACACCAGTTCCTTTATAAGTCGTTGAAACACTAGTGGTTATTTCCTTGTTATTAAAAGCATATTGACCAAGGTTATAACCAACAGTTTCACCATCTTTGGTCTTAACATAAACATGGACCGTATAGTCTGCAGAAATGTTATGATGATATTTTTCGTCAACCGTAATAATGACTTTTCCGTTTGAAACGTTTGAACTTGTATACCAATGAAGATTTTTCTGTGCAGAATCAGACCAAGCAGCCACTGTAACACTAGAAATGTCTTTTGAAGACTCTGTTTCCGCAATCACAACTCCTAAGCTACCTTTTGAAGCATCGTAATTTTGAACAACTACTGTTGGTTTTGTTAGTGACTCATTAAAAATTAAATCAACACCGTCTGAGCCTGAAAGGCATGTAAAGGAATGAGTGACTTCATTTGTACCATAAACATGAACATTGTAATGTCCAGACTCAAACTTATGATTTTTAGCGTAGAAAGTGTAGACATAAGAGCCATCTTCTTGCTTAGTAGCATGATACCATTTCATATCATCTTGACCATTTTTACTTGTCCAAGTTGGTAATTGAATATCATGAACATAAACTGGAACATCTGTCACCGTTACTTTTGCAGAATAGTCTGTTAACTTTTCAATTTGAACCCTTACTTCTGGTTTTGTCACGTTAATACTTGTTGCACTGATACATACCATTTTTCCCTTAACAACAGCATAGGTGTGAATAAGATATGTCCCATAATCGCCAGTATACTTAGCCGTTAGTTGACCGTTGGTTGGAACTTTGTACCAAATTAAGTCATCTTGATCATTGTTGGCTGACCAAACGGCATGGTAAACGGTCAAATCTGAGCTAACATCGCTTGGCATGCTGATTTGAATACCGTTAGTCGTTAAAGTTGGCTGAACATGAACATCACTGAAATGGTAATCAGCTTCTATGCTTGTTCCTGTTAGACAAGTTAGAGAATTCGTAACTGCATTCGTTCCATAGACATGAACATTGTATTTACCACCTTCTAGATTGTGTTCAGCAATACTGAAGATTCTTGTAAAGGTGCCATCGGCGTTCTTAGTAGTGCTATACCACTGGATGTCATCCTGACCGCCTTTTTCTGTCCAAGTTGGTAGTTGAATACTAGTGATGTATATTGGGGTATCACTAACTGTCACTTTGTAACTTGTCTCATTAATTTTAGTGATTGTCACTTTAGCACTTGGTTTTGGAACATCAATACTTGTCGCACTGATACATACCATTTTTCCCTTAACAACAGCATAGGTGTGAATAAGATATGTCCCATAATCGCCAGTATACTTAGCTGTCAGTTGACCATTAGCCGGAACTTTGTACCAAATCAAATCGTCTTGATCATTTTTGGCTGACCAAACCGCATGGTAAACGGTCATATCTGAGCTAACATCACTTGGCATGCTAATTTGAATACCATTTGCTGTCAAAATTGGTTGAACATGAACATCACTGAAATGGTAATCAGATTGGAAACTTGTGCCTGTTAAACAAGTCAATGAATTCGTAACTGCATTCGTTCCATAGACATGAACATTGTATTTACCACCTTCTAGATTGTGTTCAGCAATACTGAAGATTCTTGTAAAGGTGCCATCGGCGTTCTTAGTAGTGCTATACCACTGAATATCATCTTGTCCACCTTTTTCTGTCCATGTTGGTAGTTGAATACTAGTGATGTAAGCTGGGATATCACTGATAGTCACTTTGTAAGTTGTGCCATCAACCTTTGTGATTGTGACCTTAGCACTTGGTTTTGGCACATCAATGGTACGACCATTTAAACCAATCATTTGACCATTGATATTTTGATAAGTATGGATATTGTATTTTCCGTATGAACCAGTGTATTTGGCTACGACGTGTCCATTATTATCAGCTGTGTACCAAATAAGGTCATCTTGACCATTGACCTCAGACCAAACCGCAAACATGATTTTAGCACCTGCTGGAATGGTCTGGTTGTACTGAATATCAAAACCTTTGTTCGTTAAGGTAGCACTGGTTACTTCGTCTGTAGCGTTTCCTGTTGCTCTGCGTTCAGCAACAAGTTTTTGATTGTCATTAGCAGTAATTTCAGGCTTAACGTTTTGTGATTCATCCGTAAGCTGACTGTTAGCATTAGCATCACTGTTAGCATTAGCATCAACGATTGACTCAGTTTGATTTTCAGAAAGATTGTCAACCTGCTCAGACTCAGCACCAGTGGAATTACTGTCATCAGTAACTGCTGCTTCTTTGTCGTCATTTACTTCAGTTTGCTCAGTAGTTGTCGTACTTTGTTCATCACTAATTGAACTAGATGCTGGCTCAGAATTAAGATTGTTAGCCCTATCATTTTCTGGCAAATCACTAGTTTCTTCAGACAAAACAGCATCAGCCTGATAATTTTCACTATTGACATCAGCTAACACGCTATTAACAGTGGCGCTCGTACTTGCTTGCACTTCATCAGCGCAAACACCACCAGCTCCAATAGCCGTCAGCAAGACACCTGATAACAAAAGTGTTCCAATAACACCGTAGGCTTTTGATTTTTTTATTGTTCCGTGACCTTTAACTCTCATAATAATCTCCAATAAACTTTTTAATCTTTAAGTTTATTCTATCACTTTTTATGAAAAAGCGCTTTCTTATTTTCCGTTTATTTCAAAAAATCCCCGCTAAAAGAGCGAGGAATTTATTTATCAGTTTTAATCTTCACTTGCTTCATCAATGGCTTTTTGGCCATTTGTTGAAAGAACTTCTTTATACCAGTAGAAACTGTCTTTTGGTGTGCGATTTAGGGTTCCATTGCCTTCATCATCCATATCAACGTAGATGAAACCATAACGTTTACGCATTTCACCTGTACCTGCTGAGACGATATCGATACAACCCCACGTAGTGTAACCAATAAGGTCGACACCGTTGTCAATAGCATTTGCCATGGCATTAATGTGCGCACGGTGGTAATCAATGCGATAATCATCGTGAATTGAGCCATCTTCTTCAACAGTATCAAAGGCTCCAAGACCATTTTCAACAACCATCAATGGGATTTCATAACGGTCATAGATTTTTTCAAGATAATATTGAAGTCCCATTGGATCATGCGCCCAACCCCAATCAGAATAAGTCAAGTATGGATTTTTAGCACCTGCTGAGAAGTTACCTGAAACTTGCTCACCACCAGTATGAGTAGTCACATTATTTGACATATAATATGAGAAAGTATGCATATCAACCGTACCACGTTTCAAATCTTCAAGATCTTCTTCAGTGATATCAAGTTCAACATTATGCTCTTTCCAAAGACGTTTGGCATAAGTACCGTATTTTCCTTTTGCTTGCACATCACCACAGTAGTAAATGCCTGATTGCCATTTGTGTTCATTAGCAAGGATATCTGCTGGATCACATGTGCCAGGATAAAATGTAATACCACAAATCATATTTCCAATCATGAAATCAGGATTGATAGCATGCCCAATTTGAACAGCTTTAGCTGATGCTACAAATTGATGGTGAAGAATTTGATAACCTTCTTGATAGTCAGCATCACTGGCTTTTGAGCCAAACATATCAAGGAACATGGTTGTATTATTGATTTCATTGAAAGTCAACCAGTATTTAACCAAGTCTTTGTATTCGTTAAAAATAACCTCACAATAACGGACATAAAAATCAATCAGCTTACGATTTTTCCAACCGCCATAATTTTCTTCAAGTGCTAATGGCGTATCAAAATGCCAAATTGAAACCAAAGGTTCAATATTGTATTTACGGCATTCTTCAAAGACTGAACGGTAGAAATCAAGCCCTGCTTGGTTAGGTTCTTTGTCATCACCATTTGGGAAAATACGAGCCCAAGAAATTGACAAACGAAAAACAGAGTAACCCATTTCAGCAAACAACTTGATGTCTTCTTTGTAACGGTGATAAAAATCAACAGCCACATGGTTTGGATAATGCTCTGTATCGAGCACGGCGTATTTAGCGCCTTCAGGAATCTTACCATTATGCCCCATAGCTGGCGCTTTACCAGGGTTACCATCTTTGTCGATATAAGTCATGTAACGTGGCGCATTTACTGACCCACCAGTTGTCACATCAGTTGCAACAAGTCCTCGACCATCTTCGTTATAAGCACCTTCGGCTTGGTTAGCAGCAATTGCTCCGCCCCAAAGGAAGTTTTTTGGAAATGCTTTTGTCATATATCTTTTCCCTCTTTCAATTAAGTACAATAATAGTATACCGTTATTTGAAAGCGCAATCTTGCATTATTATCTTGGAAAATGATACTATCCCACTACAAATACGCTGACAAAATCTCAGACACCACACGATAACCATCGACATTAAGGTGAAGGCCATCAACTGTACGATTTAGTGGCAACTCACCACTTTCATCGCACAAAGCACCATGAAGATTAAGGTATGTCACACCATCTCCTGACAAGTCAGACAACAAAGCATTTAATCGATTGATACTATCATTATTACGATGACTTGGTGTGCGAACGAATCTTGGTGACTCATTCATTGGAAAAACAGAAAGCAAAATAATCTGAGTTTCAGGCAACTTTTGTTGAATAGTAGCTATGATAGTCTCAATCGTTTCACGCACTTCTTCTGGCTGTCTGGTCTTTAAATCATTAACCCCAATCAAGAGAACAACTTTACTTGGTTTCAAATCTAAAACTTGTGTATTCAGATGTTCTAAAAGCTGCAAACTGTTGATGCCATGAACACCGCGGTTATAAAGCGGTAAATCCGACGTCAGCATTTCATGAATGGGAAAATACTCAGTGATAGAATCTCCAGCAAAGACAACATTTGGCTGTTTTACCAGTTGATTCAAAGCGTCGTATTTTTCCCACAACTGTGCTTGTTGGTCAGCTAAGATTTGCTTACGAAATTCTGTCACATCAGCTTTGTGATATAGTTCTTGAAAATCAGTCATTTTTTCTCCTTTTTGACTATTCTATCACAAATCTGACTCATTCAAGAAATGACGAGCAAGAACTTGCAAAACACCATTTTCTTGATTTGACGGAGCTTGATAGTTGGCTACGTTTTTAATTTCCTGCGGAGCATTTGCCATCGCAAAAGAATATTTAGCCAGTTTTAACATCTCAATATCATTGCCACCGTCACCAAAAACCATCAGATTTTCAGGACCATAACCCCAGTGATTGAGCAAGAAATCAAGGCCAGTTCCTTTATGCACATGCGATGGAATGACATCAATACAACCAAAACCACTAGAGGTTGCCGTTAGTTGATAATCCGCAAATAAAGTGTTAATTTCATCTCTCACTTGGAAGGTCAATTCATCACGAACCAGTAAAGTGACTTTAAAATAATCATCCTCAGGAATTGGATGTAGATTATCAACGTATTTTAAAACAGGCAAATAATAGCTAAGCAAATCCTTGATTTTTTTCGGTGTCGACATTGGCAAGTATGACGATGCCTTTCCTGCCAAGTTAATCACCGTATCTGGATAATGTTTTTCGATATAATTAACCAAAGCAGAGATGGCTTCTACTGTTTCAAATTCTTCCTGCAAAGTTCGACCATTTTCAATGATGTGACCGCCATTTTCAGCCACAAAAGACATTAAATGTTTGTGTTTAGGAAATTGTTGGATAATCTGACGATACTGGTTACCGCTTGCCACCACAAATTTGATGCCTTCTGCCATAAAACGATCAAACAAACGATCAAATAAAACCTTGTCATAAGTCTTTTTATCTGTTAAAAAGGTTCCGTCCATATCAGTTGCAATTACTTTTACTGTCATAACACCCTCCTTGTCCCCCATTATACGCTAGCTTTCTGAAAAAAGCTTTGAGTATATTCAGAAAAAATGATACTATGACACGAAAAAAGATGATTTAGTTTAAAAATCATCTTTCCATAAATATTTTAAAAATCCACTTGATCAGGATTAGGTGCACTAGACTCAACTTTTAAATTCGTTAATTTATCCATATCTTCATCTGAAATAGTCACACCAAAAGCATCAAAATTACTCTCAATTCTTTTAGGAGTTACCGATTTTGGTAATGGAAGAAATCCTTGTTGAAGACTCCAAGTTAAAACCAACTTAGCAACTGATGTCTGATATTTTTCAGCCAATTCTTTTAAGAATGGGTGATTAAAAACATCCCCTTGACCAAATGGACTCCAAGCTTCAATTAAAATGTCATTTTGATTGCAAAAATCAACTACTTCTTTTTGATAAATTCCCGGTGAAAGTCTAATTTGATTAACGCTTGGTTTAATCCTTGCTGTTTTCAAAAGGGCTTCTAAGTGATGTGGTAAGAAATTGCTGACACCTATGCTGCGAATTTTTCCTGCTGCTACTGCCTCTTCCATTGCTTTCCAAATCGAACGATTTCTTTCTTCCCAGTTTTCCCTGAAAGCAAGCGGATTTGGCCAATGAATTAAGTACAAATCAACAAAGTCAAGGCCTAACTTTTCTAATGAAGTATCAATAGCTTCCCTAGCTTCTTGATAGTTCCTAACATTATTCCAAAGTTTTGTGGTTACAAAAATCTCTTTTCTATCAATGCCACTATCTCTTATAGCCTGACCAACGCTTTCCTCGTTTCCGTAAATTGCTGCTGTATCAATATGACGGTAACCAACTTTCAACGCAGTCTTTACAGCTTGATAGGCCTCTTCTCCATTTTTAGATTGCCAAGTTCCAAAACCAAGTTTTGGAATAAGGTTTCCATCATTTAAAAGATAATTTTCCATTATGTACTCTCCCATATTCTTTTTCAATAGTTAAACTTTAATTATTACCTCATACGAATTTCCCAGACTGTATTCTCAGCCTTACAAGCATACAGAATTCCTTGAGCGACATCATCTGCTGTCTCCCAATGTGCTGCTTCTACACTTTCTTTCGTTCTTCCATAACCAACTTCAAATTCAGTCTTTGTAGCACTTGGACAAACAACACAAGTTTTAATTCCTTGTGAGCGTAATTCTTTATCAATCGCTTGTGATAATCCGCGCTGAGCAAATTTTGTCATCGTATAAATTGTTTCATCTTCATGACCAACATGACCAGTTACAGAAGATACGAAAATAATTTTACCTTGACGTTTTTTCAGCATTTCGATAGCTGCATATTTTGAAAAAATAAATGATGAAAAAACGTTAGTATCCATTATTTCGTAATAGTCATCACTAGTTGATTCAACCAAAGGAATTAATTTACCAATACCGGCATTGTTAACTAAAATATCAATCCTTCCAAAGGTTTCAATTGCTAATGAAACTGTTTGAATAGCTGTCTTTTCTTGGCAAACATCACCAACGTAATAGACAACCTTACTTCCCATTGCTTCACATTTTTCTTTCACTTCTTTTAGCCGTTCTTCACGTCTAGCTGTCAATACTAAGTGACAACCTTCAGATGCTAATGCGTAAGCTGTTGCGCGGCCAATTCCTGAACTTGCGCCAGTAATAATAGCAACTTGTCCTTTTAATTTAGTCATATCAATTCTCCACATCATTTTCAATTGTTTTTAAAAGCTTCGCTGGGACCCCTGCAACTACATAATTATCTGGAACATTTTTTGTAACCACAGCACCTGCTGCCACTACAACATTATTTCCAATAGTTACACCTGGCAAAATCGTAACATTTCCACCAATCCAAACATCATTACCAATAATTACTGGCTTGGCAATACCAAGATTGTCACGTCTACCTTGTGGGGTTAGTGGATGATTGACCGTAGTAATCATAGTATTTGGACCAATCATAACGTGATGACCAATACGAACTTCTGCCACATCTAAAATAATGCCATTATAATTCATCAAAAAATGCTCACCAACATGGATATTTTTTCCATTATCACAATTAAAATTTGGAAAAACCGAAACATCCTCACCAACTGATCCAAATAAATCTTTTATTGCAGCTGTTCTTTTTTCTACGTCTAAAATATCGATAGCATTTAAAACTTGACATTTTCGTAAAGCTTCTTTTTTGATTTTTTCAATATCTGGATCCGTAAAACAATAAGGTAAACCAGCCTCTAATTTTTCAAGTTCTGTCATCTATGACTCCTTTCGAATGAATAGCATCAGTGAGGTGATTTGCACGGTAATCAAGTGGTTTTTCACCAGTCACTTTTTTAAATATTTTTGTGAAATAGCTCTGCGAACTGAAAGCAAGTGTTTCTGATATTTCCAGTAATGAATAATCAGATTCTAACAACATGTTCTTTGCAACTGAAATTTTTTGAGTTTGAATATAAGACTTAACAGACTGATTCATTCGTTCTTTAAACAATTTTGAAATATAATTACTTGAATAACCAGTATGCTTAGCCAAATCAGATAAATGAATCACCTCATGTAAGTGCAACTCTATGTATTCTATGCAGCGTAAAATAGGTAAAGCTTTAGCTTGATCAAGCTTACTTTGCCTGACAAGTTTTGTGAAAGTCGTAAACATTTCAACTTGTAATTCAAAAATATCTGGCACATTATCAATCTTATCAACTTTTTGAATGTAAAGGTCACTGGTATTAAAAGCAACTTCTTCATCCAGTCCACCTTGGATAGCAAAGCGCGTGGCGAGCGTAACAGAAGCAACAAAAAGATATTGGTAATTTCTAACGGGATTTTCTGATAACTGACCTGTCAAATTTGACTGGAACATTTGTTTAGTAGCCGTTAAAGCATTTTCTAAATCACCATTTTTAAGATAAATATATTGTCTCAATTCTTCATCATAACGATGATGACGTTTCTGGCTCTCACGGTTTAAAAAAGCCTGATAATCTATCTCTTTTCGAGTAATCGCGTTTGACACTTCGTCACCTCCTCTTTATTCATTTCTCAATTGAATTGTACTAAAAAATTATTTTTTTTGTACACTAATCATGCTCTATTTCGTAGATTAGATTGAATTATTACCAAATTCTAGTGAAAACTACCAAAAAGAACCAGTAAGATTTCTTATAATATACACATAAAATCTAATTATTCTATCCAACCTAAATAGTATTAAAAAATCTTGATTATTTTACCCAAGACAAAAAAAGAACGGGTAAACCCGCTCTTAATTTTTATTAAGCTTCAACGCCTTCTTCTTTGAGAAGTTTCAAATCGTACATTTTAAGGAATGGGAACCAAACAAAGAATGCTGCTAGGGCACAGACAAGAGCTGTGATAACGGCACCGATGTTACCACCAGTTCCGATGTAAGCACCAAGACCGATTGGAGTTGGCCATGGAGTTTGGATGATTGATACTGCGGCAAAGCCAAGTTTGATTGACCAGTATGCGATTGAAGCACATACGATTGGTGCGATAATGAATGGAAGGGCAAGGATTGGGTTGTAAACAACAGGAAGACCAAAGATCAATGGTTCGTTGATGTTGAAGATTGCAGGACCCATAGCTGCACGACCAAGCATTTTAAGTTGTGATGATTTAGCTGCTACTGCAAGCCATACACAAGCAAGAAGCATTGCACCAGAACCACCCATGATAACGTATGAGTTAGAGAATTCACCGGCAAAGGCAATGTGAGCTCCGTCAACGTTTTCTGCCATGTTTGACAAAAGGATTGGGTTAACAAGACCCATGACGATGTTAGCACCGTGGATACCAACAATCCACAAAGCGTGAACAAGAAGGTAAATAACCACAATACCAAGCCAAGAGTTTGCGATGTGACGAACGAAACCAAATGGAATAGCAACGACGTTGTAGATATCAGTACCAAGTGCGATAAGCACACCATCGATAACAAGGACAACAAGAGCTACGAAAGCACATGGAATCAAAGCTGAGAATGAGCGAGAAACACCTGATGGTACAGCTTCTGGCATTTTAACAACCCAGTTGCGTTTGATACATACACGGTAAAGTTGAACAGCAAGGATAGACATTAAGATTGCTGTAAACATACCAGATGTTGACAAACGAGCCAAGCTGTTTCCACCAACAGTCCAACCATTGATTGTAGCACCTTTGACATTCAAGTAGTCAAATGCACCATTTTTAACAAGCAATTCTGGAATTGTCAAGAAGAATGCAAATACTGAAAGTAGAGCACCATATACTGGGTCAACGTTCAAATCTTCTTCGTCAGCAAAGATTTTTGTATACTCATAACCAATAACAATGGCAAAGTAGAGAGACAAGATACCCATTGTACAGTTGTAAGCTTGCAAGTAAAGAGGTGCAATTTTATCAACTGAGTTTGCCCAAATTGATGTTAAGGCAGGAATTGGAAAGGCTTGTGGGATAATGCTCAAGACAAGGAACATAGATCCGACGATAGTAAACGGAATACTTGCCATACCAGCGGCAACAATTGCACGAACAGGACGCCAAGCAGATACCTTAGCCATCGGCCCCATCAAGTACTTTTCTAAAAATTCAAACATTTTCTTCTCCTCCTAAAAACTGTTGAATGTTTGTTGTTAACTAATTGATTGATGCCAAATATTTTTGAATGCGATAGTATTGTTTATCTGAATTACGATTGATACGAGCGATTTTTACTAACATCCATGATGAAATCATAATCCCAAGTAAAAGCATCACGATGAGAAAAACTTGAGTCGTACCATTTTCAGATAAGAATGGATAAAAACTGTGATATTGTTTAAATACAGTGGCAATAATTAAAATGATATTTAAAGCAATAATCGTTTGGAAATAAAATTGCGTCTTAACCGCAGGTTTTTGTTCCCTTGAATACATTCGCGATTGTTCCCACATACAAATGGCACCAAAGGCAGCCATAAGAACTGGAATGATAACTAGACCGAAATTACTAGCAGATAAGAACATCAAAATCCAGTAGAGATTGATGAAAAAGAAGAAGGCAACAACATAGCGAATGAGGAAGTAACGTGTGTAATACATGTTTTTAATCCCATTTTCACGTCTTGTAGCATCTAATTCTCTTTTTTCCTTTTCTGTTAAAGCAGCCATAGCTATCTCCTTTCTTGCCTAACTAACCAATTTTTTTGTATAATTCTAACATTTCAAGTCCAACTTCACGAAGTGTCATTGTAGTCATCAAGTGGTCTTGAGCATGAACCATGATGATTTCAACATTAACTTCTTTACCACCTGCATATTCTTGGAGCAAGTGTGTTTGTGATTGATGGGCTTTTAATAATTCGTCATTTGATTCTTTTAACTTTTCTTCTGCTAACGCATAATTTCCTTCGCGCATCGCATCAAATGCTTCATGGACGATTGAACGTGCGTTACCAGAATTTAAGATAATCTCAAATGCTGCAACTTGCAATTCTTCTGAATTCATATAACTCCTACTTCCTCTTTAAATCGTTAAAAATATTTTTTTAAATTCATCAAATGATTGACAAGCTAACATTTGTTCTTGAAGTTTTGGATTATCAACCAAATCAACAATGGCAGATGTCAACTCTGGTAGTCCATCATTATCATGAATTGACATTGACATTAAAAAGATAATTTTGATTGATGGATATTGTTCATCCCATTTCACACCATTTTTAACAATCGCTACTGCAAAATGATGTTTGCTACCGACGGCTTTCAAAGGATGAGGTACGGCAATGTTTTTCCCGAATACGATGGAACTCATAGATTCCCGCTGTTTCATCATATTAAGAAGTCGTTCCTCAAATTGCTCATTTTCATTTTGTGAAATGCTCTGAGCTAGTTTTTGCAATACCTCTTCTTTTGAAGCGTCCGATAGTAGAAAGAAATAGTCTTCTGAGAAGTAATCATCAAACACATCGCTTACACTGAGTTCTGATTGACGATCTTCTACATTTGCTAAAGACCTATTCAAATGAGAGATTCCCTGTTTAATATCCTTTAACTCTTCATCATTTAAGAAAACTGAAACCGTAAAGACTGGAATATTGAAAATCAAGTTTGACAAGTCAATAGAAGAAACGATAAAATCAATTCCCTTTAACTTTTCATCGTTGATTTCATAATAACCAATCACATCCGTAATCGAAACCAAGTTCCCGAGCTCGTTTTCAATACGGCTCTTAAGCATTTGAGCACTGCCGTATCCCGTAGCACAGATGACAAGAACATTGTATTTACGTTGTTCTTTGTATCTTTCTTTGGCAGCCATAAAATGCAGAGCAATGTAGGCGATTTCATTTGGTGATAAAGTGTAAGCACTGAAAGTTGGCATATTAGCTACAACACGTTCAGCTAGTTGATACATATCGCGATAATTGGCTTGAATTTCCGCTGTTAAAGGGTTTTCCATAACAACCCTACTTTGCAAGCGAATGAACATTGTTGATAGATGGGCAAGTAACCCCTCAATCAATTGAAAGTCATTCTTAACAGTTGGATTAATTTGGTCAATACTGTCAATCAATTCCTGACGCATTTGCTCTTGCAAAACTTCAGAAATGTGACAAGCACTCCCGTGACCTTTTGAAACCAAGTGGAGAGTAATGTAATCAACTTCTTCTGCTGGAAAATCAATGTGCGTAGATACTGAAACACGTTTTAAGATATTTTCAGCAATTTGACGTTCTGCCAAACCTCTCAGTACCAGTTCATCTTCTGACACCTTGCTAATGCGAAACCCTTCGGTAATGCGACGGATTGCTAAAGCAATGTGGATGACTAGATTTTGAATCACAAAGTCTGATAATTTAAGGCCACCTTCCCGACATTCATCCAGAACAATGATGGTTAACTCCTCAAAAGAAATTTTTTGATTAAGCAACTCATTATCAACGTATGAATGCATGGTGTTAATAAAACCAGAATCAATAAAGTAATCCATGATGAAACGACGTTTATCACGTTCTTGTCCTAAGACGTAAACCCCTTTATTGGCTTTGCTTTCAATTTTCAAATGATAAGGTTTAAATTTTTGTCTTATCTTTTTAAAATCACTAGATAATGTTGATCGACTAACAAACAACTCATCTGCTAAATCATCAAAATAAATTTCATTTTGTTCAAACAAAAGTTTGTTTAACAGATAATTGTAACGATCATTGATATCAGTAATGTTTTGGTAATTATTATGATGGTCATTGATATGATTTTCCTCTAAGAAATCAGCATAAGCATCATCATCTACGATGTCTAACTTGTAGCCGTAACCTTGCTTGGAAATCAAATCAATGCCTGAGTAAAAATCTAATTTTTCAACAAGTGTTTTATAGTAAGTTCTAATTGTTCTATCCGAACATCCTAATTGCGCTGCTAGTTCTTTACTAGTAACGAATTTATCCTTATCTTTAATAAGATATTGAATAATCTGCTTTTCTTTTTTATTTAACACAGAAGAGGACACCTCCAAGTACCATTAGAACTATTATATCACAACGGGCATTAGATGTTTTCTTTTACCAAAGCTGCCATTTTTTCAATACCCATTGGGATTGGAATGTAAGCTTGTGGTGGAATTTGAACGATTGGTTTGTTTGTTTTAGCAGCTGCATCTGCCAATTGTTTAAAGTTCATTTTAGTTTGTGGGCTGACAAGGTACAAATCATATTTATCAGCTTCGATACGTTTTTGTCCTTCTGGAACCCCAACAGCATCCATTTCAATGTCTTCACCTTTTTCTTGAAGATATGTCATTGTTTTTTTAGCAATCATTGATGATGACATACCACCAGCACAGATAATTAAAGCTTGTTTAGCCATAACGTTTAATCTCCTTTGTTTTTTGTTTACACTGATATTATATGAAAACGCCATCATTATGTAAACGCATTCTTTTTCCTATGTGATGCGGAAAAAAATAAGACCACTACGGAAATTTTCCATTTAGATACAACTTTTTCCGTAATCAAACTGCAATCACTACGGAAATTTGCTGTAAATCTTCAGTTTTTTTAGAAAAAAAGAGCCAAACTAGTGAAAACTAGCTTAACTCCTTTTCATTTTTTATTTCCCTAGAAAAAAGCGGGAATAAATAATTTTGTATAATTCACAGAAACTTGATTTTCTTGTAAGCCTAACTCATCAGTAATTAGCTTTTTCAATTTTTCATCATTCATTATAGAATAAACACGATAACTTTTTGAATCTTTATGAAGCACTTGAATCATATCAGAAATCTTTTGATTAGCTAAAATATCAGGAAACTCATTAAGATTTGAAAAGGTGATAATATATGGACCACTCATCCGTTCACCTTGACTATCATAAACTTTTCGATATTTACTAGTCAAAAAGTAAACAAGAGCAATCAGAACTAAAAATGCGATAATAATAACCCATTTGATGCTCATATTCGTCATCTCCTAAACTACATCATACCAACGGCACCTGATAGTTGTGCTGGGCGGATATAAACTTGTTCGTCTGACAAGTGATAATCTGCCATCAAAATCTTTTTCAATTCCACATCGTTGAGATGTGATTGAACACTACAAGTATCATCTGAAGAACCTACAACTCTAACTTTTCCCTTAAGGTTAGCATTGCTTGCTAAATCAGGTAGTTTTGCACCATCTTTCATGACGACTACATAATCATAACCAAATGTCTTTGACACCCATAGTTGATTTCTAACATTGTAGATACCAGCCACAACAAAAGCAACAACTAAAACAATTAATAGCATTTTTAACATCATTAATCTCCTTTAACCTAATTGTCTGAAGTATTTTTAACACTTCACCGACATTATAAGACATTCATTCAAAAGAAAACATCATTTCTTAAAACAAAATGTCTAAATTATTGACAAAATAATTATTGTAGACGATTTGTGATTTCTAATGTCCTATTCCTAAAAACGACTCATTCATGCTTACTGAGTATTCTCGACAGACACTTGAGTTGAATCCAGTCCATAATCTTTCATCAAGGTTGTTTTCAGCTCAGTATCATTAATCTGTGATTGTACCTTGCAAGTGTTGTCTGTTGCCGAAATAATCTTAATCTTTCCTCTAAGATTATCATTTTTTATCAAATCTGGTAACTTCAGTCCATGATGCATGGTAATGGTGTAATGGTAACCAAAGCGTTTGGTCACGCCCATTTTGATTTGGACAACACGAACAATCGCAAAGATTAACAAAAACCCAAAAATAATTGCTAAAATCGTCACCATAATAACCTTCACCTCCTTGTTCCTAACGGAACACTCAAATTATACGATTACTATAATCCTTTTTGAAAGCCCTGTCAATTATTTTCTGTAAGGCTTCTTTTCAGAAATTAAATAGGAAGAATCCGCTGAAAATCTTTTGCAAAAAAGCCTTCAAAACATTGATATAACAACATTTCAAAGACTTTTAAAAATTATTTATAAATTATTTTACAAATAAGGATAATTCCTGCTAAGGCAACTGAGATGGTATTGGCAACAATTAAAGCTGGATCTGAAACAGAAATTCCATGCGCCAACCACAATGCCATCCCAGTGACTGACATGGTATACATGCCAAGTGAAATGGATTCAACGTCTTTGGTTTTTAAAACCTTGATCATTTGTGGCAAAAAACCAAACGTTGTCAAACAAGCCGCAATATACCCAATCATAAAGACCTACTCTCTTCTTATAACCATGTAAAAACCTTCGTAGGGTAAGAGATTACACCCCCACAAAGGTTTCAAAATAATAACTTAATGAATAACTTTAGACTTCTTCACCGTTTGAAGCAATGACTTTCTTATACCAGTCAAATGACAATTTTGGTGTACGTTTGTAAGTACCGTTACCTTCGTCATCTTTATCAACATAGATGAAGCCATAACGTTTGCGCATTTCACCTGTACTTGCTGAGACAAGGTCAATACAACCCCATGGAGTGTATCCCATCAAATCAACACCGTCTTCGTCGACAGCTTTAATCATTTCTTTGATGTGAGCACCAAGGTAATCAATGCGGTAATCATCGTGAACCATGCCGTCTTCTTCTACTTTGTCAATAGCACCGAAACCATTTTCCACGATGAAAAGTGGCAAGTGGTACATATCAGTAAACCAGTTCAAGCTGTAACGAAGACCTTCTGGGTCAATTTGCCAACCCCATTCAGACGCTTTGACGTATTTATTTTTAATCAAATCTTCTGTTTCAAGGTAGTCAAAGTGTGGGTTATTTTCACGGTGAGAATCGATTGCAAATGACATGTAGTAAGAGAATCCGATGTAATCAACAGTTCCCTCTTTCAAATCTGCCAAGTCTTCTTCTGTCACATCGACATTAATGCCTTTGCGTTCCCAGTATTTAAGAATATGATTTGGGTAGAAACCATGAACGTGTACATCAGTGAAGTAATAACGTTTTTCCATGGCTTTTTGTGCCATTAGGATATCTTTTGGATTACATGTTGCGGGGTAAATTGGACACATGGCAATCATACAACCAATTTGGAAATCAGGGTTGATTTCACGACCAATTTTAACCGCACGCGCAGATGCTACCAATTCATAGTGAGCGGCTTGATACATAATCGCTTCGCGATCATCGCCTTCTTTGTAGACAATACCAGAGTTTGTAAATGGTGCAAAATCTTCTTGATAGTTTGCTTGGTTATTGATTTCGTTAAATGTCATCCAATATTTTACTTTGTCTTTGTAACGACGGAAACATGTTTCTGCAAAACGAACAAAGAAATCAACCAATTTACGGTTTGTGAAACCACCATATTCTTTAACCAAATGATATGGCAATTCAAAGTGAGACAAAGTAACAACAGGTTCGATACCGTGTTTCAAGCATTCGTCAAACAAATCATCATAGAATTGCAAACCTGCTTCATTTGGTTCTAATTCATCCCCATTTGGGAAAATACGTGTCCAAGCAATTGATGTACGGAAACATTTGAAGCCCATTTCAGCAAACAAAGCAATATCTTCTTTATAGTGGTGATAGAAATCAATCGCTTCGTGGTTTGGATAATATTTACCTTCAACCACACCGTCAGTAATTTCACGAGGAACACCATGACGACCAGCTGTCATCACGTCAGCAACACTGAGTCCTTTTCCTCCTTCTTTCCATCCACCTTCAAGTTGGTGAGCAGCAACTGCACCACCCCACAAAAAATTATCTGGTAACTTAGCCATTACATATCCTCCTTGTTTAATACACTGTCATTATAGCAAGCGGTTACAAAAATAAAAATAGAAAAAATTTCCTAAGTCATTAGGAAATTCCTTCTATCTAGTTAGTTTTTCATTTTTTGAGAATGAGGACTAGATCCCACAAAAAGAGCAACAAAGCTAAGCCAAAAAGGCCATTTGATAGGATTTCTAAGTTTTGATTAAAACTCAAAATTACAGCACTTATCAATACGGCAAAAAAGAGCAAACTCAAAACAAAGCGGTTAACCACACGATTAAAAAACTTAATACGGTTGGTGTAATCGTATAAATCATGGTTAACTAAAATACGTCCATTTAAGACTTGTTCCAAGAGTTGATTGAGACGACGCGGGATATTCTTACCATTTTTAAGCTGATAAAAGAGCTCAATAAGCAAGGTTTCTTTGTTCAAAGCTTGCTTAAGCATGTCAGGTCCCATATTTTCTAGGAAATAATTCTTAGCAAGGGTCATGAGGTCAACTTCTGGAGCTAGCTCACGAAAAATGCCTTCAATTTGCAGAGCAGCTTTTTCTAAAATGGTAATCTGCGGTGACGCTTTGAGTCCATTTTTGACAAAGACATTTAACAAATCCTCAATCAAATCTGTGATAGATAAGACACCGATATCTAGGCTAGAATACTTAGCAAGCATGCGTTCCACGTCTTGTGCAAGCGCTGACTTGTTCATGGACGTGTCAAAGCTTGTGACAGACAAAATGCCTTTCATCATACCTTCGACGTCTTGTGCTGTAAAGCTATAAAGAATATCATTTAAGGCCACGCGCATGCCATTATCAAGTTTTCCCATAATCCCAAAATCAATAAAATAAATCTTACCGTCTGAGATAAAAAGATTACCTGGGTGAGGGTCGCCATGGAAAAAGCCATCTTTAAAGACTTGCTTAATGAAGCTAAGCATGAGTTTTCGACCGATATCTTCAAGGTCATAACCTGCCTTAATTAACTCATCATAGTGATTAATCGGAATACCTGAAACGTAGTCTTCAACGATTAAACGAGGCGTTGTAAACTCATCATAGACTTCTGGACTAGCAATACATTTACTTGATTGATTCAATTCAGCAAAAGTAATCATAGCTTGAGCTTCATTGCGAAAATCAATTTCACGCGTCAAGCTTTCTTTGATTTGCTGCAAAACCTCTGGTAAGTCCACCATTGGAAGAAATGCCTTTGGGATACGTCTTGAAAGACGAATCAAAAGTGTCAAGTCTTCCTCGATAATTTCTGGCAAATTTGGGCGTTGAATTTTGATGATAACGTCTTTACCATTTAGCAAACGAGCACGGTGTGTCTGAGCAACTGAGCCACTCGCTAGTGGCTCAGGTCTAATTTCAGAAAAATAAGCGGAAACAGGACCAGTAAGCTCAGCCTCAATGGCTTCCATGACTGATTCCGTTGGAAGAGGAAGTACATTACTCTGTAACTTGCTCAATTCTCTAACATAAACTTCTGGGAAAATATCACTTCTTGTCGAAAGGATCTGACCAATTTTAACAAAACTTGGTCCTAATTTTTCAAACGCTAAGCGAAGCTTGCGAGGCGTTGATTTATCTTCTGCTGCTTTTCCTTTTTCGATTAAAGAGGTTAACCCAACTGAACTAAAGGCACCAATGATTTCTCTTAAGCGTCTACCTGACATAACCCACCAATAATTTCTAATTTAAGATATTTGACTTCTTCAAAAGCGCGTCAATTTTGTCTTCAAGACGAGAAACATCTTCTTTGGTAGCATATTGAACAGGTTTTGTTTTAGCATTTAATTGATCTAAAAAAGCTTGTGCTTCGTCTTCACTTCGACGTTTTAGTTCAGAGTGCAATTCTTTTCCTTCGTCAACAGTGAGGCGTCCTTTTTCGACTAACTCTTTTACAAAAGCATCAGCTTTTTCCAAAGTCATAGACGTCAAACCAATACCGGCTAAGAGAACTTTTTTCAATTCTTCCATGATTAATTCCTCCTTGAATGACTAAATTAACATTATGTTTACCCTTTCATTCTACTACTTTTGAGATAAAATATCTAAAAGAAACAGTCGTTTCATGAAAGTTTCTTATACTAGAAAACTGATAAATTAAAAAGCTCCGCAGCTAACAAAGGAGATTAATTTGTCATGCGGAGCTCTTTCAAAAAATGTAAACAATTGTGTCTCATAGACTCTAAAACCACTTGCTAGCACGATCAAAAAAGAGGTCTCGCTAAGTGATTTTATATTCCTATTATAGTCAGCTAGCAAAAATGATTCTAACACTATCCTTCTCATTTATAATACTTTTATCTGATATGGTCTTGAAAATTTTTATGAAAACCTTTTCTAGAATACGCTTCCATTTTTCGGATTATTCTGCTATAATAAAAGAGTAGTTAATACTATGTTATGATTAGAAGGGGTATTATATGAAACAAGCAGATCCAGCTCACGAAATAAAAATAGATGAAAGCAAGCACCTTCTACCTTATGATTATTACAGTACAGTGGTTGAAAACGGCCGTCCTGACGTCCTTTTCCACTGGCATCCAGAAGTTGAAATCAATTATATTTATGAAGGTTCCGCTCGTTTTCACATTGATTACGATTACTTTAATAGTCAAGCGGGTGATATTATCCTCATACGACCAAATGGTATGCACTCTATTCACCCGTTAGAAAACCAGAAACATGTCACTGATACTTTTCGCTTTCACTTAGACATGATTGGATATTCCATCGTTGATCAAGTTAGTCTTCGCTACTTGCAACCTTTGCAAACTAGCCTTTATAAATTTGTTCCACGTATTCAACCAGGAATGGAAGGTTATGAAGAAATCAAAGAGTGCCTCTTCACGATTTTTGAGCTTTCAAAAAACGAAGGACGTCATTTTGAACTGCTACTCAAATCAAAACTCAATGAATTTCTCTATTTGCTCTTTTACTATCGTTACGTTCTTCGCAAGAACACCGATGATACTTATCGTAAAAATGAACAGATTCGTGAATTGATTGACTTCATCAATAACAACTATCAAAAGAATCTCTCTATTGATTACCTTTCTCAATTCATGGGATATAGTAAAACACACTTTATGGCGGTCTTTAAACAGCATACTGGAAGTTCTTGTACGGAATTCATCATTCAAGTTCGCCTGAACAAGGCTTGCGATATGTTGATTAACACCTCAAATCCTGTTCTTGAAATTGCTACGGCTGTTGGTTTTAATAACTTGTCAAATTTCAACCGACAATTTAAACGTTACTATGAATTAACACCAAGTCAATACCGCAAACAATTCAGTAAACGAAAAGAAAGTCGTGTCTTAATCAACCCTGCTAGAAAATCTCATTAAAAGCTGACTAACCTCAGCTTTTTCTTATGCTTGAACACAAAAAAAGAACGCTTAAAGCGTTCTTTTTTATTAAGCTAATGTTGTGAGAAGATAGTCACCAATGTTAACACGTGCATCTTGTGTTGTAAGGACATCTTCAAATTCTGTTGAATTAGTAACAATCACTGGTGAGATAACCGGAAGGTTAGCATCACGAATCGTTGCCAAATCAAACTCTAGTAATTTTTGACCAGCGTCAACTTTGTCACCAACTTGAACAAAGGTATTGAAGCCTTTACCAGCAAGTGACACGGTATCCATACCAACGTGAATCAAGATTTCAGCACCATTTTCAGTACGCATACCGATAGCATGTCCAGTTGGGAAGACAAGGGTAATTTCACCAGCTGCTGGGGCAACTACAGTACCGTCAGCAGGATCAATAGCAATCCCTTTTCCCATAGCACCAGACGCAAATACTTCGTCTGGAACATTTTCAAGTTTAACAACTTGACCAATCATTGGGCTTGCAATAATTTCTTGTTTTAATTCTTTAAGTTCAGTTACAGGTTGAGCTGCTGTGTCATCAGTTACAGGTTTAACATCTGGTCCACCGTAAAGGTAAGGAATTTTAGTCAATTGAGTCAATACAAATCCGAGTACAAATGACATCACAATTGAAATAAGGAAATACCAAACGTTGTTCAAATCTGAACTTGCTCCTGCTGGAACATGTTTTGGAGTGATGTATGAAGGAATTGCAAAGAGTCCCATACCACCCATTGTGTAGCTTGTTGTGTTAAAGAAACTTAGAAATGCCCCTTGAATTGCTCCAGCCACACATGTCATGATAAATGGTGTGCGCATTGGAAGTGTAATACCATAAATAGCTGGTTCAGTAACCCCAAAGAGAGCTGAAATAAAAGCTGGGATAGTCAATTGTTTTACTTTATCTTCTTTTGTACGAAGGAAGATGTTGAGAAGCGCACCTGCTTGAGCAAAACAGATAGCTGTTGAAGCAACAAGCAATGTACTCCAACCTTTTGTAGAGAAATCCAAGATTGCAATTGGAACAAGACCCCAGTGAAGACCAAACATAACAAGAACTTGCCACAAAGCACCAAGTAAAATACCAAAGACAATTGGGCTAAAGTTGTAAATATTTGTAAAGATAACACCGATAAGGTTAGATGCCCAGTTCATAACAGGACCGATTGCCAAGTAAGCAAGTGGAACAGTGATTAAGATAACAAAGAATGGAACGATGAAGACCTTAACCACATCAGGAATGATTTTCTTGAAGAATTTTTCAATTTTTGAACCAACCCAAACTGTCAAGATAATTGGAAGAACTGTTTGAAGGTAGCTTGATGATGGGAAGATAACTGGAAGTCCTAAAAAATCAACATTTCCATTTGCGAAACTTGCTGCAATATTTGGATAAACCAAAGCAAAGCTTAGTGCTAAAGCAGTGAATTGGTCCATTTTGAAACGTTTGGCTGCTGTTAATGCCAAGATAACAGGCAAGAATTGGAAGAAGCCATCACCAGCGGCATTTAAGATAACGTAAAGACCGCTCGTTTCCTTCACTCCTACTGCTGCTAAAATAGCTACCAAACCTTTAATCATACCTGCAGCAGAAAGAGCTCCTAGCATTGGTTGGAAAAGTCCAGAAACCAAAGCGATGAATTGGTCGAAGAGGTTTCCTTGAGGAACATCTCCTTCGTTAACATCAATACCACCTTCACCTTGGATACCGGCAACTTTCAAAACCGTATCGTAAACATCTGGGACATGGTTTCCGATAACCACTTGGTATTGTCCACCTGCTTTGACTACAGTCACAATACCATCTCGTTGTTTGAGATAATCGTCATCTGCTTTACTTTCATCTTTTAAGGTGAAACGTAAGCGAGTCACACAGTGAACTAATTTGATGATATTGTCTTTTCCACCGACGTGAGCAACAATATCTTGTGCCAATTCAGTATAATCTTTAGCCATAAGCTGGCTCCTTTCTTAATGTTCTTTCCTAACAACAGAAAAAACCTAAATAAATACTAAACAATTTTCTGCGCCCACATCAGCGGTAACGCCAAAACTATCTTGTATTTATTTAGGTTTTGCCTGCTTATCAGTAACAATCCTTTTAACAATTCATAGTATAGCATGCGCTTACATTTTTTGCAAGCGCTTTTATGGTATTTTATTACACTTTTTGACATTTTCATTTATCTCTGAAAACTGACCACCTTTAAAGACTTGAAATTATCACACCTTTCATAAGTTTTCAAAAAAATTTCACACAAGATTTTTATTAAAAAAATCCTCCCGACCTTAGTCGAGAAGATTCTTAATGATTAATTACTACTTGTTTCCAGTCGTTGAATGTGAATGGTGATATAGACTTGCTCATCACGACTCATCGGAAAATTGTGTGAGCTTTCGATATAATTCTTGATTTTTTCAGAGCAAGAAAAAGCTTCTGGGTAATTTAACTTCACTTGCTCATACAAAAAGCTGTCATTTTTCCCTTGCACCACACCATTGACGACACGTTGTGCAAAATACTGAATATGAGTCACAAAACGATTATAGCTGACAGAATCTTCATCAGAAACTTTTCCGTAAAATAAACGAACAATCCCTAAAATATCTGTCACAATCTTTGAAATTTGATAGCTTTGCTTAACCAAACCAGAGTCTTTCTGAGCATTGATAAAATGAAGCGCAATTGATGAAACCTCATCATCAGGCAGAATAACACCTAGCTTTTCAAAGACAATCTTAAGGGCATCACGACCAAGCTGATACTCCTTTGGAAAAAATTTACGAATCTCCCAAGACAAAGGATTTTGCACAATGATGTTTTCACGACTTCGCTGAAGTGTGTAATGCAAATGATCTGCAAGGGCAATATAAAAAGCTGTATCAAAATTAGTCTCCAAAACCTCTTGACCATACTTGATAATATCAAGAACAACCTCTGTCTCTATTGGTGACAAGTCAATATAAACACGCGTTAACTCATGTGTAGCAGAGCTATCTTGCATAACAAATGTTTTTTCAACTAAAGAAGTATCAATCTCGTCACCTGATTTCTTTTGAAAACCTAGTCCTCTCCCCATGACGATGATCTCTTCTCCCTCATCCCCCTTAGCCAAAACAACATTGTTATTATAGACTTTTTCTATCCTCATTATCTACTACTCCCTCAAAAAAATTCGGAAAGAAAAGGCAAAACTAGCGTACACAAAATGCACTGTGTTTTTACGCACAAATGCTTTCTATGCACACTAGGTTTTGCCTGCTTAACCAGTAACAATCCTCTTACTGGTATCCATTTTACCAAAAATCCCCTTAAAATGAAAGGGGATACAAAAATATTTTATTGACATATTTACATCAATAATTTGCGAATTTTTCCAATTTCTGGTTCATTAACCACCAAGAAAATTGTATCACCAGCATTTAAAACAGTGCTTCCGCAAACCACTTCTGATTTCTTGCGATGAATCTGTGTTGTAATCAAAACATTTTTAGGGAGAGTCAAATCGCGAACACGTTTGCCAGCAATTTTATCTGACACGGTTAACTCAATAAGCGTTGGTTCAATAACTTCGCGGTCTTTTGGAATAGATAAATTTGCCAACATCGCCTCATAGATTGGCTCACCTTTTAGAAGGTCCATGACAATGTAAGCTACCAAAGTAACGACTGCAATAGTCATTAATTGTCGGAAATCTCCTACCATTTCTGTTACCAAAATAATGGCAGTCAGCGGAGCTTTTGAAATGGCACCAAAATAACCAGCCATACCAAGAACGAGAAAATTAACAAGGACTGATGTGCCAATAAAGCCAATTTGGTGCATGCCTAGACCAAAACCAAAACCTAATAATGCCCCCAAAGTCAAAATCGGAAGGAAAATCCCACCCGGTAAACCACTGGCATAACTAAACGTACTCCAAACAAAGCGGATAAGAAAGTACAAGCAAACCACTGCAAAAGTCAAATGACTAGTTGACAATGATGTAATCAAGCCATTTCCGCCACCTAATAATTGTGGGTAGAAATAACCAATTGGCAGAATCAAGATAGCTGCAAAAATACCATAAAAATAATTTGGAATATGACAAATTTTGCCTAAGAAGTCATAAAATAGATTCGCATTCAAGGTTACTTTTTCGTAAAGATAACCCATCATGCCTAAAAATGCCCCTAAAAGCAAAAGCATCCAATAATGATGTAAAGGCAAAATAGCAAGATCACTTGGCATGGCAAGCACAGGCGTCAAACCAAAGATATTTAACGAAATAAAGTTAGCAACCAAGCTTGCAACCAGGGCTGAAATCCAAACCAAACGTGAAAATTGATGATAGATTTCTTCAACAACAAAAAGAAGACCTGCAATTGGAGCATTAAAGGCAGCTGACAAACCTGCTGCTGCACCACTAGCAATCAAGACACGTTGCTCCATGCGCTGTGCTTTCAATGATTTCGCTACACCTTTTCCAGCCATTGCCCCAAGTTGAATACTTGGACCTTCACGTCCTAGCATGAATCCCATTGAAATGGCTAGGACACCACCGATGAATTTTTTCCAAAGAACAGACCACCAATCAGGATGAAGTAAGCCTTTCAACTCTCCTTCGACGTGAGGAATCCCAGAGCCTTTAATATCTGGATCAGATTTAACCAAAAATCCGATAGCAATGACAACAATCACACTCACTAGTAAAATCAAACCTAGTAAAGCTGGATTTTCATGCGAGAGTTGATAACACTTGACCACTTGTGCGAAAATCTTGGCAATCAAGAGTCGAAAAAGACTGACCACGCTTCCGGAAACACATCCTACAATAACACCACGCCACACAAAGCTAAGGATTGAGGATAGCGAAAACTCGTACTCTCTACGATAACTTTCCATTAAAAACTCCTATCTAATCAAATTGAAAATATCATATTAGTTTCAACTATTTTTCAAAAAATAACTCATTACTATTTTATCAAATCTTAAAGCTGATTTCGAGCACATTTAAAAAAGAGCTTGGAAATTCTTCCAAACTCTCTTGGTATCATTTGCGATACATTTTAAATTGTAAATATAAGTCATTATAAATACCAAGCCATTTTTGGCCAAGGTTATCATAAACTTCCAAATGGTTAAAGGTCTCTTCAGATGGATAGAAAGCTTTATTTTCTTTAATGTCATTTGGCAAAAGTTTCTTGGCTTCTGTATTTGGTGTGGCATAGCCGATGTATTCTGCATTTTGCGCAGCATTTTCAGGTTCTAACATGAAGTTGATAAAGGCATAAGCTTCTTTAATGTGCTTAGCTGTTTTTGGAATCACTAAGTTGTCAAACCAAAGGTTAGACCCTTCGCTAGGCACCACATAGTGAAGGTGTTCATTTGAGTTAAGCATCTCACTAGCTTCACCTGAGAATGTGACTCCAATCGCAGCATCGTCATTAATCATGTAACCTTTCATCTCGTCACCGACAATAGCTTTGATATTTGGTGTTAGGTCATCAAGTTTCTTTGAAGCGGCATTTAGCTCAGTCATCGATTTAGTATTTAGGCTGTAGCCAAGAGTTCCAAGACCGATTCCCATTGCTTCACGAGCGCCATCAACTAACATGATGTCATTCTTGTATTCTGGATTCCATAAATCTGACCAATGCTCTGGCACTTTATCGACCATAGTATCATTATAGACGATACCAAGCGTTCCCCAGAAATATGGCACTGAATAATCATTATGCTTATCAAAACTCATGCCCATGAATTTTGAACCGATGTTATCTAAGCCTTTGATTTGAGATTTATCTAATTTGATGAGCAAATGTTCTTTTCTCATCTTATCAATCATGTAATCTGACGGCACGGTGATGTCGTAAGTTGTTCCACCTTGCTTAATCTTGGTATACATTGATTCATTAGAGTCAAAGGTTTCGTACTGAACCTCGATACCTGTTTCTTTAGTGAATTTTGTAATTAATTCTGGGTCAATATAATCACCCCAGTTGTAAATGACTAATTTATCAGATTGACTTGATGAACTTGATGTTTTTTGCATATAAACTGAAACACCAAATAGAATCAAGGTTACCGCAACAAGCCCTAGGAAAAATGTGTATAATTTACGCATTGTTTTCTCCCTTCTTATCTTGTGAAATAAAGTAATAACCAATTACAAGCAAGATACTAAAGATGAAGACAATGGTTGAAAGAGCATTAATCTCAAGTGAGATTCCTCGTCTTGCACGCGAGTAAATTTCAACAGAAAGAGTTGAGAAACCATTTCCTGTAACAAAGAAAGTTACCGCAAAGTCATCAAGGGAATAAGTGAATGCCATAAAGAATCCTGAAATGATACCAGGTGTCAAATATGGCAACATGACTTCTTTTAACATTTGCCAAGGTGTTGCACCCAAATCATAGGCAGCATTAATCATATCGTCATTCATTTCCTTAAGTCGTGGCAAAACCATAAGCACCACAATTGGAATTGAAAAGGCAATATGACTAAGCAAAACTGTCATAAATCCAAGATTAAAATGGAAAATATCTGCCAAGCGCGTAAAAAGAATCAAAAAGCTTGCACCAATCATAACATCAGGTGCCACCATCAAAATGTTATTCATCGATAAAATAGATTGTTGGTGTTTACGACGAGCTTGATAAATGAAAATAGCACCAAAAGTCCCAATCACTGTCGCCAGAATTGAACTTAAAAAGGCTAGGAAAAATGTCTGAATCAAGATAAGCATCAAGCGACTATCCGCAAACATTTCTGAATAGTGTCCTAGGGTAAATCCAGTGAAACCATTCATATCGCCACCTTGATTAAAGGAATAGAAAATCAGATAAGCGATTGGAATGTAAAGAATAACAAAGACTAAAGCTAGATATAAATTCGCAAATTTTTTCATTTTCGTCTCTCCTTAGTCATCCACATAATCACAAGCATTGCCATGATTAAAATCACACCAATGGTTGAACCCATTCCCCAGTTTTGTGTTGTCAAGAAGTGCTGCTCAATTGCTGTCCCCAGTGTAATCACACGGTTACCGCCAATCAAACGAGTCAACATGAACAAGCTAAGGCTTGGGATAAAGACTGATTGTACCCCACTTCTCACACCATTTAGTGATAAAGGAAAGACAACCTTTGTAAAGGTTTGGAAGCCATTTCCACCTAAATCGTGACTCGCATTGATGAGATTGGTATCAATATCATCAAGCGCATTAAAAATCGGTAGAATCATAAATGGAATTTCAATGTAAGAAGCAACAAAGATAAATGAAAAATCTGTGAATAAAATTTGTTTTGGACCAATACCGACAAATGATAAGAAGGCGTTAACGCCACCATGTTGTCCAAAAATCCCCATGAAAGCGTAAGCTTTTAACAAGAGATTAATCCAAGTTGGTAAAACCACAAGCATCAACCACAACTGCTTATGCTTAAGCTGTGTCAAAAAATATGCTGTTGGGTAAGAAATCAACAAGGTCACAAGGGTAATGATGGCAGCATATAAAATCGAATTAAAACTCATTCGAAGATAAGTCCAAGAACTAAAGAAAGTCTTGTAATTATCCAAGGTAAAATGTCCTTGGATATCAAAGAATGACTGCCATAAAATCAAAATGACGGGAGCAATGACAAACAGTATCAACCATAAAATATATGGAATCGAGAAGAAATTATTTTTCTTCATTGCGCTCCTCCTCGATGGCATGAATCAAACCATCTTCATGCTCTTCCATTTCAACATATTCTTCAAGACGCGCATCGAACTCTTCTTCTGTTTCATTCAAGCGCATGATATGAATATCTTCTGGTGTGAAATCAAGTCCGATGACTTCCCCTTCGATGGCTTTACGCGTTGAGTGAATCAGCCATTCATTGCCAAGCTCATCGTGAGCAATGATTTCATAGTGTACCCCACGGAAAAGTTGGGTATCGACTTTCACACGTAGTTTACCTTCTTCAGGCATTGTGATTTGCAAATCTTCTGGACGGATAACCACTTCAACGGCTTCATTTGGTCGCATACCACCGTCAACCGCTTCAAAACGTTTGCCATTAAATTCAACCAAATAGTCTTCAATCATTTTACCAGGAATGATATTAGACTCACCGATGAAGGTAGCCACAAAGTGGTTAATTGGCTCGTCATAAATATCTACTGGTGTACCTGATTGGACGATTTCGCCATCATTCATAACGAAAATCCAGTCTGACATTGCCAAAGCTTCTTCTTGGTCGTGAGTGACGAAAACAAAGGTAATGCCAAGACGTTGTTGTAATTCACGAAGTTCGTATTGCATTTCTGTACGCAACTTCAAATCCAAGGCTGATAAAGGTTCGTCAAGCAAAACCACACGCGGTTCATTGATGATAGCACGCGCAATCGCGACACGCTGACGCTGCCCACCAGATAATTTTTGAATCTGGCGATTCTCAAAACCAGCCAAACGTACCATTTTAAGAGCTTCTTCCACTCGTCGTTCAATTTCTTTTTTGTCGACTTTTTTTAATTTTAGAGGAAAAGCGACATTTTCAAAGACATTCATATGAGGGAAAAGGGCATAATTTTGAAAAACGGTATGAACATCACGTTTATTGATTGGAATATCATTGATACGCTCTCCATCAAGGAAAACATCACCCGTGGTCGGCTGTAACAGACCAGCAATGATATTTAAAATCGTTGATTTTCCGGAACCTGAAGCACCAAGAAGGGTATAAAATTTTCCTTCTTCTAACTCAAAGTTAATATCCTTTAAAACAACTGTACCGTTATCTTCAAATACTTTTGATACGTTTTTAAATGCAATAATTGGATTAGTCAATTCTCATAAAACCTCCATGGAGCTTCTTTAATCTTTTTTCTCGCCGATAATGCGAACTTCGCGCTCTAAACGAACGCCTGAATTTTTCTCAACTGTGTCAATAACATAAGCAATCAAATCTTCATAATCTTGAGCTGTACCGTCAGCGACATTTACCATAAAGCCTGCGTGTTTTTTACTAACTTCAACGCCACCAATACGGTGTCCTTTAAGGTTGGCTTCTGTGATTAATTGTCCAGCAAAGTGTCCAACTGGACGTTTGAAGACTGACCCACATGATGGGTATTCAAGGGGTTGTTTTAATTCACGTAAGTGAGTTAAACGTGCCATTTCTTGCTCAATCAAGACATAATCACCTGGTTTAAGGGCGAATTTTGCCGAAATAACAATATCACCGCTATCTTGAACTGCTGAATGACGGTAACCAAACTTCATGTCACGAGCTTCAATTGTCTTAACTTTACCTTCTTTGGTAAGGACTTGAGCTGATACCAAGACATGTGAAATTTCTCCGCCATAAGCACCAGCGTTCATAAAGACAGCACCACCAACACTACCTGGAATACCACAAGCAAATTCAAAACCAGTTAAACTGTGGTATTTGGCGATACGTGTTGTTTCAACCAAGTTAGCTCCAGCTTCTGCTTCAATGACATAGCCATTGACTGTAACGGTATTTAATTTATCAAACATGATAACAAAACCACGGATACCACCATCACGAACAATGATGTTACTAGCATTTCCAAGCACCATCCATGGAATATCATTTTTATTAGCAAATTCAACAATACGAATCAATTCATATCGATTACGTGGAAAAGCGAGATAGTCCGCTGGACCTCCCACTTTCGTGTAAGTATATTTTTTTAAGGGTTCATTAACTCGAATATCAATCCCTTTTAGTTCATCATTTAAAAATTCTAACATTTTCTTCCAACTCTAAAACTATTAATCAAAATTGTAGTTATCATTTGATTAAAATCAACCAATACCCTTATCAATACTATTAGCTCATTTATGATCAAATGATCAATTATCTACTAAAAAATCGGCATAAAGCCGACCTTAATTATAACAAAAAAATCAGCTTTTGACGATATTTAAGACTGAAGTTTTCGCACTTCTTCAAGATTTAATGTTTTTAAATAAGATGTAATAGACTTACCATAAATTTCAAGTGACGGAGCAATTTCAAAAAGCGGTACAAGAACAAAAGCACGCTCTGTCATGTAAGGATGCGGCACCTTAAGGGTTTCAGTTGCGATATGCTCGCTACCATACAAAAGGATATCAATATCAATGGTACGAGGTCCCCAATGTTCATGGCGAACACGGTGCAAATCCTTCTCAATTTCTTGGCACTCTGTCAATAATAGCTGAGCATCCAATTCTGTCTCTAATTGACAACAAATGTTCAAAAAATCATCTTGGTCCGTCTTACCCCATGCGGCTGTCTCGTAAAATGATGAAACAGCTGTAACAGTTGTTTGTGGCAGTTGATTTAGACGTTCAAGAGCCGCTTCAAGATAGGCTTTCTTGTCACCAATATTACTGCCTAAACTTAAATAAACGCTAATCATACTCTCTCCCGTTCTAGCTCAATGCCAACAGAATCATAGTGCCCATTAATTGGCGGATTTTCTTTGGAAATTTTTAAAGTAATTGCTTGAACTGGTGGAAATTCTTCAAAAATGTCCTGGCAAATTGCCCCAGCCAAACGTTCAATCAAAATGTATTTATTTTCTTCAACTTGCTTTTTGATAGTTTCAAAGACTAATCCATAATGAACAGTGTCTTCTAAACGATCAGACTGCGATGCTTTTGCCAAATCAACAGACAAGGTACAATCAACAACAAAAATTTGCCCTAATGTTTGTTCTTCTGCAAAAGCACCATGGTAACCGTAAAAACGGCATCCTTTTAAATGAATTTTATCCATATTATTGGTAACAAAGAAGAAAGTCTGAGATACTTTTCTCAAACTCTTTCTTCTCCTCTTACTCCTTTCAAACGAGTTGACTAATCACTTTAACAATATCGCGATTGAGATCAACATTATGCACGCGGACGATTTGACAACCTTTAGCAATTGCCCAAGCTGACAGTGCCGCTGTTCCCATATCGCGCTCAAGAGCTGCTGTCCCGCCTCCTAGCAGATAATCTACTGTGCGTTTACGGGAAATACCAAAAAGAACTGGGTATCCAAGCTGACAAACAGCATCCAAGCCTTGCAAAAGTTCAATGTTTTGTGCTTCATTTTTAGCAAAACCAAATCCTGGATCAATCCAGATATTTTCTTTAGCAATGCCAGCGTCCAATGCAGCTTGCGCACGTTCTGCTAAAAAGTCACAAACTTCTTTGGTAATATTGTCATACTTTTCTTCTTTTTGATTGTGCATCAAAATAATTGGCACGTTTTTTTCAGCAGCAAGCGCAAGCATTTCCCCATCGTAAAGTCCTGCCCAAACGTCATTTAAAATATCTGCACCTGCTTCTAAGGCAGCACGCGCAGTTTCTGTTTTGTAGGTATCAATACTGACTAGGACATCAAATTTTTCCTTGAGAGCCTTAATAACTGGTACAACACGATTAATCTCATCAGCTGCTTCCACAAAAGTGTAACCTGGTCGTGTTGACTCGCCACCAACATCGATAATTTTTGCCCCTTCAGCAATCATTTTCTCTGCTTGCTCAAGCGCTTTCTCAATCGATGTGTAAGAACCTCCATCAGAAAAAGAATCTGGAGTGACATTTAGAACTCCCATGATACAAGCTTTGCCATCAATGTCATGTTTACCGATTTTCATTATGATCTCCTTAGCAATACAATACCTTAAGCGATTATTTTCCTAAAATCAAAGATAGGATTTCCTTACGTTCTTCGCGGTCTTCTTTAAAAATCCCTTTAGCGACAGTTGTCACCGTTTTACTTCCAGGTTTTTTAATGCCACGCATTGTCATACACATGTGCTCTGCTTCAATCATGACAAAAATGCCTTTTGGATGAAGAGCTTCTTCCAATGCTGTAGCCACTTGGTCAGTCAAACGTTCTTGCAACTGCGGACGTTTACTTGCTACTTCAACAGCACGCGCTAATTTACTAAGACCTGTTACGCGACCATCGCTTGGCAAATAAGCAACATGAGCTTTTCCATAAAAAGGAACCAAGTGGTGCTCACACATTGAGTAAAACGGAATATCTTTAACGAGAACAACCTCATCATGATTTTCGGTAAACACAGCTGTAAATTGATCTTTGGGATCTTCATTCAAGCCTGAAAACATCTCTTGATACATTTTTGCAACACGTTTAGGCGTATCTAGTAATCCTTCACGCTTTGGATCTTCTCCTAGAGCTTCTAAGAGTTGGTAAACTGCTGCTTCGAGTTTTTCTTGATTTGCCATTTTATTTTCCAATCTTTTTATTTTTTCTATTATAGCTTAATTTTGCTGTCTTGACAAAAGTACAGGACGCACTTGTGAAATGAAGTAAAGTGAGCCAGTAATAAGATAAAAATCATCCTGACTATCCAAATCAATCTGCTTGAGCCAATCTTGCCAATTGGCTACTTTATGGTATTGACTTGGGTATTTTTCCAAAGGCAGTGCATTATGATAAACAAAAGTTGTCACATCCACGTCAGCTAGTTGACTAAGCAAGTCAAGCATTGAATCAATTGGCTTAGTGTCAATGGCCGCAAATAAAATATGCAAGTGTTTATCTTTGTATTTTTGCATGACGTTAACAAGCGCCTGAACACTTTCGTTGTTATGAGCACCGTCAATCATGACATTTGGAAAGACCAATTCTGTACGACCTACCCAGTGAGTTTGGGCTAAGCCAGCTTTAATGATTTCCTTAGTCACTTTTGGATAACGCTCGCGTAACTGAAGGGCTGCTGTAATAGCTAGACTAGCGTTGCTGACCTGGTGTTTTCCAGGCATAGCTAAGCAAACTTGTTCAAGTCTTTCTTTGCCATGATAATCAAAACCGTTTTCATTTTCTGAAGCAGAAAAATCCTTCCCAAATTCATAAAGTCTGCTATGACATGCTTTTGCCTTCTCAGTAAAAACTTGACGAACATCATCACGCTCAGTCGCAAAGATGAATGGAACTCCTTCTTTTAAAACACCCGCTTTTTGCGCAGCTATTTCCGCATAAGTCTGTCCTAAAATATTCTGATGATCTAAGCCAATTGACGGGCAAAGAACTGCCAATGCTTTGAAAACATTGGTTGAGTCGTAAAGACCACCCATTCCAGCTTCGATAATCGCGATGTCAACTGGGTGCATGTGACCAAAATACTCAAACATTAAAACAGTAATAACTTCAAATTCTGTAGCTGGTTCTAAGTCAGTTTCAACGGATAAACGTTCAACAACAGGGCGAACGCGTTCCACCAATTTAAGAAAATCAGCCTCAGAAATCATTTGCCCATTTAAGCTAATACGTTCACGAAAATCAACAATATATGGTGACGTAAATGTCCCAACTTCATAACCAGCTAGTGAGAAAATATGTTGTAAATAGCTGGTAACTGATCCTTTACCATTTGTCCCAACAACGTGGACAGCGGCAAGCTTTTCCTGAGGATTGCCAAGTTCTTCAAGCATCCAAGCCATTCGTTTTAAACCAGGCTTGATTCCAAATTTTAACTTGCCATGAATCCAATCTAAAGCTTCTTGATATTCCATTTGATGAATGTCCTACTATGACCAAAAGTTGCTGACATTAAAAATAAGATTGAGACATTTACCTCGAAATCTTTCAATGATAAGCTTTTAGCGCATATACCTTTCTCTTATAAAATTACAATAACACTTCTATTATAGCACAAGGAAAGTCGATAGAAACGATTTCTAAAAGAAGCTTTGCTATTTATTCAAAGTGATTTCATAAACGCCACGAACACTGTTACATACGTAGATGTGACTGGCTTTCTTTAAATCATCTTTTGTCAAATATGCTTCAAACACGCGACCTTCCTTAATTAATTTTTGCCTGCAAATGCCATCTAAAATCCCCACATCAACCGAGGGCGTATACCATTTCCCATCAATTTCTAAAATGAGATTACCAATAGTCGTTTCCTGCAGATAACCCTTATTAGAAATAAAGATAGACTCACCAGATAAACTTTGTAAATGCAGACGATAGGTCGTCTTAAAATAAGTAAACGGACTATCAATTGACTCACTGCGATGAACCAGCTCAGCTTTCAGATAATTTTCTGGCAGGTCTCTAAGTTCTGCTAGCTGGAACTGAATAGCACCAGTTTGCTTCACTAAAATTCGCAAACGATAATCAGCATCATCTAACTCCTCAAGCTGCTTAGACAGTTTTGCTAAAAACTCTTCTTTTGAGAACGGGTAAGCAAAATACCTTGCTGACTCTTTTAAACGCTTGATGTGTTCGTCTAAATCCACCACTTGCTTATGAGATACCCTAGCGGTTGTGAGTATGTCAAAGTCAGGTTGATTGCGATATAAAACCGCAGCTTTATCACAAGCCTCTTTATACTCATCATCACAGGCACTCCCCCAAGTAATGCCGCCACCAGCACCATAAATAGCTTGATTACCTAGTTTTTGAATGGTACGGATACCGACATTAAAGATAGCATCTCCATTCGGCAGACAAATCCCAATCGTCCCACAATAAACGCCTCGAGGTTGCTTTTCTAGCTGATTGATAATCGCCATTGTCGCAATCTTTGGAGCTCCGGTAATTGACCCACAGGGAAAAAGGGCAGAAAAAATATCTAAAAGACTTTTATCTGATTGCAACTGACTTTCAATGGTTGAGGTCATTTGCCAAACCGTCGAGTATTGTTCAACCTCACAAAGTTTTGTTACCTTAACGCTACCGATTTCTGAAATGCGTCCCATATCATTACGTAACAAATCGACAATCATCATGTTTTCAGCACGATTTTTACTATCATTTGCCAGCCAGATTTTATTTTCCAAATCTTCTTTAGTGCTGTAACCGCGAGTAATCGTTCCCTTCATCGGACGCGTTATCAAACGATTTCCTTTTTTCTTAAAAAACAGCTCTGGACTAACAGACAAAATAGCAAAATCATCGTGCTCTATATAGCAGTTGTAGGCTGCTTCTTGAGCAATGACTAAGTGATTATATAAAGTAAAAGCATCTTCCTCAAGCAAACTAGATAACTGCAAAGTGTAGTTAACTTGGTAGGTATTTCCTTGCCTGATTTCCTCTTTAATCCTAGCGATAGCTTTCTCATACTCACCTTTAGTCGTACTTGATTGCCATGATTTTGGCAATTGAATATTTTTTTGAGATTGACACGGGAAAGGCTCTTTTTTAACTTCTTGATGAACCGTAAAATAAGCCAAATACTCACCTGAGAGCGGACGAGTCTTAACTGAAAATTTCTCATCAAAGGCTTGGGCAGCTTCATAACTCACATAACCAATGACATAATATCCTTGCATTTGGTAATTCTCTACCTCTTGCAAAATGCGTTTAACATCCTTTGCTGACTTAGCAGAAAGCTCAATCAAGGGATTTTCAAAAATCAAACGTTGCCCTAATTCCTTAAAATCAACAACAGTTTTTTTGTGCATGTTAGCTCCAAACTACTTATTTTTACGCATCACAATAACTTGTCCTAAAATAAAGACAGCAATGGCAATCCAGATAAAGATAAATCCTTTTAATTGTCCTACAGCTATTGTTTCTTTAAAAATAAGAACCGCAATAATCAACTGAATCGTCGGGTTAATGTATTGGATAAACCCAATAATATTTAAAGGTGCTCGCTTAACTGCCTCTGCAAATAAAAGCAAAGGAATTGCCGTCACCACACCAGAAATTACCAACAAAACATTTTCCAGTAAAGTATAATCAAGCATACTTTCCTTACTAAAAGCTACCAAATAAATGATGACAAAAGGCAAAACCAGACTACTTTCAACCAGCATAGCAACATCACTGGAGAGTCGAACATTTTTCTTAACCAAGCCATATAAGCCAAAAGATAAGGCTAAAACAATCGAAACTAGTGGCACTTGACCTGTGTCAAAAGCAAGCATTCCAACTCCAAATCCTGCAATAGCAATTGCTGAAAGCATCCAAGAACTTAAACTTTCGTGCAAGAAAATCACAGCAAGTAAAATGGAAACAAGCGGCATAATATAATAACCAAAACTCGCCTGAGTTGCTTGACCATGTGCCACTGCAAAGATGTAAGTCAGCCAGTTAATAGCAATCAAAAAGCTCGCCAAAATCATCATAAATAACTTCTTCTTATCAGCTATCAAACTACCAATCTCACTCTGATACCGCTTGTGATTTCTGGATACCAGCATGTAAAGCAACATGGTAATAACTGTGAAAATGATACGATAAGAAAAGGTGTTATATGAACTAACACCTGAAAGTAATTTCCAATAAAGGGACAAAAAGCCCCACAAAATGTATGTTACTAAACCAAGTAGAAAACCTAAATTAGTCTTTTTCAACAAAAACTCCTTTAGTATCTACATGTAGAGCAACTACTTCACCGTCCAAGCCAAGTGATTGAACAGCCTCTAGAACTTTGCTTTCTTGCTCTTTTGGCGCCAAAACCATCACTGTTGGACCAGCACCAGAAAGATAAGTCGCATAAGCACCAGCTTGATGCGCTTTTTCTTTAATCTGAGCAAATTCTTTTACTAATTTTTGACGGAAACGTTCATGGAAAAGGTCTGCTTCAATCGCTTTTCCAGCTTTTTCCAAATCTCCTGTCAAAAGAGCTGCAATAGCAACATTGGCAATTGATGAGGCTGCAACAGCTTCTTTGTAAGAAAATTGAACTGGAAGTACATTACGACTATCACTTGTCTTTAATTCATAATTTGGAATAAAAGCTACAAATGATGCTTCTGGGAAAGTCGCAACAGCACTGTTAACTTTTCCATCAACATATGATGACACCACAAGATTTCCAAAAATAGCTGGCGCTACATTATCTGGGTGCCCTTCAATTTTAGTTGCTAGCGTAAGCTTTTCATCATCTGACAAGTTCAAGTCAGCCAATTGATTGGCTAACTCAATACCTGCCACAATAACTGAAGATGAAGACCCTAAACCACGTGCCAAAGGAATATTTGAAATCATCTTAATGCGATGTGGTTTTAAATCTGATTTGACTTGCAAAGCTGTCGTAATCAAAAGATTCGTTTCATCACTTGGAACATCACCCAAATCATGCAAAACTTCCCATTTATCAGCAGCATCTAAAACCTCGATTGTCAAATACTTAGAAACCGCAACACCAACAGAATCAAATCCAGGTCCAACATTAGCAGAGGTTGCTGGTACTGTAATTTTCATATCACTATAATCGCTCAAAAATGAGCCTTCCTTTCACCTTTAAACTTATCGTTTCTTATTCACCCAATACTTTAAGGGTATTTAAAACTTTAAAATCTTCTTCAGCTTCCAATTTTTCAGTAACCGCAGCCAATTGTGTCTTACTCATTGAGTGAGTAATGATAACCACACGCGCACGAGTACCATTTGCTTTTTGTTGAAGTACTTGTTCAAATGAAATATTTTCAGAATTGAAGATTTCAGCTAAACGAAGCAATTGACCTTTTTTGTCAGGTGTATTAATTGCAAAATAGTAATGGCTTGTCACATCTGAAGGATTTGCCATTTTTGTTTCACGAGCAAATTCGTTGAATGATTTACCAACATTACCATCTTTAATACGACGGCAAATGCGGATAATATCAGCTGTTACAGAAGTTGCTGTTGGTTTTTGACCAGCACCTGGTCCATAATACATTGACTCACCGATACCGATAGATTCAACAAAGACAGCATTCATAACGTCATTTACACTAGCAAGTGGGTGAGCTTTTGGCAAGAATGTTGGTGACACTTCTGCTGAAATACCTGATTCAACTTCACGGACGTCGCCGACAAGTTTAATCACATAACCAAGTTTTTGAGCGACAGCCACATCATCAGGTGTGATTGTTGTGATACCCTTGTGAGCCACATCGTCAAAATCAATTGTCATACCAAATCCAAATTGACTCAAGATAACAGCTTTATAAGCAGCATCGATACCTTCAACGTCATTTGTTGGATCACTTTCAGCATAACCAAGTTCTTGAGCTGTCTTAAGAGCATCATCGTAAGTCCAACCTTCATCAACCATCTTAGTCATCATGAAGTTTGATGTACCGTTAAGAACACCCAAAATACGAGTCACTTTATCAGAAGTAAGTGAATTTGCTAGTGTACGAAGGATTGGAATACCACCAGCTACTGCCGCTTCATAATAGAAAGCAACGCCTTTGTCCTTAGCAAGCGCAATCAATTCTTTACCATGAGTAGCAATCAAATCTTTATTGGCTGAAACAACATTTTTACCTGCTTCAAGAGCTTTTGTGATGAAAGTACGAGCTGGTTCGATACGTCCCATCAATTCGACAACAATGTCAATGCTATCATCACTTAAAATCTCATCAACGTTTGTAACAAAATTATAATCATTTCCGGCAGCCAACAAACGATTTTTTTCTTCATCGTCTTTGACAAGAACCTTAGCGATTTCAATGGTGTCATGAGCTGCTTCCGTAATTTTTGAATCATTTTCTTTCAAAAGGAAAGGAACACCACTAGCAACTGTACCAAAACCGAGCAAAGCAATTTTTATTGACATTTTTTTCTCCTTAGTAAGTAATTTTCGAACGGAAAAGTGATTTTTTCAACCAGCACTTCCTAAAATAAAAACATTTTCTACATTATACCATAAAATTATTCAGAATTTACAGAAAAATAAAGAAGTCTAAAAATCTTTCCCTAATTTAAGGTAAATTCTTTATTCTGTACTAAAAAAGTAGTACAATAAAAGCAGATTTTTATCTACAGGGGAGATTTCCATGAAAACACGACACAAGCACGAGAAAAAAAGCAAAAAATCACTAATACTCGTCAATATTATTCTATTTTTAGCCTGTATCATAGCTGGCGCCATGCTCTTTTTCACACTAAAAGAGAGTCACTCGATTCTATCAGCAGAAAAAACAGAGCAAGTCTCATCAAAATCAAGCAAGCAATCATCGGCTGCTCCTTCCACTCAAGAAAGTTCAACAAGTCAAACTACTGATAGTAATGACGTTAACTGGGTTCAGCAAGATTCTGATGTTTCTCTTCCAATTCTAATGTATCATGCCATTCACGTCATGGCTCCAGAAGAAGCATCAAATGCCAACCTTATCGTAGATCCGACAACATTCGAAAGTCACATCAAGCGACTTTCTGATGAAGGATACTATTTCTTAACTCCTGAAGAAGCTTATAAAGTTCTAACAGAAAATGTTTTACCAAATGGAAATTCAAAAATCATTTGGTTAACTTTTGACGATAGTTTATGGGATTTTTACGATAATGCCTACCCTATTTTGAAAAAATACGGTGCCAAAGCAACTAACAATGTCATTACAAGTACTGTCGGAAATTCAGCTAACTTAAGTCTCGACCAGATGCTTGAAATGAAAGAACAAGGGATGTCTTTCCAAAGTCATACTTCAACCCACCCAGACTTATCTGCTAGTGATGACAATACTCAAAAAACAGAAATGTCCGATGCCAAAAGCTACCTTGATAGCAATTTATCACAAGATACCATGACAATTGCCTATCCAGCTGGTCGTTATTCAGACACTACACTTCAACTTGCTGGTGAGCTCAACTACAAACTCGGCATCACAACTAATGAAGGTATAGCTGATAAAAATGACGGTTTATTATCATTAGATAGAATTCGAATTTTACCAGAGACAACAGCAGATAGCCTGATGGCAAGTATTAATCAATAAAAAAAGCCTTGCTTAAGGCTTTTATACTCAATTATCATCATTAGTTAGCTTTTCGAAACATTTTGATCAAACTATAAATGATATAAGCTAAATTTCCCAAAAACAAGGCTGACCACAGATAAACAAAAACTTTTTGATGGTGCTCAATATTGTAAAAAACGGCAACTAGATAAATCACCAAATAAACCAATGACATGATTGGAAATGTTTTCTTCTTTTGCTGCATAACTCACTCTCCCTTTAACCGTCATATCATAACACAATTTGAATACGCTGTCCATATCGCCAATGATTTTTTAATAAGTATTTACATTATAATTGAAAGGGCTATCTCATAAATTTGATACGTTTACATTTTTGGAAAACGTTTTAGGATAAACTTCTTTTCCCCGACATCGCAAAGAGAGTGCTATAATAACTTTAACTAATACTCAGATCCAATTCCCCATTTTGCTCAAAAAGAAAGGATTTAATTATGGTATGTGGTAAAGTTAAGCAAATAAAGGATACAAAAGACAGGCTATTTTGTTCCCTCATCTGCCTGATGAAAGACAAAAACTACGAAGACATCAAGATTAAAGATATTCTCGAAATCTCCCAAGTCTCAAGAAGAACCTTTTATCGTCACTTCGCTAATAAACAAGAACTCTTAAATTACTATTTTGAAAAGGTAATCGATGAGTATCTAAGAGAACGCCAAAACTTCGCTCAATCTGAAAGTTTCGAAGAAATGGTGGCTGGTTCATTAGAATTTTGGTATCATAAGCGAAACGTTTTATCAATCTTAATCAAGCACCAACATTTTGATCTTTTCTTTCACCAATTCAACCGACGTGCCAAAGAAGTCTATGACAGCATTACCCTCCCTTGGTTTGCTTACAGCGGTGATGTGACAAAAATTAATTTTGCCATGGATTTTATCATCGGTGGATACTACAATGTTTTGCGTCATTGGTTAAGCAAAGAAAATCCTGAAGGACCTGAAGTTATCGCTGGCGAAGTCAAAAAAATGATTGTAAAACTAACAGAATTTTTCAATCTTGACACTTATCAAGAAACTGATATAACTACAGAAAAACAAGAGCTCTGAGAATTCCAGAGCTCTTATCTTTTTAGTAAAATTAAAACACTTGATGTAACATGACTAAAATGAAAATCAATACGATCAATGATAAGATTTGAATGAATTTGATTTCACTGGCTAAGAGAATCGGGTAACTTCTCAAATTAGTCTTTTTACGATACCATTTTGACCAAAGTATCCCTGCCTCTCCAAGGATAAAAGTAAGAAATGGATAAATAAAAAGATTAATTCTACTTCCTTTACCATCCACTAAGCCATTATTAAAATGAAGTGCAATTTCTTCTGGTGAGAGTAGAACAAAGGCGATAGTTACTAGAAATATAACACCATATAGCAACCTAACATACAACGAGAATCTCTTCATCTGACTTCTCCTAGCAAGTACTGTTACTCAAATTTTAGTCTTCCACTTCACAATTGTCAACAAAAAAAACCACTAGTCAATTGACTAGTGGTTCTGTTTTATTAAGCTACTTGAGTAGTTACTCTATTATTTAAGAGTGATTGAAGCTCCAGCTTCTTCAAGTTTAGCTTTGATTTCTTCAGCTTCTGCAGTAGCAACGCCTTCTTTAACGTTAGCAGGTGCACCATCAACAAGAGCTTTAGCTTCTTTAAGACCAAGACCTGTAACTTCACGTACAGCTTTGATAACAGCAACTTTTTTGTCACCAGCTGAAGTCAATTCAACGTCAAATGAGTCTTTAGCAGCACCAGCGTCTGCAGCACCAGCAGCAGCTACAGCTACAGGAGCAGCTGCAGTTACACCAAATTCTTCTTCGATAGCTTTTACAAGATCGTTCAATTCAAGGATTGAAGCTTCTTTAATTTCAGCAATAATGTTTTCAATGTTCAATGCCATTGTAGATTCCTCCAAAAATATTAATGTTTTATTAGATAATTGTTTGTAGCCCTAGGCTACCATACGCATTAAGCAGCGTCGTCTTCTTTGTTGTCTGCAACTGCTTTGACAGCAAGTGCAACGTTGCGAACTGGCGCTTGAAGTACAGAAAGGAGCATAGAAAGAAGTCCTTCGCGGTTTGGCAATGATGCAAGAGCAGCGATTTCTTCTTTTGAAGATACAGCGCCTTCGATTGCCCCACCTTTGATTTCAAGTGCTTCAGCATCTTTAGCAAAGTCACTAAGAACTTTTGCTGGTGCAACAACATCTTCGTTAGAAAATGCTACTGCAGATGGTCCTACGAAAAGATCTTTCATTCCGTCAAGACCTGCTTTTTCAGCTGCACGAGTCAAAATTGAATTTTTGATAACTTTAAATTCAACACCGTTTTCGCGAAGATTACGACGAAGAACTGTATCTTGTTCAACTGTAAGACCACGTGAATCAACAACAACGATAGATGCAGCAGCTTTCATTTTTTCAGCAACAGCATCAACTTGTTCAGCTTTTTTAGCAATAATTGCTTCACTCATTAGTTTTACCTCCGTTATTATTTTTGGGCTAGGTACAAAAAAATTCGCACCTAAACCTAGACACGAAAGTACAAATACGTTATTTCATCATTACGTTTTGTGCCTCGGCAGGAATATTACGAGCACGGCTCCCCTGCTGTCTTAGGTCAGTTTCATTACAAAACCTTAATCATTATAACTTAGATTTTTGTAGCTGTCAACACTTTTTTACTTTTTTTGCTTAATTTTTTTATTTTTACTCTTTTCTACTATTAAATAGCACGCTAATTGACTTTTGAATTTTTCTAACAAAAGCCTAAAATCATATTATAGTATTAGTTTTAAAAATATCAAACGCTTACTAGATAAAAAAATCATATTTTCTGCGCATAAATCTTTGACTTTTACTGACCAAAGGTGTATTATATCCTCAGAAGGTGATTGATAGGAACAATTGATAAATCTCTTTAAATACGACCTCTCTACTCCGATATGTAAAGACTAAAGGGATTTGACCTTCAATCTTCCAAATCATAGAATAATATCATTTGGAATTATTTTAAGAATGAAAAGAGGTAATTATACATGGCAAACAATCAATTTTACGGAAGAGATCCTTTTGGAAATATGGATGATATCTTCAACCAATTAATGGGAAACATGGGAGGCTATAATTCAGAAAATAAACGCTACCTAATCAACGGTCGCGAAGTAACCCCTGAAGAATTTGCGCAATACCGTCAAACTGGTAAACTCCCAGGAAATGCTGATTATCAAGAAGGTACTCCTACTTCTGCACCTAAAGAAGATGGTATCTTGGCTAAACTTGGAACAAACTTGACTGAACGTGCACGTAACAACGAACTCGATCCTGTTATCGGACGTAACAAGGAAATTCAAGAAACAGCTGAAATCTTGTCTCGTCGTACAAAGAACAACCCAGTTCTTGTCGGGGATGCTGGTGTTGGTAAAACAGCTGTCGTTGAAGGATTAGCTCAAGCCATTGTTAACGGTGATGTGCCTGCTGCTATCAAGAACAAAGAAATTATCTCAATTGATATTTCAGGCCTTGAAGCTGGTACACAATACCGTGGTGCTTTCGAAGAAAACATCCAAAACATGATTAAAGAAGTCAAAGACGCTGGTAATATCATCCTCTTCTTTGATGAAATTCATCAAATTCTTGGAGCTGGTTCAACTGGTGGTGACTCTGGTTCTAAAGGTCTAGCAGATATTCTTAAACCTGCTCTCTCTCGTGGTGAATTGACTGTTATTGGTGCAACTACTCAAGACGAATACCGCAATACCATTTTGAAAAATGCTGCGCTCGCTCGTCGTTTCAACGAAGTTAAAGTTAACGCTCCTTCTGCTCAAGACAGCTTTAATATCTTGATGGGTATTCGTGATTTGTATGAAAAACACCACAATGTTATCCTTCCAGATAATGTTTTGAAAGCTGCCGTTGACTTTTCAATCCAATACATTCCACAACGTAGTTTACCAGATAAAGCAATTGACTTAATCGATATGACTGCTGCTCACCTAGCTGCACAACATCCTGTAACTGATGTTAAATCTTTGGAAAAAGAAATTGCAGAACAAAAAGAAAAACAAGAAGCCGCTGCCGCTAAAGAAGATTACGAAGCAGCTCTTAATGCCAAAGTACGTATCGAAGAATTGCAAAAACAAATCGATAATCACACTGAAGACAAGAAAGTTACTGCTACCGTTAATGACGTTGCTGAATCCGTTGAACGTCTAACTGGTGTGCCTGTTTCAAACATGGGCGCAAGCGACATCGAACGTTTGAAAGAATTGGCTAGTCGTTTGAAAGGTAAAGTCATTGGTCAAGACGAAGCTGTAGATGCTGTTGCTCGTGCTATTCGCCGTAACCGTGCTGGTTTTGATGAAGGAAACCGACCAATTGGTAGCTTCCTCTTCGTAGGTCCTACTGGTGTTGGTAAGACAGAACTTGCTAAACAATTGGCTCTTGATATGTTTGGTTCAAAAGATGCAATCATCCGTCTAGACATGTCTGAGTACTCTGACCGCACAGCCGTTTCTAAGTTGATTGGTACAACTGCTGGTTATGTTGGTTACGATGACAACAATAACACACTTACTGAACGTGTTCGTCGTAATCCTTACTCAATCGTTCTTCTTGATGAAATTGAAAAAGCCGACCCACAAGTTATTACACTTCTTCTTCAAGTTTTGGACGATGGTCGTTTGACTGATGGTCAAGGTAATACAATTAACTTCAAGAACACTGTTATCATTGCTACTTCTAACGCTGGCTTTGGTAATGAAGCTTTGACTGGTCAAGAAGACAAAGACATGAAGATTATGGATCGTATCGCTCCATACTTCCGTCCGGAATTCCTTAACCGTTTCAACGGTATCATCGAATTCTCTCACTTGACTAAGGATGACTTGAACGAAATCGTTGACTTGATGCTAGCTGAAGTTAGCAAGACTATCGCTAAGAAAGGTATTGATCTAGTCGTTAGCGATGAAGCTAAACAATACCTTATCGAAGAAGGTTACGATGAAGCTATGGGTGTTCGACCACTCCGCCGTGTTATCGAACAAGAAATTCGCGATAAAATCACTGATTTCTACCTTGATCACACAGATGTTAAACACCTTAAAGCTGATATGGTTGACGGAGAACTTGTTATCAGCGAAAAATAAGCCTATCAAGGCACTCCAATTTCTAAGCACTCCTAATCTCTTAAAAGCTCAACCCAACTTGTTATGGGTTGGGCTTTTTCTACCATAATATAGGACAAGTATGATTTTTCTAAAAACCCCCTAGTACCTTATCATATAAAATGTTACAATATGACTGTTGACTCTATTAGAAAGAAGGACATGGTGTGAATGATTTAGAATACATGCCTCAGAACAGTCGTTTTGAAGCTGTTTTACTCGGATTTTTAGGTGGTGCCCTAGACGTCTATTGCCAAATTCAATTTGACACACTTGTTGCCACCCAAACCGGAAATATTCTTTTTCTTATCGCTGATATTAGTCATAGTTCACTTCATCAGACACTTATCCGTTTGTACTCAGTTTTATTCTTTTCACTCGGATTTATGTTTGGATTGCGTGTACGTGCCAAAGCTAAAACAGCCTTTTGGCGTGCCTATGCTATTTTACCTTTATTAGTTGTAACGATTGCTTTGCCACTATTACCTGAGAATCGTTTACTTTGGGTTATTCTTTTAGCGCTCGGTACTGGTTTACTAACTTTGACATTCTCTGGTAGCCAGATTGAATCGCACGCTTATTCTATTTTAATGACTTCAGGAAATTACCGTAAAATGATTACAGCATGGCACAACTACTTAACTGTTGAAGAAAAAACAGCAAAAATGAAACGACAAGCTGTGAACTATTCTTTGGTCGTTGTTAGCTTTATCATCGGTGCTATCTTTGTCGCGATTGTCCACCATTTCATTCAAGTAAGAACCATCTGGGTAGTATCGCTCACCCTGGCTGCTATCGTTTATCATTACACAAGTGTGGTTATCCGCTACCGCCTTCAAGAAACAAATCTATAATCAAAAAACGTTTGGAAAACTCCAAACGTTTTTATTTTAATTTATCAGCCAATAATTTAATGTCTTCTGGGCGAGTTCGGCAACAGCCACCGACAATCTTTGCGCCGAGTTTGTGCCAAACTTGACTATTTTCACACAAGGTATGTGAATTGTCTGGTAATGATTTCCAAGTCTGTGTTGCCCCGTCATAGATTTCTCCAGAATTTGGATAAGTTACCAAAGGTTTTTGAGAAATTGTACGACTAGCTTTCAACAAATCTGAAATAATCGCTGGACGGCTACAGTTAATCCCAAAAGCAAGGATTTGTTTGCTGCTGTCGCAGAGTTTTGCGACCTCAGTCATTAGCGTTCCATCAGAAATGCTCTGACTATCTTGTGCCGTAAAGGACATGTAAGCTTCTGTATCAGGAAATTCATCAGCCAGCAATTCAACCAAGGCCGTAGCTTCAATCATATTTGGGATAGTTTCAATGGCTAGAAAATCACTTCCCGCCGCCAGCAAAGTCTGAATACGTGAACGATGAAAATCTTTGAAACTTTCTTTTGATAACTGATAATCTCCAGTATACTCAGAACCATCTGCCAAGTAAGCTGCATAAGGTCCAACATCACCAGCAATCAATGGATAGACACGCTTTTTCTTCTCATCGTCTGACAAAGATTGCCAAAAATTTTGGCGAGCTTTTTTAGCCAATTTAACTGTCAAGGCAATAATATCAAGCGCTTCTTTTTCTGACAAACCATAATCTTCTAACCCTTGAACCGTTGCTTGATAACTTGATGTTGTCACAATATCAGCACCCGAACGAAGATAATCTTCATGAAGTTCTTGAATAATTTTCGGATTTTCCAGCAAATATTTTGCTGACCACAACTTTCCTGACACATCATGACCACGATTTTCTAACTCAGTTCCAAGAGCCCCGTCCAAGATAAGATAATCAGTTGATTCTAGTAATTCTTTAAGTTTACCCATAACTTCCCTTCTACCATTTTTTATAACGTAAATAGTGATACACATAACACAAAGCAATAAACGGAAGTCCAAAATACAGACCTGCTCTTTGCGATGCATCCCAAGCAATTCCGACAATAGAAATTAACAACAGCACAATTGTAAAGTAAGGCAAGACTGGCGTCATTGGCGTTTTATACGATAATTCATCCAAAGAATGATTTTCCAAAAAGACTTTTCGGAAATTAATCTGCGCTAATGGAATTGATAACCAAACAACTACCACAGCAAACCCAGCAATTGATACCAATGCAAGATAAACCGTATCGGCTGCATAAATACTTGAAAATAGAGCCAGTACTGCACCAATCATCGATAACAAAAGAGCACGCATTGGCACACCGTGTTCATTGATTTTAACAATTTTTTTCGATAACATGCCTTCATTGGCTAGTGACCACAACATGCGACTTGAAGCATAGAGTCCAGAATTTCCAGCTGATAAAATGGCCGTTAGGATAACAAAATTCATCATGTCAGCCGCAAATGGAATTCCCATTTTGTCAAAAACATCAACAAACGGTGCCGTTGACACTCCTGCTTCTTTCATTGGCAAAAGTGATGCCAAGACGAGAATGGTCAAAACAAAGAAAATAACCAAACGTCCGATAGTTGTTTTAATCGCCTTTGGTACTGCCTCTTTTGGATTATCGGTCTCACCCGCAGCGATCCCGATGAGTTCAGTTCCAGAAAAAGCATAATTAACCGCCAACATCACCGAAATCAGAGCAGCAAAACCTTTTGGAAAGGCACCATTAGCAGTTAAATTGGTAAATAAGATTGCTTTATGTTGACCTTCAAAACTCACTAAACCAAGCATTGCACCCAGACCCAACACAATAAAGATGATAATAGCAATCACTTTAATTGAAGCAAAGAAAGACTCAGCTTCTGCAAAGCTACGAACACTCAGTGCATTGATAGCAAAAATTACCAAGGCAAAAAGTGTCGCAAAAATCCATGTTGGCACTTCTGGAAACCATCGTCCCATTAGCATCGCTGCTCCTAAGAATTCCGTTCCAAGAGCCACCGTCCAACAAATCCAGTATAACCATGCCACTGTAAATCCAGTTCCTGGACTGATGAATTTTGTAGCATAGGTATGAAATGAGCCAGTGACTGGCATAGCAACAGCTAGTTCCCCCAAGGATAACATGACCAGATAAACAACAACTGCTCCAACCAGATAAGACAAAACAGCTCCTAAAGGACCTGCTTGAGCAATCGTGTAGCCAGAACTCAAAAACAAACCTGTTCCGATAACACCACCCAAAGACAACATAAACAAATGCCTGCTCGTCATCTTACGCTGGAATTGACCTTCATTTTCAAAATTATGATTTTCCATATAAGCCTCTCAATCCGTAATATATCTATCATATCACAAGATTTTCAGAAATGATAATAGACTTTAACTATCAAGCACTTAGTTAAAAACTATAACAATGAAAAAAGCCTGAAATTTTCATCTCAAGCTTTTATTATTACAATTCTTCTAAAATGCTATCCCACGCTTCATCCAAACCAGTACGGTCGACTGATGAGAAGACAACAAACTTATCAGATTTATCAAAATTCAATTTTTTCTTGATAGCTGATTCATGCTTGTTCCATTTACCACGTGGAATTTTATCAGCTTTTGTTGCTACCACGATAACTGGAATTTCATAATACTTCAAGAATTCATACATCTGAATGTCATCAGCACTTGGGTCATGACGAAAATCTACCAAACTAACCACCGCACGCAAATTATCACGGCTAACAAGGTATTCTTCAATCATTTTGCCCCATTTAGCACGTTCAGCTTTAGATACTTTAGCATAACCATATCCTGGAACATCGACAAAACGTAACTTGTCATCGATGTTATAGAAATTCAATAATTGTGTTTTACCAGGCTTACTAGAAGTACGAGCCAAATTCTTACGTCCTAAAAGAGTGTTAATAAAACTAGATTTACCAACATTTGAACGACCAGCAAGAGCAACTTCAGGGAGCTCATCTTGTGGGTAATGTGATTTATTAGCTGCACTTAACAGAAGTGAGGCATTATGGGTATTTAAATACTCAGTCATTCTCTCCTCCTTAGGCAATCTCTAAAATTGGTTTATCTTTGCCTTCAACAGCATCTTTTGTGATACGGACTTTAGTGACTTCTTCACGACTTGGAATTTCAAACATGATATCCATCATTGTTTCTTCAATGATTGAACGAAGTCCACGTGCACCTGTCTTACGTTCGATAGCCTTATTAGCAATAGCTTGAAGGGCGTCTTCATCAAATTCCAACTCAACACCATCATATGATAGAAGTGTTTGGTATTGTTTAACCAAAGCATTACGAGGTTCTGTCAAGATACGCACCAAATCATCTGTTGTCAATTGTTCAAGCGCAGCAACGACTGGCAAGCGTCCGATAAATTCAGGAATCAAACCAAATTTTTGAATATCCTCTGAGATGATTTCTTGCATGTAAGAAGCGTCTTCATCGATCTTGCGGTTGTTTTGACCAAAACCAATAACTTTTTCACCGAGACGTTGTTTAACAATATCTTCAATACCGTCAAAGGCACCACCAACGATGAAAAGGATATTCTTAGTATTGATTTGAATCATTTCTTGGTTAGGGTGTTTACGACCACCTTGTGGTGGCACGCTAGCAACTGTTCCTTCAATGATTTTAAGAAGGGCTTGTTGAACACCTTCACCTGAAACGTCACGAGTGATTGAAACATTTTCGCCTTTTTTGGCAATTTTATCAATTTCATCCACGTAGATGATACCACGTTCTGCACGTTCAATATTAAAATCAGCCGCTTGAATTAATTTTAAAAGAATGTTTTCAACATCTTCACCAACATATCCTGCTTCTGTCAATGATGTCGCGTCAGCAATCGCAAATGGAACGTTTAAACTTTTCGCCAAAGTTTGGGCAAGGAATGTTTTCCCTGAACCAGTTGGTCCGATTAATAGGATGTTAGATTTTTGTAATTCAACATCTTCTTCATCACGACTTTCGGCAAAAGAAACACGTTTGTAGTGGTTATATACAGCCACTGCGAGGGCACGTTTAGCGCGTTCTTGACCGACAACATATTCATCGAGGGTTGCTAATAATTCTTTTGGTTTTGGAACTTCAGCCAAATCTGCGAGAACTTCTTCTGCTAACTCCTCTTTAATAATCTCTTGGGATAAAGCCACACATTCATTACAGATAAATACGTTATTTCCGGCAATGATTTTTTTTACTTCGTCTTGGCTTTTTCCACAAAATGAGCAATAAACTTTTACATCATTTGTTCGATTTCCAACCATTTTTCGTTCTCTCTAACTTTATACTTTCTCTATTTATTAAAACAAGGTACCATACACGGCATGAATGGTATTTACTACATTAGTAAAGGCATTCAAAAACAAAAGGACAGCTAACCCATAACGTTTTTTTCTAAGTGCTGGGAGAGCACACAAAAAACAGATAACTGCTAGTAGAGCCGTGAACACACCAAAAATACTTCTCTGCATTCCTTTCTCCCTGTGTTATTTTTATTTTTCAAAAACTGTAATCGTAAAATCGTAGGCGTTTTTGTCATCTTTTTCGTTAAATGACTCTGAAACCTTTTTAAAGGCTTTTAAATCAAGATCTGGGAAATAAGTATCACCTTCAAATTCACCATGAACCGTTGTCTTAACGATAGCATCACAGTATGGCAAAAAAGTTTTATAGATACTTGCCCCACCAACGATATAAAGGGTTTTGTCGTGAGTTTTAAACCAATCAAGGACTTGTTCTACATCATGAACAACTGTCACACCATCGGCTTCAAAGTTTTTATCACGTGTCAAAATCAAAGTTTCGCGACCTGGTAAAATGCGACGTTTCATCCCATCAAAGGTTACACGTCCCATTAAAAGGGCTTGACCCATCGTTGTTTCTTTAAAATGCTTTAATTCTTTTGGGAGACGCCAAGGTAATCTATCATCTACCCCGATTAAGCGATTTTCATCTTCCGCCCAGATTGCAACGATTTTCTTTGTCATATTGTCCTCTCATTCATTACTTTCATTTTATCAGATTTCCTATAAAAATGCTGAGATGCGATACGAAAGCCACTGAAAAAGATTAAATAGCCAAATCAAATTTCAATTGCGGTTTAACGGGTTCGTAATCAACTAATTCAAAATCTTCTGGTTTAATATCAAAGAAATCTGTTCCATCAGGCACATTCAAAACCAAACGCGGTTGACAGTCTGTTGGTTGACGTCGCAATAGTTCTTCTGCTTGCTCAAATTGATTGTCATAAATATGAAGGTTATTTACAAAATAGAAGAATTTACCAACTTTCCATCCGAAATGTTTGGCAATCATCATTTGAAGGGCCACGTATTGCATGGCATTAATGTGATGAGAGACCAACATATCATTTGAACGTTGGGTTAGGGTAGCATCAAGGTAAATGTCACCGTCAACGCGACGCACATCATACATAGTTTGGAAAGCACATGGCAAAAGACCGTCTGTATTTTCAAAAGCTTCGTAATCCCAAAGTGAGATAACATTGCGACGATTCCATGGGTTTTCTTCGAGTTGTTTTAAGATTTTACGAATAATATCGTGTTTTTTAACAACTGCACCATAGCGTTCGCCGATTGTACCAGTGCCATCAACTTCCCAATCATTCCAGTATTTGACATTGTATTTATCATTTAAAACTGAAAGATCATTGGTTTGATCTTGATAAATCCAAAAGATTTCTCGGATAGCACTTTTAATAGGAATAGGACGAAGTGTTGTAATTGGGAACTCACCCTTACTAAGGTCATATTCCGCAAAAGCACCTGTTACATATTTTGAATTTGCTTGCCCACCACTTTGGTAAACAGGACGTGCATTCTCTGAAAATACCCCTTCATTCATAATTTTCTTGATATTTTCTTTAAAAATAACATCTGCTTTAGTCATGCTATCCATTCTCCTTTGATTTTATTGATTTAAAAAAATCATTCCTTCCTATTTTATCTGAAAAACACTAAAAAAGCTAGTATTTTTAACGAATTTGGCTGAATTTGCTATTACTTTGAAGGATAAAACAAACGAATTTTTTATAGGGCATTTTGTATACTTTGTGGTAGAATTATGAATGGACAATTATTCGTCACGCCGTAAATTTAATAAAAAAGAATTTCCTATTTAAGAGGTTTTCCCCACTTTTTAAAAACTTGTTAGGCAAGTACGAATGAAGATAAAGTCCCTAACATTTATTGGAAATTCAATAAAGAGAAAGGTTTTTTCATGAAAATTGGTATTGATAAAATAGGATTTGCAACAGCGCAATACGTGCTGAATATGGACGACTTGGCCGAGAGCCGCAATGTTGATCCAGATAAATACAGCAAAGGTCTCCTATTAAATAATCTAAGTATCACACCAGTCAATGACGATATTGTGACACTTGGTGCTTCTGCGGCAGAAAGTATTCTAAGCGAGGAAGATAAAAATACTATTGATATGATTATTGTGGCAACAGAATCATCTGTTGACCAAAGTAAAGCTGCTTCTACTTATATTCACAGTCTCTTGGGCATCCAACCTTTTGCTCGTAGCATTGAAATGAAAGAAGCTTGTTATGGTGCAACAGCAGCGCTTGATTACGCTCGTTTGCACGTTCAAAAACACCCAGAATCAAAAGTTTTAGTTATCGCTTCAGATGTTGCTCGCTATGGTGTTAACACCCCTGGTGAACCTACTCAAGGTGCTGGTAGTGTTGCTATGTTGATTTCAAAAGACCCACGAATCTTGCTACTTAATGACAACTCAGTTGCCCAAACGCGCGATATTATGGATTTCTGGCGTCCGAACTACTCTACTACCCCTTACGTCAACGGTATTTACTCTACAAAACAATACCTTGACATGTTGAAAACGACTTGGGCAGAATTTCAAAAACGCTTCAACACTTCTCTTGCAGATTTCTCAGCCTTCTGCTTCCACCTTCCATTTCCTAAGTTAGCCCTTAAAGGCTTTAACAAAGTGATGGATAAGAATCTTCCAGAAGACTTTAAAGAAAAACTCAAGGAAAACTTTGAAAGCACTATTCTCTACAGTAAAGAAGTCGGAAATATCTACACTGGTTCACTATACTTAGGTCTTCTTTCACTTCTTGAGAATTCTAAAAATCTTGTAGCTGGAGACAAAATTGCCCTCTTCAGCTATGGTAGCGGTGCTGTCGCAGAAATCTTCTCAGCAACTTTGGTTGATGGTTTTAAAGACATGCTACAAACTAACCGTTTAGAAACGCTTAAAAACCGCATTCGTCTTTCTGTTGAAGACTACGAAAAATTATTCTTTGAGGAAGCTGCTATCGATTCAGAAGGAAACGCAAATATCCCTGAATACAAAACAGGTGCATTTGCTCTCAAAGAAATTCATGAACATCAAAGAATCTATGGTAAAGTAAATGACAAATAAAGTGACTTGGGGAGGATTCTCCAAAAAAACGTTGGCTGAACGCCTTGAACATCTGGAAAAAAATGAACTCATTAGCGCAGAACGCTTAGAAAGCTTAAAAAACAATAAGCTTCTCTCACTAGAAACTGCTAATCAAATGGCCGAAAATGTCTTAGGAACTTTTTCACTTCCATTTTCACTAGCGCCAGATTTTCAAATCGATGATAAAACTTTCAATGTTCCAATGGTAACCGAAGAACCTTCTGTGGTTGCTGCTGCAAGCTTTGCAGCTAAAATCATCAAACGTTCTGGAGGTTTCAAAACTCAAGTTCACTCTCGTAAAATGATTGGGCAAGTTGCCCTTTACGACGTTCCAAATAAAAGTGCTGCTAAAAAAGCCATTGTTGAACACACAGAACAATTAATTAGCCTAGCAAATGATGCGCACCCTTCTATCGTTAAACGTGGAGGTGGTGCACGCGAATTGAGCATCGATGAAAAAGATGACTTTTTGATTGTTTACCTAACGGTTGATACTCAAGAAGCTATGGGCGCTAACATGGTTAATACTATGATGGAAGCTTTGGTGCCAAGCTTAGAAGAGTTATCAGGCGGTAAAAGTTTGATGGCCATTTTGTCAAACTATGCAACAGAATCTCTTGTTACCGCTGACTGTCAAGTTGACCTTCGATATCTCAGCCGTAACAAAGAAGAAGCTCAAGAGTTAGCTAGAAAATTCCACTTAGCTAGTAAATTAGCCCAAGAGGATGTTTACCGTGCAAGCACGCACAACAAAGGCATTTTCAACGGTATTGATGCAGTCGTTATGGCAACTGGAAATGACTGGCGCGCTATCGAAGCTGGTGCTAACACTTACGCTTGTAAAGATGGTCAATACCGCGGTCTAACAACTTGGATATTTGATGAAGAAGCTCAAGTTCTCCGCGGTCAATTGACTCTTCCAATGCCAATCGCAACTCGTGGTGGCTCAATCGGACTGAATCCAACGGTTAAAATTGCGCACGACCTTCTTGGTCACCCTGATGCCAAACAGTTGGCACGTATCATCGTTTCTGTTGGTTTAGCACAGAACTTTGCTGCTATTAAAGCTTTGACTTCAACTGGCATTCAAGCTGGTCACATGAAATTACAAGCTAAATCACTTGCACTCCTTGCTGGTGCCAAGGATAAAGAAGTCTCTGAAGTGGTCAAGGTTCTACTGGATGCAGCACATATGAATCTTGAGACTGCGCAACATATCCTCGTTAATTTAAGAGATTAAGCCAGTTCGTCGGACCTAACTCACACTTTAATTTTCAGGCTCATGAAAAAACTGTCCACTGGACCTAACTCGCTTTCTTATTTTTAGTCTCGTGAAAAAACTGTCCACTGGACAGTTTTTTTCCTTGACTTTAATTTTTGATAATTATATAATCTAGTTATCGATACTAGATGAAGAGGTGGATATAACTTTATGAAACCAAATTATCCAAAATGGTCTGAATTACCAGAGATTGATTTGTACTTAGATCAAGTACTTCTTTACGTTAATCAAGTTGGAAAAGCCAATCAACAGGATGAAAAAGGCTTGACAGCTTCTATGATAAATAATTATGTCAAACATGGTCACTTAGAAAAACCTGTTAAAAAGAAATACAATCGTAAGCAAGTGGCTAGATTGATTGTTATTACAGCATTGAAAAATGTTTTTTCTATCCAAGAAATCAGCCAAACTTTAGCACTCTTGACCGCTGAAGACCAGTCACAAAAACGCTACGATGACTTTGTTGCTTGTATGAATGGTGAAAAAGTTGATAATTTACCTCCTGTGGTCGTCTCAGCTTGTCAAACGTTAAAATTGTATTTTCAAACCCATGAATTGGTTCACGCATTAGAAGGAGAATCCCATGAAAGCTAGCATGACTTTAAAACTTAGTAAACGTCTTTCTTTTGGTGAAGAGGTTGCAAATAGTGTCACTCACGCTGTCGGTGCTGTTGCAATGCTGGTACTCTCGCCGATTACGGCTATTTACAGTTATCACCACTATGGCATGCAGGCTGCTGTTGGGATGTCAATTTTTGACATTAGCCTGTTTTTGATGTTCATGTCATCAACAATCTACCATTCAATGCAATATGACTCACCACAAAAATTTGTTCTACGTATTATTGACCATAGTATGATTTATATTGCTATTGCTGGTTCTTACACACCAGTTGCTCTTTCACTTGTTGGTGGCTGGTTAGGTTACTTAATCATTATCTTGCAGTGGGGAGCAACCATTTTTGGCATTCTTTACAAGATTTTTGCTAAAAAAATCAATGATAAATTCTCACTCTTTCTTTATTTGCTAATGGGTTGGTTAGTTGTCTTTATCATTCCAAGTATTATTAGTAAAACTGGTGTTGTCTTTTGGAGTTTGATGCTGGCTGGTGGTTTAGCTTACACAATTGGTGCGATTTTCTACGCTAGAAAACGTCCTTATGACCACATGATTTGGCATTTGTTCATCCTGCTTGCATCTATCTTACAATACATCGCAATCGTGTATTTCATGTTGTAATAAAAAAAACACTGATTAAAGTCAGTGTTTTTTTGTTGCTTCTTGTAATTTTCCATATAAAAGGTAATCGACATCTTTTAAATCTTCAATGGTTTTGCAATTAAGAGCGCACATGATAAGACACAAATCATCTTTCCACCCGTTAATGATATCGATAACTTTGTTAACTGGGTATTTTTCAACCAATTCTAAGACCTTTCGTGAAAGGCCAACTGCTTTAGCACCAAGTACCAAACATTTGACCATATCAAGCGGATGACGAACACCGCCTGAAGCTAAGATTTCAACTTTATCAACCATTGATTGGGCATTCAAAAGACTTTGCACGGTTGTTTGGCCCCAATCATTTAGATAAGAGCGATTATCACCACGTTGATTTTCAATGTAGGCAAAACTTGTTCCACCACGGCCTGAAATATCAAAGGTTTTAATACCTAAGTCATAAGCCATCTCAATGGTTTTTAAATCCATACCAAAACCGACTTCTTTCAGGATAACTGGAACAGGCATTTTTGTCGCGTAATCAACTAGATTTTGTTTCCAAGAGCGGAATTCACGCTCTCCTTCTGGCATCAAAAGCTCTTGCATTAGATTCACATGCACCTGCAAGAAAATTGGCTGCATTTCTTCAATAGTTTGTAATCCAAGCTCATAGGATTTATCAATCCCAATATTTGTCGCTAACAACAAATCTGGATAATCTGCCTTACTTGGATAAGAATCATCACCTGGATTTTTCAGCGCAGCACTATATGACCCAGTTACCATGACTAAACCAGTCGCTTGTGCTACTTGAGCAAGCTTACGATTGACGGCTTTTGCTTTTTCTGAGCCACCTGTCATAGCATTGATGTAAAACGGAAAGTCAAAATCACGTCCCGCAAAATGCGTATGCAAATCAATCTCGCTCAAATCATAATCAGGAAGTGAACGATGAATCAACTCCATATCATCAAAAGAGTTATACGGTGATTGATACTTTAGTGCATACTTGATATGCTCATCTTTACGGTTCATCATGCTAATTCCTCCAAATCTAGTAGCTCAATACCAGCTTCTTGCCAACGTTTGATGAGTTCTTTACTATCATTAGGGCTAAATGATATTGCAATACCACAATCGCCTCCACCTGAGCCTGATGATTTAGCAATCACATCTAGACCATCTTCGGCAGCTTTTAAGGCTAAAAGTTTGTCGTTGTAAATAGCTGAGCTTAAGCCTAGCAACAAATCGCTCACATTTTGAAGTGCCTTTTTGACACTTTCTTTGTCACCAGTTTGCAGCGCTTGTTTACAAATTTGAACCTCTTTTTCAGTTGCTGCTAAAAATTCTTGTGAAATGGCAGATTTAACCAGATTAATCATGTCTTTTGAAATAGAAGGCTGCATCGTCCATCCGACCAAAAACTCACATGGCAAAGCTGGTGTGATAACTTCAATTTGATAACCCCAGTCTTTATTAAGTACTTCTTGAATTGATTCCTTTTCAATCCATTTTGCTACTTGCTTGCGGTCAAAAGAGGTAAAAGCAACCAAATCATCGTATGCAATACAAGCAATATCCCCCATCGAACCATTGTCACCAAGTTTTAAAAGTGTGTAAGACGCCAATTTAAAAAGAAGATCAGCTGACAAGTTCAACTCATAAAAAGCTGATAAAGCTTTTAGGGTTAAAACAGTAACTGACCCGCTTGAACCAATACCAAATTTCTTACCATCTCGCTCCATTTTTCCAGTGATTTCAAGAGAAAAGGCTGGCATTTCTTCAATAGACTTGCCAAGATAATCAAATAAAGTTACGATTGTTTGCTGAATCAGTGCATACTTGCTATCTGTCGTCATCCCAACTGCATAATCAAACATATCTGAAAAAAGACTGATATCCTTTGCTTCTTTAACCACAGCAGTCATGTGGATAGGAATATTTTTGATAATGGCTGTTTGACCTGGTGTCAGTATCGCGTACTCACCAGCTATATACAACTTTCCACCAGTTTGAACCTTAATCATTTTCATCTTACAATTCCTTAGTTCGTGAAACGATGACACGATAGTTTTCTTCAAAGCGTTTTGTTAAGCGTTCCAAATCTTCTTCTAAACAAAGAACTTTGACATTTGGTCCAGCATCCATAGTGAAATAACATTTTTCACCTTCTGAACGCAATTGTTTAACGAAGTCCATTGCCTTATAACTTTTCTCTGTTAGGTAATTAAATGGTGGATTTGCATGTGTGTTTGTGTCATGCATTGCAAGTGCGTTGCGTTCAGTTAACTCACCAACACGTTCAAAGTCGTTATTTTTAAGATAACCTAGCATATCTTTGTAATCTTGCTCAGATTGTTTCACCCAATCCGCAAAAGTTGTTGACGTTTCAACACAACGTTTCATACCTTCACGGCTAGAAATTGGTTTCTTACTATCACTCAAGACAAGCATAATCATAGCAAGCTTGAGGTCTGTTTGAACAGGGTAAACTTCACCAGAATCTTTGTCCCAAGCAGCAAGTGGTCCAAAGAATGAACGCGATGAGGAACCTGAAGCAAATTTTGCTTTTTGAGCCAGTTCTGCTTGATTTAAACCAGTTTCAAAGAGTTCATTACACGCTTTAACAAGGGCAGACAGACCACTTGAACTTGATGAAAGTCCTGCAGCTGTTGGCATGTTGTTGCTTGTTTCAACCTTGACATATTCTGAACGCTGCCCACGGTATTGATCAATGATGGCAGAAATTTTAGCGTGTTCTTTATCATCTTGTAAAACACCATTGATGTAAAATTCATCGTGGCTGGCTGAATCTGGCAGAAAGGAAACACTTGTTGTGGTAAACATATTTTCCAGTGTCAATGAAATACTGCTGGTTGCTGGAATCATTTTAGCTGCGTCAGCTTTCCCCCAGTATTTGATAATAGCGATATTGGCATATGATTTTACCGTTACAATTTTTCGATCCACGTTTGAACCGCTCCTCCTTCTGTTAATGCTTTACTAATTTTTTCTGCTTGAGCTTTGGTCTCAGTAAGGGCAATAATACATCCTCCAAGACCTCCACCACTCATTTTGGCACCAAGGGCACCATTTTCCAAAGAAATCTCAACTAATTGGTCAGCTTTTTCAATGCTAACGCCAATTGCTTGAAGTTCAGCGTGAGCTTTGGTCATCAATGGGCCAATTTTTTGAATAGCTTTTTCTGTAATTGCCTTTTGGACTTGCTCAGTCAAATCACCTAAAGCAGCCAAATGTGGTAAGTTTTTTTCTTCTGCTTGGGCAACTTTTTCGACAGCTTCACGCGTATTGCCATAAATACCCGTATCTGCGATAACAAGATAAGCATCCAAGTCTAGGTCAAGTGTGTTAAAACCAATATTTCGAATAAAGGTAATTGCCTTGTCACTCAAACATGTCTTAGCATCCAGACCACTTGGGTTTGAGTGGGCAATGATTTCTGCTTTATTTACCAAAATTTCAAGAGTATCCATGTCAATGCTTTGCTCAAAATAATCAAAGACAGCACGAATAGCTGCAATTGAAACAGCAGCTGATGATCCCATACCACGTTTTTGCGGAATTTCTGAACGAATAGCATAAGTAATGGAAACATCTGTGTGATTCAAATACTCTAGTGCTGCGTAAACAGCCGTTGATAATGTGTCATAATAATCGAAGTGAATCTTTTCATCAGCTGGATAGATACGGCATTCAACCTCAATTCCTTGAAGTGGAATAGCAATGGCAGGATAACCGTAAACAACTGAATGTTCACCCATCCAAATAATCTTACTATGCGCCTTTCCGACGCCAATTTTCTTAGTCATTTTCTTCTCTTATATTTTTTTAGTCTACACTCCATTTTATCATCAATAGCAAAAAAAAGCGACTTTTACTAAAAAATGTTGGGGTTTAAAATTTAAAGGCATAGTAAAAAGTCCGAGATGTTAGGCTCTCAGACTTTATCAGTTTCACAATGCTATCTTAAAAGATTTATTTGTCAACTTTTCCACCTTCAACAACTAAATCATCTGCTTTAGCGGCATCGCCGTAAACTGGGGCAAGGGTTTTGTCATAATCTTTGTGGAAGAAGTCTTCTTTTCCTAATGTTTTAATCTCATCATTAATCCAATCAAGAAGTTCAGTGTTTCCTTTTTGGACTGCTGGCGCAATAGTGTCAGTATCTCCCAAACTTGTAATGCCAACTTCGTAACCTTTATTTTCCAAAGCCCATGCTAAAACTTCTGTATTGTCAGTTGATAGCGCGTCACCTCGACCATCTAACAGTGCTTGATATGCTTCGCTGTACTGATCAAATTTTAAAAGATTTACTTTTGGATAATGTTTTTCAAAGTATGTTTCAGCTGTCGTTCCTTTGCCAACGATCAAAGTTTTTCCTTCTAAAGCATCAACGTCAGAAATTAATTGATTACTTGGCGATACGACACCTAACGCTACTTTCATGTATGGCAAAGCAAAATCAACTTGTTTTGCACGTTCATCAGTCACTGTAAAGTTGGCAAGAATAATATCTACTTTAGCTGATGTCAAATACTCAACACGACTTGCTGGGTCCACTGAAACATATTTAACTTTAACTCCCAAATCTTTTGCTAAACGGTTTGCAAAATAAACATCATATCCTTGGTATTTTCCTTTGTCATCAACATAACCAAACGGTTTTTTATCTGAGAAAACTCCAATTTTAATGGTACCGCTCTTCTTGATTGCATCAAGAGAGCGAGCTTTGGCTGTTGACGTAGCTGAAGATGAATTTTTAGTTGTTGAGGATTTTGAAGTTGAGCATCCTGCAGCAAAAACAATTAATAAAAGACTAACAATCGCTAAAAAACGTTTTACAATTTTCATATATAACTCCTTAAAATTTTATTACCTATTTAACCAACTGTAGAAAAATCAAAGACATTCAAGAAATCACGCGCACGTTGAGTTTTTGGTTGCCTGAAAAATAATCTCGCATCACTTTCTTCTACAATTTGTCCCTTTTCAAGAAAAATCACACGATCTGCTATCGCTTTTGCAAACTGTAGCTCATGCGTCACAATAATCATTGTCCTACCTTCATGTGCAAGTTCCCCAATCAACTCTAAAACTTCTCTAACCATTTCAGGGTCAAGTGACGCTGTAACTTCATCAAATAGAAGCACTTCAGGATGTAAAAGTAAACTTCTCACAATAGCAACCCTTTGCATCTGACCGCCAGATAACTCGTGAGGATAACTATTTTCTTTTCCTTCTAAACCAACTCGCTTAAGTAGTTTTAATGCCTCGCCCTTCACTTCCTCTACTGACCTTTTTTGAACCTTTACTGGTGCTAATAAAAGATTTTTTAGAACTGTTAAGTGTGGGAAAAGGTCGTAGGATTGAAATACCATACCAATTTTTTGGCGAACAAGAGGAAGATTTTTAGACTCTTTTAAAATTTCCTTGCCTTCAAGTTCAACTCTTCCTGCTTGAATTGGTTCCAAGCCATTGATACAACGAAGTAATGTTAATTTTCCACAACCTGACGGACCTAGAATGACTAAAACTTCACCCTCTTCAACGGAAAACGAAACTTGATTGAGAATCTTTTGCTCGCCATAAGATTTTTCAATATCTTTAAGTTCTAAAATTGTTGCCAAATGATTCACTCCTTCCAACGTTTTTCTAAATAAACTGACAATCTCGAGATTGGAAAACAAACAGCAAAATACATCATAAAGATTAAGCCATAAATCCAAATTGCGGTGCTAGGTACCGTCAAACGATTAGCTTCAATAATCTCTTGACCAACTTTTACCACTTCGACAACACCAATCAAAACAATTAATGACGTTGTTTTAATCATTCGTGTCATTAGGTTAACCGCTTGGGGTAATAATTGTCGTAAAATTTGTGGCATAACAACGTAAATGAATAACTGTCGATTGTTTAATCCCAGAGCAAGACCACTTTCAATTTGGTGTTTTGGTAGTGATGTCAACGCTCCGCGAACAAGATCTCCCATCTCAGCTGTTCCCCACATTGAAAAGACAATAAGTGCTGCTACTTCACCAGATAAATTGAGATTAAAAGTTCTAGCTAAACCAAAATAAACAAGAAAGAGCAAGACTAATTGTGGCATGATTCGAATAAATTCTAGATAGATTTGTGAAATAAAGCGAATCACTCTAAAGCGTGAAATCATTATAAAACCAAACAAGAATCCTAAAACCACTGAAATAAGAATGGACACTAGGGAAATATTAATCGTAACTAACAGTCCTTTAAGGAGTCGCAAAAGATTATTTCCCTGAAACAGCACCTGTAGTCCTGAAACCTGCATGATGCAACCTCCTTTCTAGTATCCTTGCCAATAGTGAAATCGGTAAAAGAATAATCAAGTAAGCAACTACCAACATTAACAACGCCTCATCGGTCTCATAATACAGTCCAATCAAATCCTTAGCAATGTACATCAAATCAGCAAGTGCAACAATTGAAAAGACAGACGTCTCTTTGACAAGAAAGATGATATTAGCAACCAACGACGGAAGTGCAACTGCGATTGCTTGAGGAAGGATGACATAAAAAACATTCTGAAGATGTGATAATCCGATGCTCAAACCAACTTCATACTGTCTTTTGGACACCGCTTCCAACCCTGAACGAAATGACTCTGCCATGTAAGAGCCACCTAAAAAAATTAGACCAACAATCGCACAAAGCTCCGATGGTAAAACCACTCCAACTTTAGGCAAGCCATAATAGAGAAAATAAAGCTGTATCAAAAGTGGCGTGTTACGAGACAATTCAATATAAATCTGGCAAATTTGACTTAAAATAGCTACATTGTAGTACTTAATCAAACTAATGAAAAAGCCTAAAATAATCGCTCCCAAGATGCCAAATAGAGCCAAACGAATCGTAAGCACCAAAGCTTGTTGATACAAGGGAATATTCTCATAAACAAAGCCCCAATCTAACATAATATCCCTCCAAACGTTATAAAGGTATTATAAAGAATTCTTCTATAGTCGTGTACTCTAAATATTTTATGCTGTGACATAAGTATTTTTTATAGCACAACACTTAAAAAGAAGCTGAAATGTATCAGCCTCCTTTTTTTTAGGTAGTTAGTTCAGTTGATAAAACCAGTCATAACATAGATTTTTACTTCTTCTTTTTCAATAATCTCATAAGAGCCATCTATATCACTGGGTCAATATTTAATTCTGGAATAATTCGTGTCAAAAATTGTTTTGTGCGTTCTTCTTTTGGTCGTGTAAAGAATTCTTTCGGGTCACCTTCTTCTATGATATGCCCACCTTCCATAAAGATAACATGGGTAGCAACATCACGCGCAAAACTCATTTCATGCGTCACGACAACCATGGTCACTCCTTCTTGCGCCAATTCTTTCATGACATCAAGAACGTCACCGATTAATTCAGGGTCAAGGGCTGATGTCGGCTCGTCAAACAAAATCACTTCTGGCTTAACAGCAATTGCACGCGCAATTCCGATACGTTGCTGCTGACCACCTGATAACTGACTTGGATAATAATCTCTTTTATCAAGAAGTCCTACTTTTTTTAGGGCATTTTCAGCAATAGGAATTGCCTTTTCCTTTGGAACTTTTCTGGCAATCACTAAGCCTTCTAAAATATTTTCAAGCGCTGTTTTATTAGCAAATAGATTATAATTTTGAAAAACAAAAGCAGTCTTTTTACGAATCTCTAGCACATCTTTGCGGTTGATTTTAGCTAAATCATAAGTCTTTCCATCCAGTTCTAATTCACCCGAATCAGCATGTTCTAGGTAATTTAATGACCTTAAAAAGGTTGTTTTTCCTGATCCCGATGGTCCCAAAATAACGACAACATCTCCTTGATTAACCGTCAAACTAATCCCATCTAAAACTTTCTTTTCTCCAAAAGATTTCTCAATATTTTTAACTGTTAGCATAAATTTCTCCTCACATTATCCCACCAGTTGGCTTTGTTTTTCCAGAAATTTAAAGATGTACTGAATCACTCCACATATAACAATGTAGATAATGAAAATAACAAAATAAGATTCAAAATAATGATAACCATAAGCAGCCTCCACTTTCGCAATCGCTGTAATATCTTTCACTGTCATCACAAAAACAAGAGAGGTACCTTTGACAAGATTAATCACCAAATTACAGAGATTTGGCAATGCCTGACGGATGGCTTGGGGAAAGACAATTCTCAGATAAGCCTGCTTTGCCGTCAAACCAATCGCAAGAGCCGCCTCTAACTGCCCCTTATTAACCGTCAAAATTGCAGAGCGAATAATTTCTGAAAGACTCCCAGTTGTCATAAGTCCAAAGATAACATAGGCATAATAAATCGGATTTAACTCAAAAATATTGATGCCAAGAGCTTTTAAAAATTGGTTTAATAAACTAGGAAATAAACTATAAAAGAATAAAATTAATAAAATAGCTGGCGTAGAGCGGATAAAAGCAAGGTATATCACTGAAAAAGTAGTTACACCTTTTACCTTATAGATACGACCAATTGCCAAGAAAAGAGCCGGGACAAAGCTCAACAAAATGGAAACCACCATAATGCCTAGCGTCACTGGAATACCAGCAAGGGCTTTAACAAATGTTTCAACAATATAAGAAAAATCCATAATCTCCTCCTTAGCCCCCTTTTGTTTCCAATTGATTTTCGACAATATGAGTCACTACAGATAATATCAGTGCTAAAATCCAATAAATAACGGCAACCGCTGTGTAAGTTTCTAATGAATAATTGCCCATATTTCTAGAAATGATGAGGTTGCCTTCACCCATCAAATCCACCAAACCAATCGTATAGGCAAGGGCAATATCTTTTAATAAATTAATCACCGCACTAGTGATGTTAGGAAGAGCAATTCTGAAAGCTTGTGGCAAAAGAATTCGAACAAAGGTCTGCGGCTCACTTAAACCAATACTAAGACCAGCTTCTAGTTGTCCTTTTGGCAAGGCTAAATACGAAGATTTAAAGACTTCTGAAATACTTGCCGCAAAGAGCAAAGTCATTGCTAAAATCACAAATATCGAACGAGACCAGCCATTTACATCAATCCCTAACCACCATTCTAAAAAACGAGGTAAACCATAAAAAACAAGGAAGATAAGAACAATTGGTGGGGTACATCTTAAGGTAAACACATAACCTCTAGCAAATGATGAATAGCCATGCTCAGCTGATACCTGTGCCCAAGCTAGTAAAAATCCTAATAAACTTCCTAACAAAACAGTTAATGCCAAGACCCATAAGGTAAGAGGTAGAGCTGATAAAATATCTGGAATTACTCTTATTACACGAGACGGTTCATAAGAAACCATAGCTACCTCCTAATCTGTTACATAACTAAAGACATCTTCTCCAAAGTATTTTTCTGAAAGTTTAGCAATTGTGCCATCTTTTTGCAATTCCTTGATGGCTTTATCGTATTCTTTTGCAAATGCTTTATTAGTATCATTTTTATGAATCAATGGGTAAGTTTCAATTCCCTTATATGGGAACCATGTCAATTGGTCAGCGTATTGATGATAAGCACCGTCTTCTTTTTGGACGGCTTCTTCAAATGACAATTTAATTGAGAAGTAAGCATCGTAACGACCTTCAAGAACCCAAGCATATGCATCAGCAACTGAGAAACTTTCAGATTCTTTGAGTTCAATCGGGTGCTTAGCTTTTTTGTTGTATTCTTGAATAACATTATACTGTGCGTTTTGTGGTGAGATTGGAACTAATTTACCGCCTGCTTTAGCAAAGGAATCAATATTTTTATATTTGTTTTCGTCAGCTTTTCGAACAGCAAAGCCAATCACACTAGCTCCGATAGCTTGGTCAGGAATAACAAATTTTTGGGCGCGTTCTTCAGTGTACCAAGCCCCTTTGACTCCGATGTCGTACTTGCCAGATTCAAGTCCGATTAACAAATCTTCATCACTTGTCCCAGTGTATTCAAATTTATAATTTTTTAATTTATCATCTACGGCTTTTAAGACCGCAACTTCAAATCCATCACTTTCCCCTTTATCATTAACAAAGTCATAAGGGACATAGTTTTGCGTGTGAGCGACTTGTAAGGTCGTCACTTTATCAGAACTTGATTGTGAACAGTCTGCACTTGCTGATGTCTTACCTGTTAATTGACGTCCCACAACTGTAGCTGCCACAATCGCTAAAACAACTCCACCTGAAATAATCCATTTTTTCTTGCTCATATAACCCACTCCTTTTTTTACCTAAAACTTTTCCCTAATTCCTAAAAACTTTTAAAATCCGACAGCTTCTTTGAGGACCACTTCATCGTAAGTAGCTACAGCTTCTTTAACCCAAGCAATGCGCTCTGATGCAATATCACTTGGAACTGTGCAATCAGCTCCGATAACCACGCCTTGACGTCCAGTTTCATCAAGCAATTCTCTGACTCTTGCTTGAATAGCTTCTTTACTACCTTTATACAAAAGACCCGACTCTGTATTGTTAAAACCACCAAGAACAGTTTTGCCACCAAATAGCTGACGCCCTTTTGCTAGACTAACACCTTCCAATTCAACCGCCCAGTTAATGACATCTGCTGGATAATCTGTATAGTAAGAAATATCATTGGTTGCTCCTTCATAACCGCAGATATGAAGAATGTTTGTTCCACCTGCTGAAATAGCACGATGCAAAATATGGAGTTCACTCGGTTTAATCACATGATCATATTCGTCATGACTCAAACGTGAATCTTGCAAATTCTGAACACTGAGATAAATGCCATCAACCCCAGCTTCTTCAATCAATCGTTTTGTCAAAAGTCCGATATCAAAAGCAATCACATCCAAAACTTGTTTTGTCAATTCAGCATCTTCTTTGATGAAATCTTCAATAATGTGATCACCGTTGCCACCTTTACCAGCCAAATGCCATTTAAGATAAGTCGCTGGAGCAAAGATATTATAAAAAGAAGCAATGTCTTCAGGAAAATCCTCACGAATCTTTTTAGCCAGTTCAACTTGTTTATTAATCCAAGGATGATTTTCGCCAATAGACTTAATCCCCTCAAGGTCTCTAATTGAGGTAATCCCTTCACGAATGAAATCATTTGGATAAGTGAAGAAACCATCGCTCATGATTTTTACAAAATCAGGATTGACGTCTGAAATAAATTTTTGGTGTCCTGCAATGTTTTTATTAAAGATAACAGGATTGAAACCATCGCTTCGTTCATCATCACTTGTGAAATGATACCAAAATCCGACTGGAACTTTGTCAACTGTTTCATTTTTAAATGCTTTTAAAACCCATTCTCTCTTTGTTGTCATTAGCGTAATCTCCTTTTCATTTGGTATGGCAATTATACTATCACGCTTTAAAAGTCTTGAAAAATCTATTTTATTTATGCTCAGCCATAAAAATGAGTTATGATACCAAAAAGTTAAAAAAAGAAAGCTAAGAAACTTTTCTCAGCTTTCTTTTTACTCATAAGGTAAATGTGTCAAACTCTTTAGACTATTAATGCGAACAATGTCTTCCTTTCGAATTTGAGATGATTCTTTATTAGTTTGATAGGCTTTGAAGGAAGAAAATTTTAAAAAAATAAGAAGAGATATGACAAGAATAATTGTAACAGCAATTGAGCTATTTCTTAAGTGCTTTTCTGTTAAGAGCATTGACACGTCACCTCCGAGTAGCTTTCTAAGCTTATTGTAACAGCTTATGCTACTTTAGAAAAATCTATTCTTTTTATCGCTAGCCATAAAATCAAGTAATGATTAAGGTCATTTATCACCCGCTATAGGATTTTTTTATCAAGGCTTTAGATATTCTTATCAGAATTTTGCTGATTTTTTAATCTTTTTCATCTATAATAAGTAACAATTATTACAAGAAGGGATGATGTTTTATGAATTTCCAACAATGTCGTTATGTCGAAGTCGTCGCTCGTGTAGGCTCATTTAGCCAAGCTGCTAAGGAATTATACATGACTCAGCCCAACTTGTCTTGCTCAATTAAAGATTTAGAAAATGAATTAGGTGTTCAACTCTTCACGCGCTCTAATACAGGAGCTCGTTTAACCGAAGACGGTCATGATTTTTTGAAATATGCTAAGCGTATCATTGGTGAATTGGATTTGCTGCAGCAACGCTATCATGACGAATTCAAAAAAAGCTTTACGGTTGCCTCACACCACTATGATTTTCTCTCGATTCCTCTTGCTAAAGTCGCCCAAGAATTCAAGCAGGATTATCAGGAATTCCAAACCATTGAAACGACCACTAAAAAAATCTTGGACAGTGTCGCTTCTTTTGAAGCTGACCTTGGGATTATTTACCTAGATGATGAGAATGAACACATTTTAACATCAGCTTTGCAATATCATGATTTGGAATTTACCTCGCTTGGCGAATTTCCAACGCGTGTCTTTTTACGCCGTGACCATCCATTGGCTCACAAATCTGTCATTTCAGAAACAGACTTAAAAGGCTATAATCAAATACGCTTTCGTCAAGAACAGTCTGGACTGAATTTTGATGAAGATGCTCTTGATATTCATGATCAACAACGCATTCTCTACAGTAATGACCGTGGAACTGTCATGAATTTACTCTGTGCAACAGACGCTTACGCTTCAGGTCTTGGCATTGTTAATAGTTTTGTCAAAGACCAGATTGTTCTCATACCTTTGCAAAATAGTCCTAAACACACACTAGGTTATGTGACCAATCGTAAGAAAAAACTCTCTGAGATCGGAGCAAGTTTCATCAATGAAATCAAACTCAGCTTAGAAGAATTCTCAGACAAGAGTCAACTTTTCTAGTTCAAGTCTTATCTTTTAAGCTTGTAAGCCTTTTATGCTAGAATAAAGAAAAAAGGAGGACGCTTATGGAATTTAAAACCTTAAACAACGGTGTTCAAATCCCCAAACTTGGCTTTGGTGTTTGGCAAATGTTTGACCAAGATGAATGTCAAAAAGCCGTGGAAAACGCCCTTGAAGTGGGCTATCGCCTGATTGACACAGCTGCGCTTTATCGTAATGAAGAGGCTGTCGGCAATGCCATTAAAGCTTCAGGTACCAAACGAGAAGAGATTTTCATCACTACGAAAGCTTGGATTAATCAGCTTGGCTATGACGAAACCAAAAAAGCTTTTGAAGAAAGTCTTAAAAAACTTGGTACTGATTACCTTGACCTCTATCTCATTCACCAACCATACGGTGATACTTATGGCGCTTGGCGTGCTATGACTGACCTTTATAAAGAAGGTCTCATTCGAGCAATCGGTGTTTCCAATTTCTCAACTGGACGCATCGCTGATTTTGCCTTAAATACTGAAATTGTTCCAGCCCTCAACCAGATTGAACTTCATCCTTACAAACAACAAAACTTACTTCGCAAGGCTAATGCAGAATTTGGTATAGCAACACAAGCTTGGAGTCCATTCAACCAAGGAAAGGATGATATTTTCAAGGATGTTACCTTAAATAGCATTGCTGAAAAATATGGTAAAACCGTTGCTCAAGTCATTCTTCGCTGGCAAATTCAAAATGATATTTTGACCATTCCAAAATCTGTTCACCTAGATCGTATCAGACAAAACTTTAACGTTTTTGATTTTGAACTCAGCCAAAATGACCTTGATACCATCGCAAAACTCGACCGTTTCCCAAACAACTATGGACCAAATGAAAGCATCGAACAAGTCAAACGACTTTCAGGTTATAAAGCATAAAAAATTAAGGCAGCAAGATTTGCTGCCTTTTTGTTTGTCATTATTTACAAACTAACCACAAATGTGATGGTATCGTCTTTATAATTTACAGAGATATTGCCCTTGAAAAGTTTGACCATGGTTTGTGCCATTGATAAACCAATGCCATAACCCGAAGTCTTGTTGTTATGCGATTCATCTTCTCGGTAAAAACGCTCAAAGAATTTCGTATAATCAACGTCTTTTCCTTTGGTGTAGGTATTAGAAATTTCAAGTTTAGCTTTTGACAATCTGTTCTTGCTAAGAGTCACCGAAACCTTGCCAGCTGGATCACAATATTTATTGGCATTATCAACCAAAAGTGTGACAAGTTCAAACAACGATTTTTCTTCAGCCTTAACATGAATATTTGGCTGAATATCCATAACGAATTCTTTGCCATCCTTGATAACTGGCCCTTTAAAGTCTTCGGCAGCATCTCTAGCAATATCTGAAAAATTCACATTAGTAAGGACCAACTCAGGCTGTTCTTCCAAGCGTGCCATGGCAACTAAGCTATTAATCAAACCAGTCATTCGTTCCACTTGATCATTAGTGCTTTTAGTCCACTCTGACTCACCATTCATCAACTCAACCAGTTCATTGTTAGCTGAAATGATAGCAAGAGGCGTCTTCAATTCATGCCCTGCATTGGTGATAAAACGACGTTGCCGCTCATAATTGCGAATAAATGGCTTAATCACCTTACCAGACACAATTGAAATCACTAAAACAAAGAAAATAAAACTAACCCCTGACATCCAAATCGACAAATGCACCAAAGCCATATTATCTCTAAATTGATTAGTCGAATCTAGTACCACGATTAAATCGCTACGACGACTAGTCTCAGCTACCATGTAAGAATAAGTGTGGTGGTGGTAAGAAAAATCTCCTCTCGTATCCTTAGAATGATTGATTCTTTCCAAAAATTCTTTGACTTCTTGGTCCGTCAAATCAGAAATATTACTAGAATTTAAGGAGATGATATTGCCGTCGTGGTCCATTTTAGCGCTAAAATAGCGGTATTGAAAAAGAGTATCAACTGAAACCGTATCTCCTAACTCACTAGTCGTTTTTGAAATGCTAGGAAAACTTCCCCCATTATCAGAAAGGAGAGTCAAGATTTTATTAATCTCATCAACAGTTTGAACATGACGAGCTGAATTCAAAACCCCAACAACAGAAAACAGCACAATTAGAATCGCTAAAGAGGCAATAGCAATAAAACGTAGACGAAGTTTACGAAACATAGCGCCACCTATAATTCTTTCAATTCATAATCACCCATGTCTTCTCCTTCAATCACAAGATTGGCTCCAACAGATTGAAGTTTTTGACGAAGATAGGAAACGTAAATAAAAACATAACCTTCATCAATATCAGGATCGTCTTTATCATTTGCCCAGACGTGATTGAAAAGCTGCTCCGTTGAGAGTTTCTTGCCAGGATTTAACATAAAAAACTCAAGCATCTTAGCTTCTTTTCCTGCTAAGCGGATGGTATTTTGACTAGCTAGTTCTTGCTCACCAACATTTAGAGTAACGCTTCCCAGTTTTAAAATATTCGATGTAAAGTTGGTATCCACTCGACGTGACATCGAGCGAAGGCGCGCAAGCAATTCTTTTAGCGAAAATGGTTTAGTAAGATAATCATCCGCTCCTGCATCAAGCCCTGTCACACGGTCATCAATTTCAGCCATGGCTGTTAGCATGATAATGTGAGATTGATTACCGGTTTGACGAATTTCTTGCACAGCTTGAATCCCTGTTTTTCTTGGCATCATAATGTCCATGACCATAACATCATAGGCGTTTTCTTTAGCTTTATCAACAGCTGCTTGTCCATCAAAAACCGAATCAACCTCATACCCTTCATGTGTAAGAGCGGTTGTCAACACGCGGTTCATCTGAACTTCATCTTCTGCTATAAGTACTTTCATAATTAATCGTCTCCTTCAAGTCGAGAACTTTCCTGAATCAAATTACGAATGGTCTGCATCGTCAAATCACATGATGCTAATTCATCAGCACAGCGTTTTAGCTCCCTTACAATACGTTTTGGATCTTTAATGTCATGCTTGTATTTCATCTGATGTTCCAAACTCGCCCAGGAGTCCATAGCAATGGTGCGAAGCTGAACCTCGATAAAGTATGAGCCCTGCTCATTTCCAAGACAATCTGGATAAGGGGTCTCAACCTCTACAATCATGTGATAAGAACGATAACCATTTGGTTTGGCATTTTTGATGTAGTCTTTTTCAACGACAATCCTGCAATCTTCAAAAGAATGAATCACATCTACCAAACGGTAAATATCGTCAACAAAGCCACAAACAATACGTAAACCGATACTGTCACGAATTTGTCGTAGAGCTGACTCCGTTGAGACTTCAAAACCTTTTCGTTGACATTTTTCAACCATGCTTTCTTGTGTCTTAATTCGCGATATAAAATGCTCAAATAACTTATAACCTGTCTCTTTCTTGGTCAGGTCATTTTTTTCTTGAATACGCTGGCTAAAGTCTTCTAAAATCAAAGGAAGATAATCAGCGTATTTTCCATATATAGATTCTGTCATAATTTTTCCTAACTAAATGTTACTGTCATTATAACAAATTATCTTAAAATAAGGATAAATCAAACTTCCTATCAAAAAAGAGACCATTAGGTCTCTTTTTTAGGCTACTTCAAATTGTGAATTGTATAGGTCGGCGTAGAAACCACCTTGTGTCATCAAATCATCGTGATTGCCTTGTTCAATGATGTTACCATCTTTCATGACAAGAATTAAATCAGCATTCTTGATTGTTGATAAACGGTGGGCAATCACAAATGATGTGCGACCTTCCATCAATTTATCCATGGCTTTTTGAATCAACTCTTCTGTACGTGTATCGACTGATGATGTTGCTTCATCTAGAATAAGAAGCGGAGCATCTTTCAAGAGGGCACGCGCAATGGTCAAGAGTTGTTTTTGACCAATTGAAAGGGTAACAGAATCATCAAGGTATGTGTCATAGCCATCAGGAAGCGTCATGATAAAGTGATGAACACCAACTGCTTTAGCTGCTGCTACTACTTGTTCATCAGTGACATTTTCTTGGTTATAAATCAAGTTTTCTTTGATTGTTCCTTCAAAGAGCCAAGTATCCTGAAGCACCATTGAGAATTGGTCATGGACTTCTTCTCGTGACATCAAACGTGTGTCAACACCATCGATAGCAATTTGACCTTTATCAATTTCATAGAATTTCATAAGAAGGTTAACGATGGTTGTCTTACCAGCACCAGTTGGTCCAACGATAGCAACCTTTTGACCAGGTTTTGCCACGGCAGAGAAATCATGAATGATTGTTTTATCTTTAGAATAACCAAAGAAGACATTATCAAAGGTAACTTCACCTTTAACATCAGACAATTGACGTTCTTTGTGTGATTCATCTTCCATTTCCTCTTCTTCAAGAAATTCAAAGACTCGGCTCATAGCAGCTGTTGCTGATTGCATTTGTGTGAAGGCTTGAGCGATTTGAGAAAGAGGTTGTGAGAAAATGCGCACGTAAGTCATAAAGGCTACCACATCACCCATGGTAATATCGCCATTAATCACCTTAACTGCACCAACCACACAGACCATAACATAACCAAAGTTACCAATGAAAATCATGAGCGGCATCATAATACCTGATAAGAATTGTGATTGCCACATTGATTTGTAAAGATTTGTGTTAAGTGTTTTAAATGCTTGACTAGTTTCTTCAGATGCGTTGTAGCTTGTCACCACATTGTGACCAGAATAAATTTCTTCGACATAACCATTGACTGCTGCCAAGTTATTTTGTTGGCGTTTAAACAAGGGTTGAGATGACCCCATAATCACAACAACTAGCAAGAAGCCGATAAAGACTGACCCAATTGCTGTTAGCGCCATGCTGACATTTGAATGGAACATCATGAAAATCGAACCAATCAAAAGCACTACTGAAGTGACCAATGTTCCCAAACTTTGGTTAAGAGATTGACCAAGCAAATCCACGTCATTTGTTACACGAGAAAGGGTATCCCCTTGTGAATGACTGTCAAAATAATTTAGCGGCACACGGTCAATTTTAACTTGGATAGCTGCACGCAAACGTTGAGAGAAACGTTGAACGATGGTAGCTACTGTAAAGTTTTGAATGTAACCAACAACTGCAGAAATCACATATAAAATGGCAAGGGTTAAAGCAATTTGTCCAACCTTATCTAGGTCAACACCAGGGATAGTCCCCATTTTAGTTGGTGTCAAGCCTTTCATAATGGTATTTGTAATTTCTTTTAATTTATCAGGACCGATAACAGTAACAGTCGCTGAGATTATGGCTCCAATTACCGCAAGGATAAATGGAAATTGGAAACCTTTAATGTATGGCTTCATTCTGCTATAGAAAGATGCTTTTTTCTTATTTTCCATTTTCTAATTCCTCCTTAGATAATTGTGAGTAGGCAATTTCACGATAAACTTCATTATTTGCAAGCAATTCTTCGTGAGTACCTTGACCAACTACTTTTCCTTCATCCAAGACTAAGATTTGATCGGCATCCATGATTGTTGAAATACGTTGAGCAACAATCAACTTCGTCATGTCAGCTGTACGCTCTTTCAATTGAGAACGAAGGATTCGGTCAGTCTTATAATCAAGCGCTGAGAATGAATCATCAAAGATGATAATTTCAGGTTTACGAGCAAGTGCACGCGCAATTGCCAAACGTTGTTTTTGACCACCTGAGAAGTTTTGACCACCTTGAGAGACTTGGGCTTTCAATTGACCTTCTTTACTTTCAACGAAGTCTTTACCTTGTGCCAAATCAAGTGCTTCCCACATCTTGTCATCATCAAGCGGTGAACTATTGCTATCACCCATGTCCATATTTGAAGCAATGTCTCCACTAAAGAGCACAGCTTTTTGCGGAATATAACCCACAATCTTGTGAAGGGTATCATGATCGTAATCACGAACGTCAACACCGTCAACTTTGATTGTTCCTTCACTTGCATCGTAGAAACGAGGAATCAAATTAACTAGAGTAGATTTACCAGAACCTGTTGATCCGATAAAGGCAACCGTATCACCTGCTTTAGCTTTGAAGGAAACATGTTCCAAAACAGCTTCTGAGTGATCGCTATAGCGGAAAGACACATCATCAAATTCTACAGAACCTTTTTCGGCTGGTTGAACTTTACTTTCTTCTGGATAAAGTACTGATGGTTTTGTATCTAAAACTTCATTGATACGACCAGCAGCAACAACTGCACGGGGAAGAATGAAGAAGACAATAATCATCATCATAAATCCAATGACCACCTGCATGGCATATGATGAATAAACCACCATATCTGAGAAGATATTAACTTTATCTTGCATAGCACCAGCGATTTTAGTTGGATCTTTTGGAATAGCAATATCCTCAATCAAGAAGGCACCGATCCAATAAATTGCCAAAGTCATCCCACTTGAAATACTTGTCATAACTGGCGACATCAAAGCCATTGAACGGTTGATAAAGAGGTTAAAGTTTGTCACGTTATCATTGGCTTTGGCAAATTTACCATCTTGGTAACTTTCAGCATTGTATGCACGAACAACACGAATACCAGTCAATGATTCACGCGTGATACTGTTCAATTTATCGGTTAATTTTTGAATCATGCGTTGTTTTGGCATTACCATCATGAGCAAGAAAATCAACATCAAAATCATGACAGCCACTGCTACAACCAGCACCATCAACCACTCATGGTTTTTATCAGCAATCTTCGTAATAGCCCAGATTGCCATAATTGGTCCTTTGGTAATAACTTGAAGTCCCATGGTAAAGACCAACTGAATTTGAGTAATATCGTTTGTTGTACGTGTTAATAGACTTGGAATTGAAAATTTCTTGATTTCCGCATCTGAAAAGTCCAAAACACTATGGAAAATATCATCACGCAAACGCGTACTGAAACTTGCTGCGATGCGTGCGGCTAAGAATCCGACAACTACAGAGGCTGCAAAACTTCCTAAAGAAAGCAAGACCATACGCATACCTGGGGCATCTAGATTCCAAGCAAAAATATCTTTTGCTTTTGTTCCTTGAGTTGAGAGCAAGGATGTGATGTCAGACATGTAATCTGGAATTTTCAAATCCAAGAAAACATTCAAACACACAAATAAGACGGCGATAATCATCATGATGATTTCTTTTGCCGTTAAACGTTTAAAAATTTTTAACATGCGTTACTCCTTGTTTTCTAAGTTTTTCAAAATGCGATCAAAGACACGACCAGAAATTTCTAGTTCCTCACGGCTAATACCATCAAAAATTTGCTTATGAATGGCAACATGAAAAGCATCGATGTCTTTGGATTTTGCTTTGCCCAGCTCAGTCAAGACGACACGCTTATAACGCTTATCAACCTCTGACGGAACCACCTCAATAAAGCCATTTTTTTCCATTCGTTTAATCAAATTACTAGTCACAGATTTTGAAATCTTCAGTTTACGCTCAATATCTTTGATGAAAACTTCCTTGTCTTCATTTTCACGTAAATAAAGCACTGCAAAGCCCTGCGGACCAGCAAGATTTTCGACACCGTGCTGCTCACCGAGTTCATGTACCCGATTCTCCATCAAATTAATAAAATATCTAAATTGTGAAAAGGGATCTTTGTCTCGCATTTTTTCCTCACTTTCTGAAATTTTTCAAGATTTATTCTTGTAAAATACATTGTAGTTCTTATGAGAACTAATGTCAAGAAAAAAGTTCTCATGGAAATTATTTTTTTGACCAATAAAAAAAGAAAAGCTGCATTAACAACTTTTCTAGATGATAATACCTTCTAAGTGGTCTAGTTCATGCTGGCAGATTTGTGCTGCTAAACCAGTTAATGTTAGGCTTTGTTTATTCCAATTCTTGTCCATAAAAGTGACATCAATTTTTTGATAGCGACGTGTCGGACGTGATCCCAATAAAGACAAACAAGATTCTTCCGTATCAAAAGGAAGAGATTTATTTGTCATAACTGGATTAAACATCACCAAATCTGCCAAGCCCATATTGACAATAATCACGCGTTTTTTAACACCAATCATATTCGCTGCCATTCCAATGCAATTAGCACGATTCGCATTTAAGGTATCCTGCAAATCTTGCGCTAAATACAAATCCTCTTTTGTAGCTTCTTGCGACTTTTGCGCCAAGAAAAAAGTATCTTTTACAATCTCTTTAATCATGATTTCTCCAAAAATAATTCCATAATGTCAAAATCGATAGACTTGCCATCAATTTCCATAAAGCCTTCAAAGGTTCCAATCCTACGAAAACCTAAACTTTCATAAAGGTGAATAGCCCTTTTGTTGTCCGTACGAACTTCAAGTGAGAGAATTTTAAGACCTGATTGTCGACTAAGATTGATTAAGCGCGTTAAGAGTTTACGCCCAATGCCTTTATTCCAATAGGCTTTTTTAACTGCAATTCCAATTTCTGCACGGTGTGACAAACGTTTTTTTCGAAAACTTCTACAATTACAACTTCCAACAATTTGACCGTTTTCTTCTGCTAATAAAAAATATGACATCTTGTCATTTTGAAATTTTGCTAAGATTTTCTCTTCCTCAGCAACAGAAAGTCCCATCCCTTCACTGCCATAAGAAAGATTATCTGTCTCTGAACCAACCTGATTACAAAATTCAAGCAGATTTTTAGCATCTTTAACAGTTACTTCTCTCACTTCAATCATAAGAAGACCTCTCTTTCGATAGAAATATTATAGCAAATTTTTCAAGCAACCAAAAGAGCCCACCTAGGTGAGCTCGATTCGGTTATTTGATATTAGAGAATTAATTTAAGACAAAATGGCTTGTTGAATCCGTCTATACGGTTCTAAGGTAATATGTTAAACAATACCTTGTGCTGACATTGCTTCAGCAACTTTAAGGAATCCAGCAATATTGGCACCAACAACAAGGTTACCTTCTGCATCAAATTCTTTGGCTGCAGCTGCTGCATTTTCGTAAATGCCTTTCATGATGTTGTAAAGTTTAGCATCTACTTCTTCGAATGTCCAAGGTGTACGTTGGCTATTTTGAGCCATTTCAAGGGCTGAGACAGCTACACCACCAGCGTTGGCTGCTTTGGCAGGACCAAATGAAACACCAGCTTTTTGGAAGACTTCGATAGCTTCCAATGTTGAAGGCATGTTTGCACCTTCAGTAACAGCAATGACACCATTGTCAACAAGCATTTTAGCTTGTTCAGCATTGATTTCATTTTGTGTAGCACATGGGAAAGCAAGGTCTGCTTTGATTGACCAGATAGTCCCTTCGTTAGCAGGTGTGAAAGTTGCACTTGGACGAGCTTCAGCGTATTTCACGATACGAGCACGTTCAACTTCTTTCAATTGTTTAAGAAGTGGAACATCGATACCTTCTGGGTCATAAACGTAACCTGATGAATCTGAAACAGCAACAACTTTAGCACCAAGTGATTGAAGTTTTTCAGTTGCGTAAATAGCAACGTTACCTGAACCTGATACAAGAGCTACTTTACCAGCGAAGTCTTCACCACGAGCTTTAAGCATTTGTTCAGCAAAGTAAACAGCACCATAACCAGTTGCTTCTGTACGTGCAAGAGAACCACCGTAAGTAAGTCCTTTACCAGTAAGAACTCCTGTGTATTCATTACGAAGACGTTTGTATTGACCGTAAAGGTAACCAATTTCGCGTCCACCAACACCGATATCACCAGCTGGAACATCAGTGTCAGCACCAATGTGTTTGCTCAACTCAGTCATAAAGCTTTGACAGAAACGCATGATTTCGTTATCTGATTTACCTTTAGGATCAAAGTTAGAACCACCTTTACCACCACCGATTGGTTGACCAGTAAGTGAGTTTTTAAAGATTTGTTCAAATCCAAGGAATTTGATGATTGATTGGTTTACTGATGGGTGGAAACGAAGACCACCTTTGTAAGGACCAATCGCAGATGAGAACTGAACACGGAAACCACGGTTCACTTGAACTTGACCTTTGTCATCAACCCAAGGAACACGGAAAGAAACAATGCGTTCAGGTTCTACCAAACGTTCGAGAAGATTTTCTTCAACGTATTTAGGATATTTATCAAACACTGGAACCAGTGATTCAAACACTTCTTCTACAGCTTGTAGAAATTCGGGCTCATGAGCATTAAGAGCTTTCACCTTTTCAAAGACGCCAGCTACATACTCTTTACCTGTTGTCATATATATGTCCTCCATAAACGAGATTGTAATTTTGTATTACATTAAATATTATAAATTTTCTGAATATTTCTGTCAAGCATTTACAGTAACTTTCCTAAAAAATTTTCATTTTGATGTTATAAAACGTTACATCTTATGTCACTTAGGTTTTTTCTAACTCTCTAAGCTATAACTTCTAACAATCTTTTTTTCGTGATTTGTGGTATGATTAAGGTGACAATATAGGAGGTAGCATTATGAAAGGTTTATCACTTTGGTCAGGGATTATCGCCCTACTTATCGGACTTTTTCTCTTTATTCATCCCTTCACGACTACAGCCATGATTGGTTGGATTATCGCCATTATTATTTTCTTGTCTGGCTTCACAAGTCTCTTTATGTATTCAAGTAGCGTTAATCGTTCGCTTTGGTACTTGCTACAAGGTATCTTGTCCATTGTTTTTGGAATCATCCTGCTATCAAGCTCAGTTATGTCTCTATCAAATGCAGTCATGACCATCGCTGCTTATTGGATTTTAATTAGTGGTATCTTACGTTTGATTGGTGGTTTTCAAATGAAAAAAGCTGGATTTTTTGATGCCAATCGTTTCTTAAGTTCAGCAGTTCTCGCCATTCTTCTGGGATTATTCCTCCTATTTAATCCAACTTTGTCAGCTATCTTTGTCGGTCGTTTGGCTGGTCTTCTTCTAATGGCTGTCGGCGTTTCCGGTATTAGTTTTTCATTTAAATTATAATCAACAAAACCCTCGGAAAAATCCGAGGGTTATTTTTTAACGATTATCAATGTTTTCTGGATACAAGTCATGGTTCATCAAACGATAATCTGCCATTTTTTCATACTTGGTACCAGGTTTTCCGTAGTTAAAATACGGATCAATTGACAAGCCACCACGTGGAGTGAATTTTCCCCAAACCTCAAGATAACGTGGTTGAAGTAAATCAATCAAGTCTTTACCAATGGTATTGATACAATTTTCATGGAAATCACCATGATTACGATAGCTAAATAGATAAAGTTTCAATGATTTTGATTCGACACAAAGTTTATCAGGAATATATGAGAGATAAATCGTTGCAAAATCTGGCTGACCTGTAATCGGACATAGTGAGGTAAACTCAGGACAATTGAATTTAATAAAGTAATCATTATCGATATGACGGTTATCAAATGATTCAAGAATACTTGGATCATAATCATATTTATACTTGGTATTTTGATTTCCCAGCAGGGTCAAATCTTTCATTTCATTTGTTCTTGTCATTAAAATCTCCTTTTTAATTCCATTTTATTATCAAATATCAGTGTAATTGTGACAAAGGCTGTCTGCTTTGCCACTTGAATCGGTTATAGTGCTCTCCCCAAATCAGCGCAAGCAATTAAGCTGCGCTTTATTCATTTAAATCTCCATTTTAAACGCCACGTTTATTGTCATAAAGTAATGTATGCAGTTGTGGCAAAACTCGCACACTTTTCCATTCTGAATCAGCTGCCACTGTTTCCCAAAGCTGACGCAGACGATTAAGCTGTGCTTCTACAATATTTCCAGAAGCATGTGGTTCAGGATTTCCAGCCGATAAATACAAAACATCAGGCTGATAACGTCTTTGAATCATTTTAGCAAATGTTAAATCCTCATCATTAAAGATAGGAATTTTAAAAGTGACTTGGCCTTTATCCAACTGAGACACAATAAAATCAAGTGTTTCAAAATTCACACTCATCTGACTTGATGGTGGTTTTGGACTAAGAGTGACTTGGTCGATGTCTTTTAGCCAAGTCTGCCAACGAGATCCTTGTGTTTCAATCCCCAGTGTCACACCACGCGCTTTTAACTTAGCAACCAATTCCCCCATATTAGCTCCTAAAAGACAGGGATTACCACCTGACAAAGTTACATAGTCATAAGCCCCCAACTTATCTAGCTCTGCAATAATTTCATCAGCGGTCATACGTTTTGGCTTTTCTGAACCATCCCAAGTAAAGGCTGAGTCACACCAAGCACAGTGATAATCACAACCAGCCGTTCTGACAAACATGGTCTTTTGACCAATCGCTCGTCCTTCTCCTTGAAAGGTCGGTCCAAAAATTTCTAGCACAGGAATCATTAGTGGGCGTTTAGTCATCTAAAAGCCACTCCCTTCTGAACTCAGCATATGAACTTGGTGTCTCATACAAACGGACATATTCTACTCTAATTTCACGTTCCTTTGGCAAATGCTTCGCTACCTGCTCAAAAATCCAATAAACCATATTTTCAGCCGTTGTATTCATATAAGGCAAGCTTTCATTAAGGTAACGATGGTCCAAATGCGGCTCCAAATGTTCTTTATAAATCTGCTTAATATCTCCAAAATCAACTGCCATTGCGCGATCATCAAGCATGCCAGAAACGGCAATCTGCAAACGATAAGTGTGCCCGTGAAGTGCTTTACATTTACCATCATAATTAAACAAATGATGAGCAGCATCAAAAGTAAATTCCTTTGAAACCATAACACGACGATGACAATAAACCAAAGACTCACCTGTTGGTTTTTTTAGTTCTTTTGGTACTGAAAACATTATTTCCCTCTTCTAGCTAAATATTTTTCCAGACCAGCTTGACGAAGTTTACAAGCAGGACACTCTCCACAACCGCTGCCTTTAATGCCATTATAGCAAGTCAAAGTATTTTCACGAACATAATCAAATTTTCCAAGTTGATCGGCCAACTCCCAAGTTTCAGACTTATCAAGCCACATCAATGGTGTATGAATCACAAAATTGTAATCCATAGCAAGATTTAAAGTGACATTTAGTGATTTGACAAAGGCATCGCGACAATCAGGGTATCCAGAAAAGTCTGTTTCACAAACCCCAGTGATAATGTCAGTAATTCCAATTTTTTTAGCAAGCACTGCAGCAAATGATAAGAACAAATGATTGCGCCCATCAACAAAAGTATTTGGCAAATCATCATCAGGATTTTCAATCTCAATATCACGTGTCAATGCATTTTCAGTTAATTGCCCTAGCAATGACATATCAAGCAAGTGATTTTTAACACCTTGCTCAGCAGCAATATGTTTGGCAACTTCGATTTCAAGACTGTGACGTTGACCATAATTAAAAGTCACTGTTTCGACATGTTCATAATGCTCTAAAGCCCAAAATAGGCAAGTTGTGGAATCTTGTCCGCCACTAAAGACGACAAGTGCTGATTGACGTTTCATTTCAATATCTCTTTTCTAAGATATCTGGGCAAAGAAAAAGCCCCTATGGGAATCCACAGGGGCGCTAATTTCAGTCATTAGGCTGGTTTTTTTTAGCGATGGCTTTTCCCAAACATCGTTATTATTACTTAATAATCATATCATCTTTATGAAAGATATTCAATGGCTAATTGTTTTTAGCAAATTGACTATTATATAAATCGTAATAGAAACCTTTAGCGGCTAGAAGGCTTTCATGGTTTCCTTGCTCAACAATCTGACCATTGTTAAGCACCAAGATTTTATCAGCATCTTGAATGGTTGACAAGCGGTGCGCGATCACAAAACTTGTGCGACCTTCCATCAATTTCTCCATAGCCTTTTGAATCAAGAGTTCTAGACGTGTATCAACGGATGAAGTTGCTTCATCCAAAATCAAGATCTTAGGATCAGCTAACAAAGCACGTGCAATGGTCAAGAGTTGTTTTTGACCAAGTGAGACATTACTTGATTCTTGGTTCATTTCCATGTTGTAGCCGCCTGGAAGAGTGCGGATAAAGTGATCAACATTAGCAGCTTTTGCTGCTGCCACAATTTCCTCATCTGTCGCATCCAAATTCCCAAAACGAAGGTTTTCTTTGATACTTGCTTCATAAAGCCAAGCATCTTGTAAGACCATTCCAAATTGTTTGCGATAATCTTGGCGTGACAAATTACGAATATCGTGACCATCGACCTTAATGCAACCATCCGTTACATCGTAAAATCGCATCAAAAGATTAATCAGCGTTGTCTTACCAGCACCGGTTGGTCCAACAATGGCAACCATTTCACCAGGTTTAACCTCTAAGTTAAAGTTACGAATCAATGGTTTATCAGCAACATATTGGAAAGAAACATTTTCAAAGGTTACTTGACCAGACAAGTCATGTTCTAGTTTTTCAGTTACTTGTGCTGCTTCTTCTGGCTCATCAAGAACTTCAAAAATACGGTCAAGTGATGATTTAGCACTTTGAAGCACACTAGCCAATTGAGTAATAGTTTGAACCGGTTGACTCACTTGCCATACGTATTGAACAAAAGCTTGCATATTACCAACAGTCAGTTGACCTGAAAGAACTTGTAAAGCACCCAAAACCGCAATAATCAAGTAAGCCATATCCGAAATCGCACTTAAAACTGGCATCATAATCCCAGAAATAAAGCTTGCTTTAAATCCAACTTCTTGCAAATTTTGAGTAATCTCACGGAACTCTTGGCTAGAAATGTCTTCACGACCATAAAGTTTAATGACATTAAAACCAGATAGATTTTCCTGAACAAAACCATTCATATCCCCAAGAGCGTCAGCTTGTTCCTTAAAGTAAGGTTGTGATTTGCCCAAGATAAATTTAGCACTAAAGTAAGTGATTGGAATAATGGCAATGACAACCAAGGCAAGATGCCAATTAAGATAAAGCACCATGCAAATAACCAAAGTAATGGTTGTGAAAGCTTCAATGATTCGAAGGAAACTTTGTTGAAGAGCATTTGATACTGTTTCCACATCTGACGTAAAACGTCCCAATACGTTACCAAATTGCTGACTATCAAAGTAAGAAACTGGAATCTTATTAATTTTTTCACTTAAATCATGACGCAAATCATGAATAGTCTTTTGCACCGCTTTGGTGATGAAATAGTTTGAACCGTAGCTACTTAGCTCATAACCCATACCGCGGACAAAGTAAAGCACCAAAATAATGGCAATATAAGAAATATTAATGTGTGCGCCAGCCACACCATGAGCCATATCCAAAATATTCGACGTCAATTCTGTGATAGCAAGACCAAGCACAAATGGTTCAAGTACACTCATGACACTGCTAAAGATTTTTAGAAAAACAGCTAAGAAAAGTGCACCTTTATATTGTCGGAGATAATCCCATAAACGTAGAAAAACATTTCGTTTTGACATTCTTATTCTCCTTTCATTTCTTCTGCTTTATTCAGTTGTGAGTTGGCAATTTCACGATAGATGTCATTTGATTGCATCAGTTCATCATGTGTGCCGCGCCCAACAATTTCACCTTTATCAAGCACAATGATTTGATCGGCATCCATGATAGTTCCCACACGTTGCGCCACAATCAAAACGGTTGCTTCTTGCGTCACTTCTTTCAATCGAGCACGCAACTGAGCATCTGTCTTATAATCAAGCGCTGAGAAAGAATCATCAAAGATATAGATGTCTGGTTTCTTAACCACTGCACGCGCAATTGACAAACGTTGCTTTTGACCACCTGACAAATTGCTTCCGCCTTCTGCCAAATGTGTTTGATAACGGTCATCACGACTTTCGATAAATTCTTTAGCTTGCGCGATATCAGCTGCCGCTTGCAATTCTTCACTTGTCGCATCAGACTTACCATACTTCAAGTTTTCTTCGATGGTTCCGGTAAATAGCAGAGCTTTTTGCGGAATAAAACCAATCTTTTGACGAAGAGCTTTCAGTTGATACTCCCTAACATCAACGCCATCAACCAAAATCTTACCAAGCGTCACGTCATAAAAACGTGGAATCAAGTTAACCAGTGATGACTTACCTGACCCTGTAGACCCGATAAAGGCAATAGTTTCACCAGGTTTTGCTTTGAAGGAAATGTCTTTTAAGACAGGGCTTTCCGTCTCACCTGGATAAGCAAAGGTTACCTTGTCAAATTCCAAATAACCTTTTGTCGCTGTCTCAGTCACACCGTCATCATTAGGGTCAATGGAAATTGGCATCGCCATAACTTCCGAAATACGTTCACTTGAAACCACCATACGAGGATACATGGTAAAGAAATTGGCAAACAAAAGAAATGAGAATAAAGCATGGAAACTATATTCAATAAAGGCAACCAAATTACCGATTTGTAACTCACCATGTGCAAGTGGATTAAGGGCGAACCAGACAATAGCCACAATCATTGAGATAATGATTAGAACAAAAAGTGGTTCAGTCAAACCTGTTAAAATAAACAAGCGGCTTGATAAGTTTTTATATTCATCATTTTTACTACCAAAACGTTTTTCTTGAAAATCTTCTCTCGCAAAGGCACGAATGACACGTAGACCAGTTAAATTTTCACGAACATATTGGTTGATTTTATCAAGAGTTGATTGTTGCTTTTCTGATAAAGGACGCGTACGAGTTGCCACATAGTAAACAACCAGAACCAAAAATGGAATAGCAACTGCTACAATCCAAGCAAGTGATGGACTGGTTACTAAAATCATTACCACACTAGAAATCATCATCAAAGGTGTAATGACTCCCATACGTAACGTCTGCTCAGCAAACTGCATCAAGATAAAAGCATCACTGGTCATCCGTGTTACCAAGGAAGACACACCGATTTGTTCATATTCTTGATGTGAATATTGCTGTAACTTATCATACATGTCATTACGCATATCCTTAATCATGTTTGTGGTAATTTTTCCTGCTGCATAAGCAAGAATCACACGTCCAATCATCCCCAAGATGATGACAACCAGCATAACAAGTGCCCAGAAATAAACCTTATCCTTATTTCCAACTGTAACCCCTTGGTCAATCATTCGAGCAAGAGCCGTTGGTAAGCCTAAGTTAACCACTACAAAGGTAAGCGCCCCAATAACATCGAGCACTAGCCATTTGGGGTATCTTTTCAAATAAGTCCAAATGAGTTTCATAGTCTTCCTTTCTAATGTTTATATGAAAGAAGTGACCTTGCTTATTCTGCTAAGTCACTTAGGTATTCATATCTTTCGTATTTTTCAAGTAAGTTTTCATTGGCTTCATCCAATGAACGTTGAAGCTCAGCTAGTTTGCCATAATCGCTGGCATTTTCTTGCATTTGAGCTTCGATAGATTCGATGTCTTCTTCAAGCTTGGCGATTTCATCTTCGATGACTTCCCACTCTTGTTTTTCAAAGTAAGACATACGTTTTTTCTTTGTTTTCTCTTTTTCTGTCTTTTGTTGTGCTTCTTTCTTAACTTGAACAACCGCATTTTCTTCAAATGCTTTTTCATCAAGATAATCGGTGTAGTTACCGAAAAATTCTCGCACATGACCATTTTCAAAAGCTAAAATTTTATTAGCCACTTTGTCAAGGAAATAACGGTCGTGACTAACAGTGATAACGGGACCTTGGAAAGTTTGTAAGAAACTTTCAAGAACTGTTAAAGTTGCGATATCAAGGTCATTGGTTGGTTCGTCAAGAAGCAAAACGTTTGGTTTTTCAATCAAAATCTTCAAAAGGTAAAGACGTTTTTTCTCACCACCAGATAATTTTGAAATCAATGTTCCATGAGTCGAACGTGGGAAAAGGAATTGTTCTAACAAATCCGTCACACTTGTTGTTCCGACACTTGTCTTAACTTCATCTGCTACTTCTTGCAAATAATTGATGACACGTTTGTCTTCGTCCATATCTTTTGGCAACTGTGAAAAGTAACCAATACGAACAGTCTCACCAATTTCAAGTTTTCCGCTTGTTGGTTTCAAATCACCATTAATCAAATTAAGAAGCGTTGATTTTCCGACACCATTGTCACCAACGATACCAATGCGGTCTTTATTTTGCACCAAAAGGTTAAAGTCAGTCAAAATTTGTTTATCCGGAAAAGCAAAAGACACATTTTCAAAATTGATTACTTTTTTCCCGATACGACTTGTTTCAAAATTAATTTCCAGCTCTGTTGATTGAGTCGTTCCAGACAAATCAGCTTTCAAATCATTGAAACGATTGATACGCGCTTGTTGTTTTGTCGCACGCGCTTGTGGTTGCGTACGCATCCAAGCCAACTCTTGCTTATAAAGTTGTTTCTTTTTATGAAGCGTAGCCGCATCACGCTCATCTTGCTCTGCACGCAAACGCACATAATCCTGATAATTTCCTTGGTATTCTGTCAATTGACTATTAGCCAACTCAAAGATACGGGTTGCGACATTATCTAAGAAATAACGGTCGTGGGTGATGAAGAGAACTGTCTTTTTAGAAGTCTTCAAGTAATTCGTCAACCAAGCGATGGTATCAATGTCCAAATGGTTAGTCGGTTCGTCCAACAGAAGCAAATCAGCATCATTCAACAAAACTTGCGCTAACTGAACACGACGACGAAGCCCACCAGACAAGTCACCAACCTTTTGTGACAAATCTTCCAAGCCCAACTTCGTTAAAACAGTCTTGACTTCACTCTCAATTGCCCAAGCATCAAGTGAATCCATTTCGGCCATGACTTTTTCAAGCTTATCTTGATTTGCTTCATCATAATTAGCCATCAAAGTTTCATAAGTCTTAATCAAAGTCATTTCACGCAAATCCGATGACAAAACAGTATCTAAAATCGTCTTGTCATCATCAAATTCTGGTTCTTGCGTCAAATAGGCAATTTTATATCCATTCTTAGCTGAAAATGGCGACACATCACCATCAAAACCAAGACGTCCCGAAATAACATCTAAAAGGGTTGTCTTACCAGTTCCGTTAACCCCGATAATCCCAATGCGGTCAAAATCATGAATAATAAAGGAAATATCACGAAATACTGTCTTGTCACCAACGGATTTCGTTAAGTGTTCTACGATAAAATCGCTCATTTACTTTCCTTTCTAATAAATTCAAAAATAGCTTCTTTATCATTGGCAAGCTTACCAAGTACAATATGTTGTTCGATTGCTTTTAGAATTTGACCAAGCTCAGGTCCTGGTTTGAATTGCATTTCTTTAATCAGCATACCACCGTTGACCACAATCTCATGTTTGTCATGAATGGTTAATTCCTTATCCAAGCGCTCAATCGTCGCAAAATCAACTGGTAGACCAAAACCTAAACGAAGGTCTTCTGCTTGTTCGATAAGATTACGACCATAGCAATACATTTCCATCTTATCAAGCTCATTTGTCAAACGGAAACGATAGATTGACACAATCTTTTCAACATCTTTTTGGAATTGACTTGATGTTTTCCAAGCTCGCAAAAAGGCACGAACATCTTTGACATCCAATGCTAATAGCAAAGCTGCCCAAGCTTGTTCTGATGTTTTAAAGTGATAATCGTCTGCCAAATCATCCAAGAATTGTTGCAAATGATCATGAGCATTCTCAAGATGAGGAAGGTATTTTTGAGCTTCACTTGCAATCATGGCTTTAATCCCTTTACGCCAGAAAGGTGCCATCAATAATTTGTCAAATTCAATAAAAGAGCGCTCTACTGAAATTTTTTCAAGTAAGGGCGCATGTGCTGCCATGGCAGCAAAAGTCTCAGGTTCAATATCAAAATCAAGACTAGCTGAAAAACGGAAACCACGCATGATGCGAAGGGCATCCTCATTAAAACGCTCAGCTGGATTTCCAACCGCACGTAACAATTTGGCTTTCAGGTCAGCTAAGCCATTAAATTTATCAATAATCAAACCTGTTTCATCAAGTGCAAAAGCATTTACCGTAAAGTCACGACGTTTTAAATCCTCTTCAAGTGAGCGAACAAAAGATACGCTACTTGGTCTACGATAATCTACATAAACATCTTCCGTACGGAAAGTAGTGATTTCATACTCGCCACCTTCTTCAAGAACAAGCACAGTCCCATGCTCAATCCCAATATCAACGGTACGGTGAAAAATACTTTTTGTTTCTTCTGGGTAAGAACTTGTTGCAATATCTACATCGTGAATTGGGCGATTTAGCAAGACATCTCGAACGCTACCGCCAACGAAGTATGCCTCATAGCCAGCTTCACGAATTTTTTTTAAAATTGGTAAAGCCTCCTGAAATTCAGAAGGCAGATTGTTTAATTTCATAGTAATTTTTCCAAACCATAAACAAGTTTATCTTGTTTCACAACTGCTTTAATTCCAATATTAACGCCACTCATAAATGAAATACGATCATATGAATCATGACGAAGTGTTAACCCTTCACCTTGTGCCCCAAAAATAACTTCTTGGTGAGCAACCAGGCCAGGCAAACGAACACTGTGGATGCGCATACCATCGAAATCGGCACCACGTGCACCTTTTAGAGTTTCAACTTCATCAGGTGCCCCTTGTTTTTTAGCTTGACGCACTTCACGAATCAATTCAGCTGTCTTAACAGCTGTTCCTGAAGGAGCATCTTTCTTCTTATCATGATGTAGTTCAATAATTTCAAGGTCCGGAAAATATTTGGCTGCTTTAGCAGCAAATTCCATGAGTAAAATTGCACCGATAGCGAAGTTAGGGGCAATGAGTCCACCGATTTTCTTGTCTTCAGAAAGAGCAATCAATTCGGCAATTTCATCTTCAGAAAATCCTGTTGTCCCAACAACTGGAGCAAAGCCATTTTCTAAAGCAAAACGAGTGTTTTCATAAGCAACAGCTGGCATCGTAAAATCAACCCACACATCAGCATCAAAACCAACTAGTTGTGATTTATCAGTGAATACTGGGACGCCATCAACTTCTTTTTCTGTTGCAAATGGATCAAGCAAAGCTGCTAAGGTTAAATCGTCATCTCCCTTAACCATATTAACTGCTGCTGAACCCATTCTCCCTTTAAAACCTGCTACGATAACTTTAATACTCATGTTTTTCTTTTCCTCTCTAGCACTTAGACAATTGGTGTGAAACCAAATGCAACGGCACCTTCCCCTAAATGAGTAGCAATTACGCCATCAAATGATACGATTTCAAGATTCTTCGTTTGACCTCTTTCAGCCAAAGCTTGATAGAAATGTTGAGCTTTTTCTTCTGCGCGAGAATGAATGATGAAAACTTCGTATTCTCCATTTTCAGTCACGTCAGACAAAACATCAACAAGACGTTTGATAGCTTTTTTCTCAGTTCGCACTTTTTCATAAACTTCAATAACACCTTCGTCATTAAAGTAAAGAATTGGTTTGATGCTAAGCAAGTTACCAATCAAAGCTGAACCATTTGACAAACGTCCACCTTTTACCAAGTGATTTAAATCATCAACCATGATAAAGGCACTTGTTCCATCGATTTGCTTTTGCAATTTAGCCAAAATATCATCAAATGAAAGACCATTTTCAGCCCAATTAAGTGTGTTTTTAACCATGCTACCTAATGGTGCTGAAGTGATTTTACTATCTGGAAATGCAATCGTTAATTCAGGATAATCTTCAATTAAGAATTGGATATTCTGCCAAAATCCTGAAATGCCTGATGACAAAAACAATCCTACAACGTGTGTATAGCCTTCAGTTGAAAGCTGTGTCAAAATTTCATCTAATTTTGCTAGACTTGGTTGGCTTGTCTTAGGTAAGGTTGGTGACATAGCCATTTTTCTGTAAAAATCATCAAGGCTCAAGTCTTTACCTTCAACGTAAGAAATACCACCAATCATGATTGGGATATCTAAGACAAAAAGATTTTCTCTTGCCTTAAGGTCATCTGACAAAACTGCGGTTGTATCTGTTATAACTGCTAATTTCATTAACTTCTAAACTCCAATTTAACCCCTGGACGATCGAGGGCAATTTCGGTTACTTCGTATGTTAGGCGTTGCACAATATCAAGTAAAGGCGCTGCCAAATATTCAACTTCGTCCTTAGTGAATTCACTTGGTTCATTGACAATACGATTTTGAATGTGAACCATTTGTGAAACAACACCGCTAATGACAAACTCTTGTTTTACGACCATAAATTGTAAAACAGAAACGATTGTTGTTTGATTATTGTCTGTGTCTTTTTTCACTAATTGAAATGTGACTTCAAAATTAGTCTTCGGTGTACCATTTTCTTTTTCCCATTCAAGATTTCTTGCATCATAATGGTATTGGTTGACAAATTCTTTTTCACGTACTAATTCCATACTTATCTCCTCTTTGTATATCACTTTTCATTATAGCATATTTCAACTCTATTTTGCACGCTTTTCTTTGAACTTTAAAGCAATACTGACAATTCTTTTTTTAACTCAAAAAAGTATGCTTACCAACTATCATAGATAGTTAAATCGTATTCTGAAATGAGTTGATTTAATTTGCTACCATAAGACGTATCAGTGGCATAAGTTCCCGTTAGTGCTGCTGTCGCATCTTGATAAGAAGCGGTTCTTGATTTATGCACACCAACATACAAATCTTTTTGAAGAAACTGAGCATAATCCTGCAGAGATTCCTCCAGACTACCATAAGAACGAAATTGAGCATCAATGGTGTAAGAATTCCCATTGCCATCATCCTCCCAAGTCTGCATAGTCACCGATTGCCCCTTATAATCCCCTTTGATGCCAAAAAAATTATAATTGGGTGCTTGACTCAGTTTTGACTGACCACTGTTCGATTCTAAAATGGCTTGCGCAATCATGACCGAAGCGTAAAGGTCATTTTGCGCAGCGATTTGACGAGCTGATTCACCAATAGTTTGAATGAAAGATATGGTCGTCGTGTCTTGAGATGATTGACTAGTGTCTGCGGAGGTTGGATTTGCTGCTTCCTGCGAGTGATAAGCAAAGAAAATCAAGGTCAAAGAAGCCAAAAAGGCTAGAAAAGTCATGCCATATAAGACAGAACGAGGGACATTTTTTCGACGTCGTCTTCCACTAACCCTTCTTCTTTTCTTCCTTTTTCTTACCTTTGCCAAATACAATACATTCCTTTCAAAAAGTCACCTCTCAGTATAACAAATTTTCACCAAAAAAGAGACTCTTAGCCATCAAAGATTCCAATTCATAAAAAGAACCTGAGACAAATATGCCCCAGGCTAATGTTATTAATCTAAAACCTTAATAATATTTTTGACGATATTGTCAACAGTGATACCATTTTCAGCTAAAAGTTCTTGAGCATTGTAGCGATCGTGGAAAGCTTTTTCAACACCATAATTTTGAACTTTAAGGTCAGCATCACCAAGATAGCTTGCAACCATTTGACCGTAACCACCTTCAAGGACACCATCTTCCAAAGTTACAACAACTTGGTGGTCAGATTCCAAACTATCAAGTAATTCTTCGTCCAATCCTGTGATGAATTTTGGATTAACTAGGGTTGCTGTGATTCCGTGTTTGTCGGCCAATTCTTTAGCCACTTCTTCAGCTAAACCATAGAAATTGCCAAGACCAAAGATAGCAACCTTGCTACCTTTTTGAGTGACTTGGTTCTTGTTAAGAATTGAATAATCTGTCGTATCAGCTACTCCAGTCTCACGAAGTGGACCAACTGGAATACGAATAGCAACTGGGTGTTCATTTTGTTCAACAGCCCAATCAAGCATCGCAAGATGCTCTTCTTTACTTGTTGGCGCCAAGTAAACCACATTTGGAATGTGAGCCAAGAATGGAATATCGAAGAAACCAAGGTGACTTTCATCATTCATGGCACTAACTGACGCTGAGTAAACCAAGGTTGTCACCGGAAGATTATTAAGTGCGATGTCATGTGACCATTGGTCATAAGTACGTTGCATAAATGGTGCTGCGACGTACCAGATTGACTTTGCACCATTTTTAGCAAGACCAGCTGCCATAGTCGCCGCTTCTTCTTCAGCAATCCCTACGTCAACAAATTGTTTACCAGCCTTTTGACGTTGCTCTTGATTCAACATAAACATCGGAGTTCCCGCATTTACAGCAACCACCGTTGGGTCTTTTTCAATTTTGTCTAAAACAAATTCTGTCGTAATGCTGTTGTAAGTTTCACCTGAAGTTGTGTGACGAAGATACTCTCCAGTTTCTGGATTGTAAGGTCCACCTGCATGGAATGCTTCACGATTTTCTTCCATGAATGTCACACCATGACCTTTTTGCGTATGAATATGTAACAAAACTGGGTGATTCGCATCTTTTACTTCTTCAAAAAGAGCAATTAATTGAGTCAAATCATTTCCAGCATCAAGGTAATAGTAGTCAAAACCAAGCGCCTCAAAGAAATTATTAGCAGCTTTGCCATTGTTTTCACGCAAGTCACGAAGGGCTGTGTAAATACCACCAGTTGGATTTGCTGCGATTGATTGGTCATTATCATTAACAATAACAATCGTATTGGTTCCTTCTGTTGCGATTTGGTTCAAGCCTTCATAAGCCATTCCACCTGACAGTGAACCATCACCGATAACAGCAACAACATTGTAAACTTCATCTTTTAAATCACGCGCTTTTGCCACACCTGAAGCCAGTGACAAAGAGGTTGAAGTATGCCCAATGGTAAACAAATCATGTTCACTTTCTTTGGGATTTGTGTAACCAGATACATCATCGTAATGTGCTGGGTCAAGAAAAGCTTTGGCACGACCAGTTAACATTTTATGAACGTATGATTGGTGTGAAACGTCAAAAATGAATTTATCTACTGGTGAATTAAAGACATAGTGCATAGCAACTGTCATTTCAACCATGCCAAAGTTTGGTCCATTGTGCCCGCCATGCTGACTTGTTTTTTCAAGCAAAGCTTGACGAGCTTCATCAACCACACGTTGCAAATCTTCACGAGATAATTGTTTTAAATCTTGTGGTGATGAAATTGTTTCAAGTACCATATATTTCTCCTTTTTATTTGACAATCATTTTTAAAAGCTTCTCAGCTTTTTTCAAGTATCCCTATCATACACCTTGGAGTTAACTCCAAGTCAAGCAAAAAAATGATTTTTTAGGAGAAAAAAAGAGAGATAATCTCTATCTCTCTTGATTAAGGTATTATTTGGTGACTTTGTTCAACTTTCTGATGGATATATTCAACCAATTCAACAGTTAAATCATATCGCATAAATGGTGTAATGAGGTAAATGCCGTTAAAGAATTTTAAAGCATAATCAATTAATTGTTTACTTTCTTCTAAAGCCAATTGTTGGCATTTTTCCTTGTCATCTTTGACAGCTTCTAGTTTTGCTAGAAAGTTATCTGATAGCTGAATGCCGGGTACTTCATTGTGAAGGAAAATAGCATTGTTATAGCTAGTAATTGGCATAATACCAACAAAAAATGGCGTTTCATAATCTCGTGTTAGCTCTGCTAAATTTTCAATAATCTCACTATTAAAAATAGGCTGTGTAATAAAACAATCTGCTCCAGCAGCAATCTTTCTTTCAATCAATCGACCGCAACGTGATAAATTTTTAACATTTGGATTGAAAGCCGCTGCTGCTGTAAAAGTTGTTTCTTTTTTAATGCTTGCGCCACTGTAACCTATTCCCTTGTTAAGTTGCTTAATCAGCTCCAATAACTTGAAGCTCGTGGCATCATAGACGCTGGTTGCTCCCGGAAAATCTCCTATTTTAGATGGGTCCCCTGTAATCGCTAGTACCTGATGAAAGCCCAACACGTCCATCCCCAAAAGACGTGATTGAAGCCCAATCATATTGTGGTCGCGACAAGATAAGTGTAGTAAAAACGGTGTTGAAATCTCATTTTTCAAAAGCGAGGCAATACTAACATTACAGATACGTGTCTTAGCTAGCGAATTATCTGCCAGCGTAATTGCAGATACTCCAGCCTCGTCCAAAGCTTTTACCCCTTTAGTAAACTTTCTAATATCAAGTGTTTTTGGTGGATCCAGCTCTGCTATAATAGTTACTTTTCTTTTGACTTTGTCGACGATAGTTTCTGATTGCTTAACCGCCTTAATCAGTTCTGCTTCTTCAACCATCGGTGTAACAAATTTGCGTGAGACTGGTTTCAAGCCTTTTATTGCACGCTTAACTGCTCTGATATGGTCAGGCGTTGTGCCACAACACCCACCAATCAGACGTGCTCCTTCAGCCACAAGAAGCTCTGCACTTTTCCCAAAGTAATCTGCGTTCTGGCTAAATCCATACTGCCCGCTGCCATTATCATCAACAAAGGATAACAAACTAGCATTAGGATAAACAGATAAGTAAGACTGGGCAAATAATGGAACTTGTTTTAACGATTGAATCATGTGATAAGGTCCCAAATGACAATTGAGTCCTACTACATCTGCCCCGAGCATCACTAGTTTTCCAAAAATTTCAACCAATGGGCGACCATTTTCGGTTATTCCCGCTTCATGAATGGAAATATTGGTAATAATCGGCAAGTCTGTTAAAGGTCTGACTGCCTTTAAAATTTCGATGATTTCTTCTTCATCGTAGTAAGTTTCAAATAAAAGACCATCAATTTCCTTTGTTTCAAGCAAATAACCAACTTGTTCTAAAGTTTCCTTGATAATCTCATCAAGCGATAATTCGCATTGTTTGAGACCACGAAGAGCACCGACTGTTCCCAAAACAAAGGTATCCTTGCCTGCTGCTTGTCTTGCAATTTTGACGCCTGCTTGATTGATTTCTTTAATCTTGTCACCATAGCCGTAACCTTCTAGTCGATGTCTTTTGGCCGCATAGGTGTTTGTCTGAATGACATCAGCACCAGCGTCAATATAAGCTTTATGAATCGCTAAAACTTTTTCTGGATGCGTCAAATTATAAGCTTCGTAACAATTATCAAGACCATTAGCATAAAGAAGAGTTCCCATAGCACCGTCAGCGACTAAAATATCTGTTTTTAAACGTTCTAATAATCGTGACATAGCTCAACCTTCCTTATTTTCCGTATTTTGCTCGAACTTCCTTAGTTGCTTCTACTAATACTTTAAGTGAGGCAATTGTTTCTGGTTCGCGACGTGTTTTAAGACCACAGTCAGGGTTTACCCAGAATTGTTCCAATGATAATTGACGAAGTGGACGTTCAATATTTGCAATAACTTCCTCTTTACTTGGCACACGTGGTGAGTGAATATCGTAAACCCCTAGACCAATTCCAAGTGGGTAAACTGCTGTTTCAAATGATTCAATGACATCACCGTGGCTACGACTTGTCTCAATAGAAATAACATCAGCGTCCAAGTCACGAATAGAATCGATGATTTCATTAAACTTAGAGTAACACATGTGAGTGTGAATTTGAGTATCATCTTTGACAGACGATGTTGCGATGCGGAAAGCATGCACAGCGTCATCGAGATAAGCTTTTTGTTTAGCTTTACGAAGTGGCAAACCTTCACGAAGCGCAGCTTCATCCACTTGGATAATAGCAATGCCTGCATCTTCAAGCAACTTGATTTCGTCTTTGATAGCAAGACCAATTTGGTTAAAAAGATCTGCGCGTGAGATATCTGAACGTTCAAATGACCAGTTAGTGATGGTAATAGGTCCAGTTAACATTCCTTTCACAGGACGGTCAGTCAAACTTTGCGCATAAACCACTTCTTTTACTGACAAAGGTTGGATGTGTTTCACATCACCGTAAATAATTGGTGGTTTAACTGCACGAGAACCGTATGATTGCACCCAACCAAGTTTAGTTGTGGTAAAGCCAGCTAATTTTTGACCGAAAAATTCAACCATGTCCACACGTTCAAATTCACCGTGTACCAAAACATCGATATCTAAGTCTTCTTGAATCTTAATCCAACGAGCGATTTCTGATTTGATGAAATCTTCATATTCAGCATCAGAGATATTGCCACGTTTCCAAGCCAGACGAGTACGACGAACTTCTGGTGATTGAGGGAATGACCCAATTGTCGTTGTCGGAAGTGTTGGCAAACCTAGCTTTTCTTGTTGCACCTTGCGGCGAACTTTGTAATCCACACGCTCAGTCGGCACATTTTCTAAACTTTCAAGAGTCACATTTCGGAAATCAGCTGCTTGCAAAGCGTCAAAGTCAACCACATGTTGCTTGTAAGCTTCAGATTCTTGACCATCCAAGTATTGACTTAAAAGTTCAAGTTCTTGCAATTTTTCATCTGCAAATGCAAGACCATTTTTAAGAACAGGCTCAAGGTCAGTTTCATTTTTAGTAGTTACAGGCACATGAAGAAGAGAACAAGATGGTTGAATCACAAGATTGCCAACTTTAGCTTGTAGCTTTTCGAGCAATTCTGATGTTTTTTCAAAATCAGTTGCCCAGATGTTACGACCATCAACAACTCCTGCAAACACTTCTTTATTTTCAAAATAACCAGCTTCAACCACTTCAAGATTTTCATCAAGGCCATGAACAAAATCAAGACCAAATGCTGCAACCGGAAGTTCTGATAACTCTTTAGCATCAATCAAAGCTTCAAAGTAAGTTTGGAAGATAATCTTGGCTTGTGGCACTTCTTTGGCAAAATAAGCATAAACGCATTTTGCTGCTTCAAGAAGATCTGCCCCTTCATCCGTTACAAAAATCGGTTCATCAACTTGAATGTATGTTGCACCAGCTTCAACCAATTCTGTAAAGACTTGTTTGTAAAGTGGCAAGAGTTTTTTCACTGCTGAAGTAAAATCGCTAACCTCAGATGACAAGGCGACATAAGTGATTGGCCCAGTAATAACTGGCTTAGCCTTATCACCAACAACTTCTTTAGCTTCAAGGTACAAATCAAGCAAGCGTGTATTTGTCAAGTGCGGTTTAACTTTTGACCATTCTGGAACAATGTAGTGGTAGTTGGTGTTGAACCATTTTTTCATTGATGAAGCAACATTTTCCTTGTTACCACGCGCAATCGCAAAGAACAAATCCAGATTAATCTCTTCCTTGGCAAAACGATTTGGAATCACGCCAAATTGCACAGACAAATCCAAAATATGATCGTAAAGTGAAAAATCACCCACAGGAATAAAATCAAGACCTGCATCAGCTTGTTTTTTCAAAAATGATAAGCGCAATGCCTTCGCTTCTGCTTGCAATTCATCTTGTGAGATATTGCCAGCCCAATAAGACTCAATCAATTTTTTCCACTCACGATTCTCACCCAAACGCGGATATCCCAAATTCGAAACCTTAACCATAGTTACCTCCTATAACCGTATTAGTTTAAAACTATACAATTCAAAAATTTTATAGTTAAGATTTTAAACGATAAACCCTTATTTTTCAATGGTTCTAGCCATTCTATCTTTTTATGCTTTGCTATAGTTTTTAACTATGTAATTAGAATCTGTTATAGTTTTAAACTATAACAAGAATCTTCTAACACTTAAAAAAGAGATTCCCGAAGGAATCCCTTTATCGTTGTTAGATTAATAATTTTTTGTATTAGTTGTATTGTAATGACTTTTAATTATTTTGCTTTTTTAAGGGCTCCGAAGAGAAGACCTGCAACGATTGCACCAATGATAACAAAGACAAGGTAAAGAATTGGAGCACTTGTCAATGCAATAACAAAGATACCACCGTGTGGAGCCATCAATTTAATACCGAATGCTCCGACAAGACCACCAGCTACGGCAGAACCAACCATGAAGCTTGGAATTGCACGAGCAGGGTCAGCAGCACCAAATGGGATAGCTCCTTCTGTGATAAATGAAAGACCCATGATGATGTTTGTCGAACCTGAGTTACGTTCTTCTTCAGTGAATTTGTTTTTGAAAAGAAGAGTTGCAACAAATACTGCAAGTGGTGGAACCATACCACCAGCCATAACTGATGCCATAGCCACTGAACCACCTGTTGCTACTGATGCAGCAAGTGTACCTGTACCAAAGACATACGCAGCTTTGTTAAATGGTCCACCCATATCGATAGCCATCATACCACCAAGGATAGCTCCAAGAAGAACTGCTGATGCACCTTGAAGACCTCCAAGGAAGTTGTTCAAACCAGTGTTAATAGCAGCCATTGGAATGTTGACGAACAACATTGCAAAACCTGTCAAGAAGACACCAAGTAATGGGTAAAGCAAGATTGATTTGATACCTTCAAGTGAACGTGGCAAACCAGCACATGCTTTTTTAACAAGGTTAACTAACCATCCAGCAAGGAAACCACCTACAAGTGCTCCAAGGAAACCTGAAGGAGTCCCTTCAAGATTACCCCAAGCAGCACCGCTTGAAGCAATCGCACCAGCTACGAAACCAGCTACAAGACCTGGTTTTTCAGCGATTGAGTAAGCAATGTAACCTGCCAAGATTGGAAGCATGAATCCAAAGGCAGCATTACCAATTGTTTTGAAGTAAGCAGCTGCTTGGTGATATGTACCCAAGTTAGAAAGTTGATCTTTTGGCACACCCAAAATGTTATCAATCAAGAATGCAAGTGCAATCATGATACCACCACCGATAACGAATGGCAACATTTGAGAAACACCACTCATCAAGTGTTTGTAGAATGCAGCGCCAAGGCTAAGTTTTTCACTTGATTCTTTTTCTTCAGTAGAAGAACCTGCTGCAGCTTTGTAAGTGTCAGCTTTACCATCAAGGATGATGTTAATTAATTCTTCAGTTTTCTTGATACCGTCAGCAACTGGACGAGATACCAATGGTTTACCGTCAAAACGTGCCATTTCCACTGCTTTATCTGCAGCAACAATAACACCTTTAGCATGAGCGATTTCATCAGCTGTCAAACGGTTACCGACACCTGATGCACCATTTGTTTCAACACGAACAGTGACACCCATTTCGTCACCTTGTTTGATAAGAGCTTCTTCAGCCATGTAAGTGTGAGCAATACCAGTTGTACAAGCTGTTACAGCTACGATAAGCGGTTTGTCATCTGATACTAGAGCTGCTTTAACTTCTTCTTTTGCTTTATTATCTTCTTCTGCAGAGTCAAAAGTTGCGATGACTTCATCAGCTGTTGAGACGTGACGCAATTTATCAGCAAAACCATCTTTCAAAAGGTATTTTGACAATTCAGCAAGTGCTGCTAAGTGAGTATCGTTTGCTCCGTCTGGTGCTGCAATCATGAAGAATAGGTAAGTCGGTTGGCCATCCAATGCTTCATAATCAACACCTGCTTGAGATTTTGCAAAAAGAACTGTTGCTTCTTTAACAGCGGCGTTCTTACTGTGAGGCATAGCAATACCATCACCCAAACCTGTTGATGTTTGTGCTTCACGGTTCATGATACCTTGTTTAAAAGTATCAAAGTCTGTGACAACTCCGTGTTCAACAAGGCTTGTAATCATTTCATCGATAACAGCTTCTTTTGAAGTTGCTTTCAAATCAAGAATCATGACATCTTTTCTGAGCAAGTCTTGAATTTTCATAGTTTTTCTACCTCTACTTTTTGATATGTTTCTTTAATGAATTCAGCTGTTGCTAAATCATCTGAGAATGTCGTTGCTGTACCGCAGGCAACACCCCATTTAAGCGCTTCGATTGGGTCACCTGATTTCACGTATTCACCAGTAAATCCGGCAACCATTGAATCTCCAGCACCAACAGAATTTTTAACAGTGCCTTTGATTGGTTTTGCAAAGTAAGCCGCTTCTGGTGTAACTAATAATGCACCATCACCAGCCATTGAAATAATAACGTTTTTAGCACCTTTTGCAAGAATTTCGCGGGCGTATTTTTCGATGTCTTCAAGACCGTTCAATTCTACACCAAAAATATCTGCTAATTCGTGATTATTTGGTTTTACTAAAAGTGGTTGGTAGTTTAATGAATCTAAAAGTGTTTGACCTTCAAAGTCACAAACTACTTCTGCACCAGCTTTTTTAGCAATTGGAATCAATGTGTTGTAAACTTGGTTACCAAGGCTACTTGGAGCTGAACCTGCAAAAACAACAGTATCTTCACTTGAAAGACCAGCAAGAATTGCTTTTAATTCTTCAAGTTTTTCATCTGAAATTTTTGGACCAGCACCATTGATTTCTGTTTCTTCACCAGCTTTGATTTTAACGTTGATACGTGTATCTTCAAAAACTTGAACAAAGTTTGTTTTGATACCTTCTGCAGTCAAGCCATCTTCAACAAAACGTCCAGTAAATCCACCGATAAATCCAGTTGCTGTATTATCGACATCCAAACGTTGCAAGATACGACTAACATTGATACCTTTACCACCAGCAAATTTGTCATCGCTAGTCATGCGGTTAACGCTACCAAGTTCTAAATGATCCAAACGTACGATAAAATCGATTGATGGATTCAGCGTTACTGTGTAAATCATACTTCAATTACCCTCGTATTTTCTTTTATTTTTTTCATCAGTGCTCCGCTAGATTGATTGGTAATAATTGTAGCATTCTCAATCTTATCGACCTTGGCAAAGGATACCCGACCGATTTTTGATGAATCTGTAACGATGTATGACTTTCTAGCATTTTCAATCACAGTTTTCTTGATAACAGCTTCCTCCATATCTGGTGTCGTTAAAAATTCCTCATCGATACCGTTGATACCTAAAAAAGCCTTATCAAAGTTCAACTGCTTAATTTGCTCATAAGCCACAGCTCCAATGCTGGCATCTGTTGATTTTTTTACATGACCACCAATAATAATGGTCTGAATGTTTTTATCAACCAACTTAGCCGCATGGTGAATCGAGTTGGTTACAACAGTTAAATTGTCTTGGTTCAAATAGCCTAACAACAATTCATTGGTTGTCCCTGCATCTACAAAAATAACATCATCATTTGAAATCAAGGATGCTGCTTTTCTAGCAACCAGCATTTTTTCTTGAATGTTTTTGATAGATTTTTGTTGATTGGTAAATTCCTCTTGGAGAGAGTGAGGAAGTTCTGCTCCACCGTGTACTCGGTGAAGTTTTCGCTCACTTTCAAGCTCGTCTAAATCCCTGCGAACAGTGGACTCAGAGGTATCTAGTAGGCTCACTAAATCATCTAGCCGAACAAACTTATCATGGGAAAGTTTTTCCATGATTAACTGCTTTCGTTTAGACTTTAGAATCCTCGCCACCTCCTTTGTAATCGTTTACAGTTAGAATTATACTATATTTGCAATCAATGTCAAGCACTTTCTCTCAAATTCTATCATTTTTCTGTCAGACCGTCAATTTTCAGAAAAGATTCTCGAAAATTTCAGAAAAAGCCTCGTAAGAATCATTCTTACAAGGCTTTTTGTTTTTATTCATTGATTAATGATGTTGAGTGAACAACACGGTTATCACGATCAGGGAAGATATACTTGATAGCTTGATTAATCGCTGTTGGTGCTTCACCAAATCCAGTCGCAATCAAATCGACCTTACCTTCATAATCGGCCGCATCACCAATTGCGTAAACACCTGCTTGACTTGTTTCAAACAATGGTGACACCGCAATACTTGAACGTTTGTAATCCACATTCCAATTTTTAAGGTTTTTATTTGATGTTGAAAATCCAAAACTTACAATCAAAGCGTCAAGTGGCAATTCAACAGTTTCATCAGACTTCACTTTTTGAACAGTTAAGCTCTTAACAAATTGACCATCACCAGAAAGTTCAAATGGCACATAAGGTGTCAAAATGTTAACATTTGACTCTTTCAAAACTTCTACACTGTGTTCATGAGCACGAAAAGCATCACGACGGTGCACAATAGTTACACTTTTAGCCAAGCCATCTAAGTGATTTGCCCAGTCGACAGCTGAGTCACCACCACCACAAATGACTACATCTTTACCAGCGAATTGGTCAAGTTTGTGAACGTTGTAGAAAAGGTTGTTGTCAGCGTAAGCTTCTTCACCTTCCAAACCAAGTGTACGAGGGGCAAAAGCACCATTACCACATGCAATCACGATAGCACGTGAAAAATGTTGACCTTTATTTGTTTCGATAGTGAAAATATCACCATCTTTTTCAAATGTTTTGACTTCTTCTTTAAGGCAAATAGCTGTGCTATCTTTGAAACGATCTAGTTGCTTGATCAGATTTTCAGTCAAATCAGCTGCTGTAATTCCAGGAAAACCAGCAACGTCATAAATCATTTTTTCTGGATAAAGAACTGCAGGTTGTCCACCAAGTTCAGATAAACTTTCAATGATTTTCACCGAAACGCCGCGCAAACCAGCGTAAAAGGCTGCAAACAAACCAACAGGTCCACCACCAATGATAGTAATATCATAGATTTCACGATTTTCTGACATTTATATTTCCAACTCCTTGTATATTTCTTCGATAATCGACGATTTATAGGCAATGTATTGATCAATATCTTTAGGGAATAGCTTCGCTGCTTTTTCTTTTACCTCGCCATAAGCCAAAACAGCCTCAGGACGACTACGTAAATAATCACGAAAAGCAAGATGACGCTTCAGTTCAGGCGAATTTTCAGGACAAACATAAAGATGATGAACTTGAAGATGCTCTTTGCCTGAGTAAGCAAAAGCTTCTCTACCTTCGATCCCTAAATTTCCCTCATGAACATAACCAATCACTGCTAATTTTTGAATCACCTCAGACAAATCTGTGTCTATAGCAATCACCAAATCGATGTCAATAATTGGCTTTGCTGAAAGCCCTTGAACAGAAGTACTTCCCACATGTTCTATTTTAAGAATTAAGTCGCCTAGAGCAGCTTTAAGCTCTTTGGCAATCTTCTCAAAATCATCTTTCCAACTTTCCTGATAAGACAGAACAAGGACTTCCTTCGTTCGCATAAAACCTCCCTAAAAATAAAGAGACATACAGCCTGCATGTCCTCTATTATATCACATATTCTATTCTTGCGCGTCTCTCTCTTTGAGAATCTTTCGGAAAATAGCCTCTTCTTCTTTTGTAAAAGCATAATTTTCCAACAAATCCGGTCGACGCTCTAAAGTCTTACGAAGACTTTGTTCAATTCGCCATTTGCGAATATTTTCGTGGTGACCACTCATCAAAATATCAGGAACTTTCATACCTCTGAAGTCATAAGGACGAGTGTATTGTGGGAACTCGAGCAAACCAGATGAGAACGAATCATCTTGGTGACTCGCTTCTTTTCCAAGAACATTTGGAATTAGGCGAACCGTTGCATCCACAATCGTCATCGCAGCCAATTCACCACCCGTTAAAACAAAATCCCCGAGTGAGATTTCATCCGTTACCAAAGTCTTGATACGTTCATCATAACCTTCATAATGGCCACAGATAAAAATCAACTCTTCTTCTTGCGCCAACTCTTCAGCATAGCTTTGATCAAAAGTGCGACCCGCTGGATCCAAAAGAATAACACGAGGTTTCTTCGCATCGATTTTATCAATCGTGTCAAAAATAGGCTGTGCACGAAGCAACATTCCCTGTCCACCACCGTATGGTTCATCATCAACATGACGAGCTTTTTCGGCATTATCACGGAAATTGTGATAGTTAATGTCAAGCAACCCTTTTTCCTTTGCTTTCCCGACAATAGAGTATTCTAATGGCGCAAACATTTCAGGAAAAAGCGTTAAGATATCAATCTTCATCGTCAAGTCCTTCCAAAATATCCACATCTACACGATTGGCAGCAACATCGACATTTAAAACAACTGGTGGAATGTATGGTAATAGCAAGTCGCGTTTACCTTTACGTTTAACCACCCAAACATCATTTGCGCCAGGTTGAAGAATTTCTTTAACTTGTCCGACTAAAATGTCATTTTCATAAACATCAAGCCCGATAATTTCATGATAGTAAAATTCACCGTCTTCAAGCTCTGACAAGTTTTCTTCAGCTACTTTCAAAGTGCAACCTTTGTATTTTTCAATATCATTGATATGATACATGCCTTTAAACTTGATAATATCAAAATTCTTTTGTTTACGATGACTAGCAATCTCAACATCAATCAAGAAATTATCTTTATCATCAAAAACAGCTAATTTTGAACCCTTTTTAAAACGTTCTTCAGCAAAATCAGTTACTGACAACACACGCATCTCACCTTGAAGACCTTGTGTATTGACGATTTTTCCAACATTATAGTAATTCATTTCAACTCCACATAACTTAGTCTTTATCATTTTACCATAAAAATGGTAAAGAAAAAACCAGCTGCCACGCTGCAACTGGTCAAGATAGTCCGTACGGGATTCGAACCCGTGTTACCGCCGTGAAAAGGCGGTGTCTTAACCCCTTGACCAACGGACCATATTAACAAAACCTTTGAGGTTTACTGGGGTAGCTGGATTCGAACCAACGCATGAGGGAGTCAAAGTCCCTTGCCTTACCGCTTGGCTATACCCCATAAACAACATAGACTATTCTATCGCAATTTCACTTGCTTGTCAATAGTTTTTTGAAACTTTTTTAAATCTTTTTTTCAAGACTTTTAAAAGTTCCTTGCGATTTACATTTCCTAAATCAGCACAAGAAATATTCTATCATAAAGGATACTATTTGAAAACCCCTTTTTTCAATTTTTTTAACTTTTTTTCAAAAAAACCTTTTACCCGAAAAATAGTCAAAACTAAACTCTAAAAACAAAAAGAAAAAGGGCAGCTAATTGCTACTCTTCTCCTTTTTCGTCAATAACGAGTCTTACTTTTTTACCTTGAGTTGGTACCGAATAGACAATCGATCTTATCGCTGTAATGGTACGACCTTTTTTACCGATAACACGACCGATGTCCTGTGCATCCAAATCAAGATGATATTCTAAAAACTCAGGTGTATCTTCAATTTTAATGGTAAGATTATCTGGTTGTGAAATCAAAGGTTTCACAATAGCGATAATAAGATTTTCAATGGTATCCATAGGCTTAGTTTACTCTATTATTTTGAGAATTTTGAATCGTGGAATTTTTTCATAACGCCTTCACGTGAAAGGATGTTACGAACTGTATCTGAAGGTTGAGCACCTTTAGACAACCATTCAAGAACACGTTCTTCTTTAAGTGATACTTGGTTTTCTTCGATAAGTGGGTTGTAAGTACCAACTGTTTCGATGAAACGACCGTCACGTGGAGCACGTGAATCAGCTACGTTGATACGGTAGAAAGGTTTTTTCTTAGAACCCATACGAGTTAAACGGATTTTTACTGCCATTAGTATAAAGTCTCTTTTCTATTTTTTTGTTTAGGTTAATAGCTCTGCTACTAACTCACTTAATTTATTATATCATAAAAAGATAAGGTGTCAAGAAAAAAACTTGACACCTTTTAAAATTTTTTCAATTGATCAAATGCCTCAAAGCTCAATCACACCGTAATGAAACTTTTGGTTTGGTCGCACAAATTGCTTAAACCCATAGGTTTCAAATACCTTATCCCTAAAATGAGCTTTAATAATAATTTTCTTTCTTGCCACGCGCTTTGCTTCTCTCAAAAATTCTTCTGAAAAAGCTGTATCGTTAGCATATTGGCGTAAGCCATCTAAATTTTTAGACTCCGTAATTCTCTCAGAAAACATTGGATCACAGTAAATGACATCATAAGAATTATCTGGCAATGTTTTTAAATAAGCTAAATTCTCCGCACAAACCGTGTGAATTGAACGCATGGCTTTATTTAAAACTTCTGAATCAGACTGATAATGCTGTAATCCTTCTGATACAATAAAATGAATGATTGGGTGGCTTTCCACCGCTGTGACAGTGTGGCCCGCATAAGCCATGACAATGCTATCACTTGCTAAGCCCATCGTGCTATCAAGAATTTGCAAAGGTTCTTTTCCCAACAAATCAATTAAAGCATCATGTGAGCTTTTAATGCGTAGCATAGCAGTGTCTGGATGAAAAACAAGTTCACTACCATCTTGATTTACCAGGCAAAGCTTATTATCATAAACCAGAAGAAGACTTTCTCTTCCCTTTAAAAGCTTTGTTACTGATTGCTTTTGCCGTTTGATGACAGGCAAAGAAAGCTTCTCTCCGATTATTCTTGCTCTTTTTAATAAATCATCATTTTCCTTTAAACTCGTTGTAATTGCAATAGTCATATATCTATTATAACAAAATCAAAGCAAACTTCTGATAAATTGCCCGCCGTAAATCCAGAAGTAACTAAAAGCAACGATTGAAATCGGCTTGCAAAGTAAAATAATGTAAAGGAATCGTTTAAAAGACATCTTAGATAAACCTGTAATCATAACCAAAATGTCTGCTGGCGAGATTGGTGAAGCCATATTCAGCGCAAAAACTGTTTCATAGGTTGATGAAGCTAACTTTTCCTCATATTTTGCATAAGTTTGCTCATCGATAAAGAGCATGATGAATGGTTTGCCGTAGCGGCGAGTTAACAAGAATAGAATGATACTTCCAATTACTATCCCAACATAATTTAAGATAAAGCCTAGAATAGGTCCAAAAGCCATAAACCCCACAACTGTGGTGACTCCCCCAGGAATAATTGGAATAACTACTTGGATGATTTGTAGAAGAAGAAAAGCAAAACTCCCAAGAATAAGATGACCTTTTAAAGCTCTTGTTAAGGCATCAGGATCATTTAAAATATCCAAATTCTTAAACAGATAAACTAAAAATAGAACCGTTAAAACAATTGAAAAAATTCCTAGAAATTTAACCAGTTTTTTTAAAGCACCATACATCGTATCACCCTTTATTTTTATTTGTTACTTTAAAACCATTATACAAGGGTTGCTCCTATTAAACAAGAATTCTTATAACTTTCTCACTATTCATAGCGAAGAGCTTCAATCGGATCTAGTTTACTTGCTTTATTAGCCGGTAAAAGTCCAAAAATAACACCAATTATCGCTGAGAAGATAAGACTTCCTAAAGCAATGTTTAATGAGATTGATGGTTTTACATTTGGAATGCTATTTCCAATAAGGCTTGTTAAACCAGAAGCTAGGCAAAGTCCAATTAAACCACCTAAAATTGTCAATACCATTGATTCAATCAAAAATTGTGTCAAAATCTTTTGACGGGTTGCTCCAAGAGCTTTTCGTAAACCAATTTCTCGTGTACGCTCGGTAACAGATACCAACATGATATTCATAACCCCAATACCACCAACAAGAAGAGAAATACCTGCGATAGCACCAATAACTGCTGTCATCATGCTATAAGCAGAGCTGACTTGAGAAATAACTTGTGACATGTCAAAAATTGTAAAGCGACCAGTCCTCACCCCTGACAATTGCGTTAAGAGACGAGCCGCTTCTTTTCCGACTTTTGTAGTTTGTTTGACGTCTTCAACATGGACAAATGCCGCTTGAACTTCATCCACATTAAACTCTGCAGCTAATTGAGTATTGGTCATGACAGCATTACCGCCAGATTGCATACCATATTGCTGAGATCCAGCATTTGGATCTTTATAAACACCAACAACCAAATAATTTTTTGAACCAATTGATACATGTTGATTTAGTGCATTTTCATTGCTACCAAATAATTTAACTGCAAGCTTGGTATCCAGCATGACAATGCGGGAGAATCGACTGTAATCGCCAGTTTCAAAGCTTCGTCCTGCAAGAACTTTGTATTTTTTAACCGTAAAGTAGGTTCTGTTAACTCCTGTTATGTTAACATTTTTTGACTTTTTCTGATTGCCCTCAACTGTTGACGTTGTACCATTGGTTAAATAATAATTTTCAACATCTGGCAGCTCACTGGTAATTTTTTGCAACCATTCTTCTTTAATGGCTGGTCCTTTATCAGCATCTCTAGGATCTTCATCATCAAAAACATCAATATCGTCAGTCTTTTTAGTTGTGTAATAGAGCTGAACATCTTGGCTGTCTGAAGCGAACATATTAGTAACTTGATTAGTCATTCCTTGCCCCAAAGCCATGATAACAACGACTGAAGCTACACCAATAATAACCCCTAAAGTCGTCAGAAACGAACGCATCTTGTGCCCCATAATTGAACTTAGGGCGAATTTCCAATTTTCCATTATAATCCTCCCCTAATCAATTCTGACACTTTCTGTCGTGTCTCGCGTAATCTCACCATCGCGAATAACAATTTTTCGTGTAGCAAAATCAGCAATTTCAGGTTCATGCGTAACCATAACAATTGTTTTTCCTTCACGATTAAGCTCAGTCAACAATTGCATGATTTGGTCACTTGTCTTGGTATCAAGTGCACCGGTTGGCTCATCAGCAAGGATGATTGATGGATTATTCACCAAGGCACGCGCAATAGCCACACGTTGTTTTTGACCACCTGATAACTCTGATGGCAAATGTTTCATGCGTTCGCTGAGCTCAACTTTTTCCAAAAATTGTTTGGCTAATTGACGTCGTTTTGACGAATTTACCCCGGCGTAAACAAGTGGAAGCTCAACATTTTGCAAAGCAGACAATTTTGAAAGAAGGAAAAATTGTTGAAAAACAAACCCGATTTCTTGATTTCTAACTTTGGCTAATTGCTTTTCTTTGAGTTCTTCTACTTGTGTTCCATTTAAAATATAATCACCTGAGGTCGGTCTGTCTAACAAACCAATGATGTTCATTAGAGTTGATTTACCAGAACCAGATGGACCCATAATTGCTACGAATTCACCTTCATAGACTGTCAAATCAATTCCTTTGAGGACATTAAGCTCTTGATCACCATTACGATAGGATTTTACGATATTACTTAGCTGAATTAATGCTTTTTTCTCATCTTTCACTACTTACTCACCTCTTATTTTTCTGTTGTAGCGGCATCTTCAGTAGTGACTTTATCTACTTTCTCACCATTCTTCATTGATTTTTCAGGGTTTGAAATAACTGTTTGTCCGACTTCCAAACCACTTAAAATTTCTTGTTGAGAAGCATCTGCATTACCAACGGCTACTTCAACTTTGCTGATTTTCTTAGTCGCTTTATCGTAAACCCAAACAAATTTCTTGTCACCTTCAGATACAAGAGCATCAACAGGAACTAATTTGTTTTTATTTTCGTTGACAACTTCCACAGAAACTGTAAAGCCTTGTTGAAGATTTGCTGTGTCTCCAGTCAAATCAATCTTGTAATCATATGAAGCTGCACTGTTTGATGAGCCATTTGATTCAGAAGAGGCTGTTTGATTTGGATAATTTGAAATGTATGAGATCGTACCAGTCCACTCTTTATCAGGATACACTTTTGATTTGATCTTAACATTTTGACCTGTTTTAATATTTGCTAAATCGTACTCTGTCAACGTTCCTTTAACTTGAAGTTGCCCTTCTGTAGCAACGTGAACAAGAGTTTGACTATTTTTAGATGCTGGATCAATGTCGTTATTTACTTCAACAACTGTACCAGACACATCGCTAGTAATGATTGTTTCATTTAAAGCTTGTTGCGCTTTATTCACTTCTGCTTGTGCATCTGCGTAAGCATCATTCAAGTCTTGTAATTGTTGATTGTAATCTGCTGTTTGTTGAGCAGTTGGTTGTTGCGTAACTGTCTTTTCTTCACCAGTTTCGTCATCAGTCGTTGTTGATGTTGTTGGAAGATTACCATATTTTTTCAGATGGTCAATCTGGCGTCCAACTTTATTAAGGCCACGAACGGCTGTGTCATATGTTGCTTGAGCTGTGGTTGAGTCGTATTGAACCAATTGTTGACCAGTTGTAATTTGATCTCCTACAGCAACAGTTGCCTTAGCAGAGCTGCCTTTACTGTTATCAAAATAAACATACTGCTCTTGAAGAGCCTTTACTTGTCCCGTTAAGAGTGTTGTTGATGAAACCGTTCCTTCTGTTACTTTTACAGCTTTATAAGAAACTTCAGCGTTCGCAGCTTTTGCTTTTGATTGTTGCACAAGCATTAAGCCTCCACCTGCAAGAACAAAGAACGCTGCCGCTGCACCAATCATCACCTTAGTTTTTTTTGACATACTTGATTTACTTCTTCTAGACATAATAATCCTCATATTCTTTCTTGTATAGTTGTATCACTCAGATAGAACAATTATACATTTTTGATATTTTACTGTCAAGAACAAACCTGACTACTATCTTTATCAAATATTATAGAAGTTTTTTAGCATTGCAATCTTACAAGTTTGTAAGAGAAAAAAGCCTGAGACAGTTTGTCTCAGACTTTTCAAATATATATTTAGACTTAAAATTAGATGGCTTGTGTTGTAAATCCTCGACTTTCAAGGACACGAATCATAGCATCTACTGTATCGAGCGCGGTAAAGAGAGGAACACCGTGTTCAATAGCAGAGCTACGAATAATCGCACCATCTTCGTCAAGTGTACGTTTTGTACCGACTGTATTCACAATCGCTTGTACTTTACCTGTACGAACAAGTGCAGGAATGTCATTGTCATCATCCTGACCAATCTTATCAATGATTGTTGAATCAAGTCCATGTTCAGCAAAGAACTTAGCTGTTCCGTGTGTTGCAAAAATGCTGTAGCCAATGTTAGCAAAGCGTTTTGCCAAGCCAAGAGCTTCTTCTTTAGTATCATCAGATACTGTGAAGACAACATTACCAAATGATGGCAAGTGAAGATATGACGCTTCAAAAGCTTTGTAAAGTGCTTTTTCAAGAGTCAAATCAGAACCCATAACTTCACCAGTTGATTTCATTTCAGGGCCTAAAAGACTATCAACCTTAGCAAGTTTTGTGAATGAGAAGACTGGCGCCTTGACATGCACATAATCAGATTCTGGGTAAAGTCCATCTTCGTAACCAAGATCAGCAAGACTTTGTCCAAGAATCAATTTAGTTGCAACTTGTGCCATTGGAATGTTAGTTACTTTTGATAAGAATGGAACTGTACGACTAGCACGAGGGTTAACTTCGATAACATAAACCGTTTCATCTTTGATGACAAATTGAATGTTCATCATACCGTAGCAGTTCAAACCAATTGCCAAACGTTTTGTGTAGTCAGCAATTGTTTCTTGCACTTTCTTAGGAAGTGTTTGTGGTGGGTAAACTGCCATTGAGTCACCTGAGTGAACACCAGCGCGTTCGATGTGTTCCATAATACCAGGAATAAGCACATCCTTACCATCTGAAATGGCATCCACTTCACACTCACGACCGACGATGTATGAGTCAACAAGAACTGGGTGGTCTGGACTTGCTTTAACAGCAGTACGCATGTAAGAACGAAGGTCATCTTCATTTTCTACAATTTCCATCGCACGCCCACCAAGGACATAAGATGGACGAACCAAAACTGGGAAACCAATCTTGTGAGCAGCTTCAACCGCTTCTTCTTCGTTGGTAGCTGTTTGTCCTGGTGGTTGAGGAATATCCAATTCTTTCAAAGCTTGTTCAAAGAGATCACGGTCTTCAGCGCGGTCAAGATCAGCAACCTGTGTACCAAGAATTTTGACACCAGCTTTAGAAAGTGGCTCAGCCAAGTTGATAGCTGTTTGTCCACCGAATTGAACAATGACACCTTTAGGTTGTTCAAGTTCAATAACGTTCATAACATCTTCAAACGTTAGTGGTTCAAAGTAAAGCTTATCAGAAATTGAGAAGTCAGTTGATACTGTTTCTGGATTTGAGTTCATGATAATAGCTTCATATCCAGCTGCCTGAATAGCTTTTACAGAGTGAACTGTAGCGTAGTCAAATTCAACCCCTTGACCAATGCGGATTGGACCAGAACCAAGTACGATAATTGATTCTTTATCTGACTTGATTGATTCATTTTCCCATTCGTATGTTGAATAGAAGTATGGTGTTGCTGATTCAAATTCAGCCGCACATGTATCAACCATTTTATAAACTGGGATGATTTTGTTTTCTGTACGAATGGCACGAACTTCATCTGCTGTCATGTTCCAAAGTTCTGCAATCTTAAGATCTGCAAATCCATTACGTTTTGCTTCTTTAAGAACGTCAACATCTCCGACATGACTCGCCAATTCTTGTTCAAGTTCAAAGATGTGGAGCAATTTATCAAGGAAGAAGAGATCAATTTTTGTTAATTTTGATAGCTCTTCAATAGTGTATCCACGACGAATTGCTTCAGAAAGGTAGAATAGACGATCGTCTTGAGCACGAACAATCTTATTAACTAATTCATCATCAGTAACATTTGTGAGCTCTGGCATTTCATTATGATGAACACCAATTTCAAGTGAGCGACAAGCTTTAAGAAGTGATTCCTCAATGTTACGACCGATTGCCATAACTTCACCTGTTGCTTTCATTTGTGTTCCTAGGCGACGTTCACCATTTTCAAACTTATCAAATGGGAAACGAGGAATTTTAGCAACCACATAGTCAAGGGCTGGTTCAAACATAGCATATGTTGTACCAGTTACTGGGTTCACCATCTCATCAAGTGTCAAACCAACGGCAATTTTAGCAGCTAGTTTCGCGATTGGGTAACCAGTTGCTTTTGAAGCGAGGGCTGATGAACGTGATACACGTGGGTTAACTTCGATAACATAGTATTTGAAACTATTTGGGTCAAGAGCTAGCTGAACGTTACATCCACCTTCAATTTTAAGGGCACGAATGATGCTTAGACTAGCGTCACGCAACATTTGGTTTTCAATATCTGAAAGAGTTTGTGTTGGTGCAAATACGATTGAGTCCCCAGTATGGATACCAACTGGATCAAAGTTTTCCATGTTACAAACAACAAGAGCGTTGTCAGCAGCATCACGCATTACTTCATATTCAATTTCTTTAAAACCTGCAATTGAACGTTCAATCAAACATTGTGTTACCGGTGATAATTTCAAACCATTTTCAGCGATTTCGCGAAGTTCTTCTTCGTTATCACACATACCGCCACCAGTACCTCCAAGTGTGAAAGCTGGACGAACGATAACTGGATAACCAATTGATTCTGCAAATGCAACAGCTTCATCAACAGTATTTACAATTTCAGATTCTGGAATTGGTTGGTTGAGTTCTTCCATCAACTGTTTGAAGAGATCACGGTCTTCTGCTCGGTCAATAGCTGATAGTTTTGTTCCCAACAACTCAACACCGAGTTCGTCAAGAATACCAGCTTTTGACAATTCCATCGCCATGTTAAGACCAGTTTGTCCTCCCAAAGTTGGAAGCAAAGCATCTGGACGTTCTTTGCGAAGGATACGAGTAACAAATTCTGTTGTCAAAGGTTCAATGTAAACCTTATCTGCAATCTCTTTATCAGTCATGATTGTCGCAGGGTTTGAGTTAACTAGAACAACGCTATAACCTTCTTCTTTGAGGGCTAAACAAGCTTGTGTTCCGGCATAGTCAAATTCTGCTGCCTGACCGATAATAATCGGACCAGAACCAATCACCATAATTTTTTTAATATCTGTACGTTTTGGCATTATTTTCTCCTATTTGTCAACTCTCTGATTGACTTTAAATATGTTAATGACCTTGCTGTCAGTCATTTTGCAATTTACCGACAAGATTTTGATGTCGAATGACTTTTTAACGATTAGCTTTTTCAGCTTGAAATGCATCAATCAATTCGATGAAATCATCAAAGAGATAACTTGCATCATGTGGACCAGGCGCAGCGTCTGGGTGAAATTGCACTGAGAAAGCTGGAAAATCACGGTGACGAACACCTTCTACGGATTTATCATTGATTTCTTCGTGAGTTACCATAAGGCAATCTGGAAGAGTATCACGATCAACTGCATATCCATGGTTTTGGCTTGTAAAATCAATGCGACCAGTTGCAATTTCGCGAACAGCATGGTTAAATCCACGGTGACCAAATTTCATTTTATAGGTTTTAGCACCATTCGCAAGGCTAAACAATTGGTGTCCCATGCAGATACCAAAAATCGGAATTTTCCCTTGTACGCCACGAATCATATCTAGAACTTCAGGAACATCTTCTGGGTTACCAGGACCATTTGATAACATCACACCATCTGGATTAAGGTGAAGAATTTCTTCAGCTGAAATGTTGTAAGGAACAACTGTCACATTACATTTACGTTTTGAAAATTCACGTAGAATTGAATGTTTAAGTCCGAAGTCCACCAAAACAATATTTTTTCCAACACCTGGTGCTGGGTAAGCAGTTTTAGTTGATACTTGTTCGATGTTATTGGTTGGCAACACTGTAGCTCGCAATTGATCTTGTAAATGCTCAATCGTATCACCAGCATTTGCAAGAGTCGCTTTCATAGTACCATGCTTACGAATGATTTTTGTAAGGGCACGAGTATCAATTCCTGAGATTCCTGGAATATTTTTAGCCTTCAAGAACTCATCCAAAGTCATTTGATTACGCCAGTTATTGGCACGACGGGCGTTTTCAGATACGACAACACCTTTACAAGTTGGTGTAATTGATTCATAGTCATCACGGTTAATCCCATAGTTACCAACAAGTGGGTAAGTAAAAGTCAAAATTTGACCGTTGTAAGATTGGTCTGTGATTGATTCTTGGTAACCTGTCATACCAGTGTTAAAAACAATCTCACCAGTTACATCAAGGTCAGCTCCAAAAGCCTTCCCTTCAAAAATTGTTCCATCTTCTAAAATTAAAAGTCTTTTTGCCATTTTTATTCCTCTCGTTTGCTCTCACGGGAGCACTTTAACGTTTATTAGCAGACACTTCAAAATAATTGTTAAGCTTTACCGTTAAGTACAGCTTCTAGAATTGCCATGCGGACAAACACACCATTTTGCATTTGTCGAGCAATTCTTGATTTTGGTGCTTCTACCAAGCGATCAGCAATCTCAACATCACGATTAACTGGTGCTGGGTGCATGATGATGGCAGAAGGCTTCATTTTATCATATCGGTCATATGTAAGACCGAATGTTTTGTGATAAGTTTCTTTTGAAAAACCACGTTCACTATCATGACGTTCGTGTTGGACTCGCAACATCATCATAACATCAACTTGATCAACAATCTCATCGATAGCTACGTATTTTCCATACACATCAAATTCACTTGAATACCATTGTTCTGGACCTGCAAAATACAACTCTGCTCCTAAACGTTTTAGGATTTGCATGTTAGATTTTGCAACACGTGAATGCGTAATGTCACCAACAATAGCCACTTTTAGATTTTCAAAACTACCAAACTCTTCATAAATCGTCATCAAGTCCAGCAAACACTGACTTGGGTGTTGACCAGAACCATCTCCACCATTAACGATTGCTGTTTGAATTGTTCGGCTATCAATTAATTCTTTGTAGTAATCTTCCATTGAGTGGCGAATCACACAAATATCAATTCCAAGAGAACTCATTGTCAAAATCGTGTCATACAAAGTTTCCCCTTTGTTGACTGAACTTGTTTTAGCATCAAATTCGATAACATCTAAACCAAGTTTTCTTTCTGCAACTTCAAATGATTTGTGTGTACGCGTTGATGGTTCAAAGAAAAGATTAGCTGCAAAATACTGTCTGTCCAAACTAAAGTCGGCTTCATTGTTCTTAAACGCGATTCCGCGTTTAATCAAGCCTAGCACTTCTTCATTTGATAAAGTTTCCATTGTTACCAAATGCTTTAGTGAAACAACGCCATCTGTAATTGCCATTTTTTTAGTCCTTTTCTGGAAGAATTTGATACAAGATAATACCTAGAAGTGTTGAGAAAGCAACACCTGTGATTTGTAAACCAGCAACTTGCAATGTCAAACCACCGATACCAGACACTAAGATAACACTTGCAATCAAAAGATTTTTCTTATTATCAAAATCAATTTTATTTTCAACTAAAATTTTAAGACCACTCGATGCGATAACACCAAAGAGGGCAATTGAAATACCACCGATAACTGGTGTTGGAATTGATGAAAGAAGAGCTGAAATTTTTCCGATAAAGCTCATCACTACAGCAATTACTGCTGCTCCAGCAATAACATATACTGAGTAGATTTTGTTAAGGGCCATAACACCAATGTTTTCACCATATGATGTTACCGGTGGAGCACCGAAGAAACCAGCGATAATTTGTGCCAAACCATCACCTGTAAGCGTACGGTCAAGACCCGGATCTTTAAAGAAATCACGTCCTGTTAAGCTGTTAAGAACCATCACGTGACCAAAGTGTTCAGTCATTGTTACAAAAGCGATTGGAGCCATTGTCAAAATAGCACTTGGGTAAAGTTTGAAATGATAATCAACAAAGAGAATATCAAAACTTGGAACTTGGAACCAAGCTGATTTTGCAACACCTGACAAATCAACAATGCTTTGACCTGTTACAGCACCAACTACCAAGGCAAAAATGTAACCAACAATCAAACCAAGTAAAATTGGAATAACTCCGATAATCTTTTTACCGTACATGTTAAAGAGAATAACCGCAAGAAGAGTTACCATCCCAACTAAAAGGTAAGTAAAATTGTAAGCACCATCTTTTAGCATAACATCGTTAACAGCTGTTGTCGCAAGGCTAAGTCCGATAACGATGATGATTGGACCGACCACAATTGGTGGCAATACTTTATCAATCCATGCATTTCCGGCAAATTTTACAATCAAGGCAACGATTAAGTAAACCAAACCACCCGCGATAGCCCCCTGTGCTACCGCTGCAATCCCGTCAGTCTTCATTAACATTTGCATAGTTGCAATGTAAGCAAAACTTGAACCCATGTAAGCTGGGATTTTATATTTGGTTACTGTCAAATGTGCTAAAGTACCTAAACCACTTGAAAATAGAGCAATCGCTGGATCAATACCAACTAAGATTGGTACCAAAACTGTTGAGCCAAACATTGCAAACAAATGTTGAAATGATAATCCAAACAGCATTCCTGGTTTTGGCATATCATGCACATCATATCTTACGTTTTCCACTTTTTATCATCCTCCTCAATTCTAATACTGCTTAGCTTGGATCTACAATGCTAACGCGATCTTTACCATCTACTTCGATCACTTCAACAATGATTTCCTCGATAGCACTTGTTGGGATGTTTTTACCAACATAATCAGCACGAATTGGGAGTTCACGGTGTCCACGGTCAACAAGAACAGCAAGGCTAACACGAGCTGGACGACCAAGACTTACTAAGTTATCAATAGCCGCACGAATTGTACGTCCTGTATAAAGAACATCATCAACCAAGATAACATCTTTACCAGTAATATCAACTGGCATATCAGTTGTATCTTCTTCAACTTTCATATCATCACGGAAAGGTTTTGTATCAAGTTCACCAAGCGGAATATCAATACCTTCCAATTGTTTCAAGCGATCTTGAATACGACGAGCAATGAAGACACCACGTGTCTTAATTCCTGCAAGAACAATATTGTCAAGATTTTTATTACGCTCAATAATCTCATAAGTGATACGTGTAATCGCACGTTTCATTGTTACGTCATCAACAATTTCTTTTGTTTTCATAAACAAACCTCTCTTAATATACAAAAAATCTCCTCGTTACCAAGGAGATTCCACAAAATATAGGTACAACTATACCAGTTGCACGCTTCTTTTACCGTTCTCTCCTTGCCTGCCTCACGGGACAGTATTAAAGGATAATATTTACTCTTATATAATACCAAATCGTTCATCATTTGACAAGGAAATTATGATTTTCGACAAAAAATATCTACCACTTTTTTTGCAAAACGAATAAAAAAAGTAGAACTCCTAAAAAGTTTTGTTCTACTTCTTTGCGATTATTAATTATGCTTTTTCGCTTCGCAATTTTTCAAGTGTTTCTTTAAAAATTGCTGGCACTTCAGCTGTGAAAGTCATCGTTTCACCTGTTTTTGGATGTGTAAAGCCAAGTGTTTGGGCATGCAAGAATTGACCATTACCTTTCAACGTCTTACGTGGTCCGTACAATGGATCTCCTGCAACTGGGTGTCCAATATAAGCCATGTGCACACGGATTTGGTGAGTTCGACCTGTTTCAAGCGTCAATTCAACCAAAGTATAGTTACCAAAGCGTTCTAAAACTTTGAAATGAGTTACAGCTGGTTTTCCTTTAGCCGTAACAGCTTGTTTTTTACGGTCTTTCTCAGAACGTCCAATCGGTGCTTCAATAACACCACGATCATTTGGAATATTACCATGTACGATAGCCACATATTTACGAAGGGATTTTTTATCCTTCAATTCAGCAGCAAGTGCATTGTGGGCAGTATCATTTTTAGCAATCATCAAAAGCCCTGAAGTGTCTTTATCGATTCGGTGAACAATCCCTGGTCGAATCACACCGTTGATAGATGACAAATCTTTGATATGATACATCAAAGCATTGACCAAAGTACCTGACGTGTGACCTACAGATGGATGAACAACCATGCCTTGAGGTTTGTAAACCACTGCGACATCTTCATCTTCATAAACAATATCAAGTGGAATATTTTCAGCTTTATATTCAAGTACCTCTTCTTCTGGCACTTCATAAGTCACAACATCGCCAACTTTGACAGCATATTTTGCTTTAACAGCTTTGCCGTTTACCAAAACTGTTCCTTTCTTAATTTCATCATTAGCTTGGCTACGTGACAAATCTGTTAAGTCTGCTAACGCCTTATCTAAACGAGCGCCAGCTTCTTTAATGATTAATTCCATTTTCCTCCTCTTTCCATAGGGCGATAAATAAAATCACTACCCCAACTGTTAAATACGAATCCGCCACATTAAAAATAGCAAAATTCATAAAATCCAAATGAACCATATCAACAACGTAACCAAGTCGCAAACGGTCAATAAAATTACCGATTCCACCTGAAATAATCAGCAAAAGTCCAAATAAGAACCAAAAATTGCCAGTAATATTTTTAATAAAATAATAGCAAGCTGCTCCGACAACAGCAAGTGTAATCACCGTAAAGAACCACTGCTGATTCTGCAAAATAGAGAAAGCTGCACCATAATTACGTAAATAAGTTAAGCTAAAAATACCTGGTACACATTTGCGAATGGCATTTAAAGGAATATGATTGACAATCCATTGCTTGCTTAGTTGATCCAACAAAATCAACATCACAGCAGCTAATGGAAAATAAAGTTTTCTATAGTTTTTCATTTGGTCACCTTTGGACTGAATTTTTCAAAATAATCTTTCATGACAGCGATGAATTTCAAAGCACAAGCCGATAAATTTTTATCACGACGCTTGATATAAACCATTTTATTATCTAGCTTATCTTCAAGTGGAATAACAGTAATACCATTAAAACTACGGCTATCTAGGAAACCAGAACCAGTTGCGTAAGCATCTGTCCGTTCTAAAATACCATTTAAGGTTGCACGGTCAGTCACATTAAAAACATGTGGACTATCACTGGTATCAACAAAATTCTCAGAATAATAAAGGTACTCGTCTTTTTCTTGGGTGAAACGGACCGTTGGTAGCTCCTTCAAATCCTCCATTACAAGACTTTCCTTTTGTGCCAAAGGATGAGTCTTAGCCAGATAAATATGAGTCTTAAAAGGGATTAACTCGACAAATTCCAAGCCTAATTTTTCCATACGTTGCAAAAGTCCTTTGCGATTTTGATTATTTAAATAAATAATCCCAATCTCACTATCACCTTGAGCCACCTCATCAAAAATTTGAATAGTTGTTGACTCAAAAATACGAAAATCCTTATGCTCTGGATGAGCCTTAGAAAAGGTTGTTATCAAAGGAGGTAAAAAATCGTAGTGCTGACTAGCGATAGAAAACTCATCTGAATCAGCCGACGATTGTGAAAATTGTTTCTCAAATGAGTCAAAACTCTTAACAACCTCCAAAGCTTTTTCATAAAAAGTCATTCCGTGACTCGTTAAGACAGCACCTGTCGTTGTACGTGTAAAAATTTGAAAACCTAATTCACCTTCAAGGTCCTTAATAGCTACTGACAAACTCGGCTGACTGACAAAAAGCTTAGAAGCCGCTTCACGAAAGGTCCCACTGTTTGCAATAGCTACAACATAACGTAGTTGTTGTATATTCATTGTCAATCATTCTTTCTAAAAAATCAATCATCCTTATTATAGCAAAATATAGCTAATGGCGCTATATCAAGCCCAAAGGTGACTAGCTAACCATCTTTTTATTTCAAATAAGTGTACAAAAAAAGCCTGCACAAAGCAGACTTTTCTGTTAAATTATTTTGCAATTGGATAAACTGATACTTGACGTTTATCGCGACCTTTACGTTCGAAACGAACAACACCTTCAACTTTAGCGAAAAGTGTATCGTCACCACCGCGACCTACGTTCACACCTGGGTAGATGTGAGTACCGCGTTGACGGTAAAGGATTGATCCACCTGAAACAGTTTGACCGTCAGCTGCTTTAGCACCAAGACGTTTTGCTTCAGAATCACGACCATTTGATGTAGAACCTCCACCTTTTTTGTGGGCGAAAAGTTGCAAGTTAGCAAGATTCATTTTTAACATATGTAGTGTCCTCTTTTCAAATTAGTTTGCAATGACCTTAACTGACACAAATTCTTTCGAATTCTCAGCCAAATTTGTCATTCCTAAAAGAAAGCTTTCAAATAAAAGTTGAACTTTCTCATCTGTCTTCTTAGTCATATGAGAGATATCAATCTTCATATAACCACCATCAATCTCATTGACAGCAAAATCAGCATTGCATTCTGCCAAAACTTCTAACGAATTAACAAAGTTAATCGATAAAGTTGAAACAGCTGCACATACGATATCAAAGCCATATTCACCACTACCAGCGTGACCAGTCAGTTCTACACTTTCTAAGTGACCTTTGCGGCGAATAAAAGTTGCTTGAATCATGAGAATGCTAAATTATGCGTTGATAGCGTTGATAACAACTTTAGTGTAAGGTTGACGGTGACCTTGTTTACGGTGTGAACCTTTTTTAGGTTTGTATTTGAAAGTAACAACTTTCTTTTGTTTTCCTTGTTTTTCAACAGTACCAACAACAGAAGCTCCTTCAACAACTGGTGTACCAACAACAGTTTTTTCACCACCAACAAGAACAACTTCGTTAAATGTTACTTCTGAACCAGCTTCAACATCAAGTTTTTCAACATAGATAGCTTGACCTACTTCAACTTTAACTTGTTTTCCACCAGTTTTGATGATTGCATATGTGCTCATCGTGCACCTCCTATAAAATTTTGTTGCGGATTTTTCCGCTTGTGAAGACTCGCCTAAATCGTGAACCTCGAGAGTTGCTTACAAACGATTTTCGTGCGGTTGCACAGGATGTGCATTTAGTCAACGTTCATATTTTATCATGTTAGGCTAATTAAAGCAAGGAATATGCTAGCTTTTTTTAATGATAGTACGTTTTCATTTTTTATTTTTTGTCAAAGGATACTTTCACTAATCCCAAAACAGCTTTTTTAGTCAATTTTTCGATAGCATCAATATCAATCTGCTTAGTATTTGCCATCATTTGATAGGTCTCACTACCTTCGTGGTAATAATAGGCTGTGATGTGAAAACCATTTTTCTCATAAAAACGCACGCGCTTCAAACGTTGATCAAAATTATCAGATTTTTCGTCCATAGGCTCAATTGCCAAAACGACTGGACGATTCCCAGCTAAATCTTTAACATCTTGCAAAATAGCTGAGCCGTAACCACGAGAACGAATGTTAGGGGTAACAGCTAAGAAAAATAAATAAACCACAGCTTCATTTTGTAAAATGTAAGCTAAACCGACAAAATCATCGCCATCATAATAAGCATAAAAATCTGCTAAGTCACGATAAGCCGTCAGCAACAACGGCAAATACGGTGCACGTTCAACAGCTGGAAAAGCTGATAAGTATAAGTTTTTGACATCACGGGAACTTTTTGAAAAAAGTTTCACCTCTTGACGTTTTAATTCCATTGTAAATTCACCAATTCATTCATTTCTTGATAGGCGGTATCGACTTTCTCTTGCATACTGGCATCAAGTTTGTCGCGGTATTTACCACCTTTTATAAAGTCTTCTAAAATAAGCGTACGATAATCTGAAAGAACAAAGCCTTCTGACCCTGTCACGCCCTTGCTCCATACCCAAACCAATGTTGGGTGAGCTGCGACAGTTTTAATTTTCGTTTTATGATTTTTCTTTTCAAATGTCACATCCATCAAAAGACCACGTTCTGTCCAAATGTCATCAACCGTTTCTAAACGTTGATTAGAAATAAAATTTCCCATTGAATAGATAATAAATTTCTTTTCGCCGTCTTTTTCGACAGTTTCTGATGGTTCCACAACGTGAGGGTGTCCACCAAAGATAACATCTGCACCCCAATCAATCATCTTGTGATAAAGGGTTACTTGCTCTTGAGTTGGTTCGCGTTGATATTCCACTCCCATTTGTGGCATGACAATTGTTACATCAGCTTTCTTTTCAGCTTCCTGAATTTCAGCTTTCATCTTGTCTTCATTTAAATCAGACATGTGCTTCTCATAATCCTCAGCTGACAAATTAGCTTCTAGTCCATTGTAAGCATAAGAATAACCTAAAATAGCAATTTTAATACCATTAACATTTTTAATTAAAATATCTTCTTTGTCTCGGTCTTTTTTGTAAACGCCAATGCTGGGCATTCCTAATTTATCAAAGGTTTTAACGGTGTTAAGTGCACCTGAAAGACCAGAATCAAGGATATGGTTGTGAGCTAAATCGACAACATCATAACCTGTGTCTTTCATAGCATCAGCAATTTCACTCGGTGCATTGAATAAAGGATAGCCAGCTAAAGGATAATCTGGACTAATCGTTCCTTCATAGTCACCAATTGCCAAATCAGCACTTGAAATCCAGTCTTTGGCATACTCAAAGAAAGGTTTAAAATCATAAGTCCCATCAGCCTGCTCAGCACTGCCATAAAGACCATTATGGATAAGAATATCTCCATTTGCCATGACACGCGCTGTTTTGACTTTACTTGACTGAGCTTTTGATTGCTGAGTCTTGTCACTTGAACTAGCCTTCTCAAACAGCAAGCCATAAAATGCTGCACCTAATAAGCTTAGCAATATGAATGCCAAGCAAGCCAACGTTGTCTTTTTATAAATTATCCTATCTAACATCCTTAATCACACCTCCATGCGACTATTATATCATTTTATGATTAGGCTTTCAGGATTTAACTGGTAAGAAAAAACTGCCCTAAAGGCAGTTTCTATCTATTATAGTAAGTCATCGATTAAGTCATCGACTTCATCGTGTTCTGCTTGTGGTGTGATTGTTGTCACTTTAATTCCTGCAACAGCACGCTCAACAAGTCCTTCAACATCCATGCGTTTTTCGTATTGTTCAACATTTTTGATTTTTGGATTTGTTTTTGGACGATCTGGCGCAAAGATAGTACAGCAATCTTCAAATGGTTGAATTGAAATATCAAAAGTATCGATTTTTTGTGCAATATCAATGATTTCCAATTTATCCATTGTGACAACTGGACGAATAATTGGTGTTGCTGTTACGGCATTAATGGCACGCATACTTTCAAGCGTTTGACTAGCCACTTGTCCAAGACTTTCACCATTGATGATAACCAAGCCATTACGTTCTTCACGAATGCGATCTGTAATACGCATCATGAAACGACGTGTCAAAGTCATCAAGTAAGCTTCTGGCGCTTTTTCTTTGATTTCTTCTTGGATTTCCGTAAATGGTACTTCGATGAAATCAATGTTACCACCGAATTTTGTCAATTTACGTGTCAAATCTTGAGCTTTCTTAAGAGCACCTGGACTTGTGTATGGTGGACTAGCAAAGTGGACAGCTTCAATATCAACCCCACGTTTAAGAGCAAGGTAACCTGCAACAGGTGAATCAATACCACCTGATAACATCAACATTCCGCGTCCAGCTGTTCCAACAGGAAGTCCTCCAGCGCCTTTGATATTTTCATATGAAAGGTAGGCAGCTTCTTCACGAATTTCAACTTTAAGATTGACATCCGGCCCTTTCATTTGCGCTTGAATGTTAGGCAAAACTTCAAAGACAGCTGAACCAAGGTACTGATTCAATTCACGGCTATCCATCTCAAAGTTGTGGTCGCTACGTTTACTTGTGATTTTAAATGTCAAACCTTCATGATAAACGTCAGTCATCACATCTTGAACAGCTTTTTTAATCGTTTCTAGATTTTTTTCAACCTTGTATGATGGTGAAAATGCTTGAATCCCGAAAATTTGTTTTAATGATTCCGCAACGGGAACATAGTCAGTACCATTTAAGAAAATGTGAGCGCGGTCGCGGTCAGCCACAACACGGACATCTGGATAAATTGAAAGAACGTGTTTCATGTTACGTTTCAATTTATTGATGAAACGCATGCGGTTCTTTCCTTTAGTTGATAATTCGCCGTAGCGAACCATAATTTCTGAGTATTGCATAGTTTTCTAAAGAGAAAATCTCTTTATCCTTTCTTATTAATTATCTTACTTTTTGTGTTTTTTCGTAGACTTGTTTGAAAATTGTTAGGAATTGTTCAACTTGTCCCATATCATTGTCATCATCGAGACTAATGCGAACAGCTGACTGCGCTAGTTTTGTAGGGACTCCCATGGCAATCAATGTTCCTGCAGGTTTTCCTGCTTTTGATGAACAAGCTGATGTTGTTGAAATATAGATTTCATGTTCTTCAAAGGCATGAACTACTACTTCTCCACGTACACCTTTGATACCAAAGGTTAAGATGTTTGGAGCAAAAGTATCATCCTTACCAGAGAAAATAACGATATCTTTGTGCTTAGCTAGTTCGTCATAAATGATTTCTTTCATTTTGGCGATTTTTGGAAGGGCGTAAGCTTCTTTGTCAGTAACCAAGCGAAGAGCTTTCGCTGTTGCAGCAATCCCTGCAACATTTTCAGTAGTTGAGCGAAGGTCACCTTCTTGCCCACCACCGGCTAGCAATGGATTTAATTTCTTGCTTTCTTTTTTGTAAATGAATCCGACACCACGCACACTGTGGAATTTGTGACCAGAAAAACTTGCAAAGTCAACACGGTCTGTCAAATAATCAGCTGCTGGAATTTTACCGATAGCTTGAACAGCATCCACGTGGAATGAAATTCCTGGTTTATCAAATAGTAATTCTGAGATGTCTTTAATTGGTTGGATAGAACCAATTTCATTATTAACTGCCATGATTGAGACCAAAGTTGTATCTGGGCGCAAAAGCTCTGCTAATTTATCAACATCAACAAAACCTTTTTCATCAACTGGCGCGTAAGACACTTCAAAACCGTGTTCGCCAAGCCATTTTGCGGATTCTTTGACAGCTGGGTGTTCGATATCTGATACGATGATGTGTTTTCCGTAGCGTTCTTTTTCAAATGCGACACCTTTAAGAACCCAGTTGTCTCCTTCAGTACCACCAGAAGTGAAAATAATTTCATCACTTTTAACGCCAAGCAAGCCAGCGATTTGCTTACGGCTTGCCTCTAGAATACGACTAGCTTTTGTTCCTAGATTATGCAAACTTGATGGATTTCCATAAATTTTACTTGCCACTTCCTGATAAGTGCGCAAAACTTCAGGATAGGGAATGGTAGTGGCAGAGTTATCAAAGTAAATCATTTTTTCTTCCTTCACAAAAAAATCAATACTACCATTATAACACAGTCTCTCATAAGTGTGAAAGCTTTAATCTTAAGTTTTTTAAGCCTATTTTTAAGAAAATGACCTAAAATATTTCTTAAAAGAGTCCTATCTCCTACTGGACATTTAAAATGAAAAAACTATAATAGAATCATACGCGAAAAAGGAGTTAAAAATGTCTCAACATTATTCTAGACGTCAAAAATCATCAAAAAAAGATAAGGAACAAGCCCCATCAAAGCACATTAAAAAAGGTTTCTCAGCCTTTCAAAAAACAATTGCTCTTATTGGGTCTATCCTTAGTATTATCGTAGCAAGTATCACTATCACAAACGCCTTAAAAGGCTCATCAAGTCAAAAGCCAACTGACAAATCAACGACAACTGTTGTGATTAAAGAAGGTAACAAAAGCAATAACAGTAAAACTGATACTTCTGCGTCAACAACATATTCAAGTTCTGCTGCTAACAACAGTGTTTACAATAGTGACACTAATAGCAACAATGCAACTTATGACTCTAGCTCAGATTCTACAACTTACAGTTCAAGTGCTGATACAACACAAGACAACACTCAAACAAGTTCTCAAGCGACATCTGATACTACTGCAGGAAGTGCTACTGAAACAAATCAATAAAATCAAAGAGGAATGGGACGATAAAATTCCTTATCATCCCACCTCTTTTTTACTAGGTAAAATAAACTCATGACTTATATTGACACGCTAAATTGGATTCACTCTCACAAAGCTAATGGTCGCCGACCAAGTTTAGAGCGCATGCGCCATCTCCTTAACTTACTTGATAACCCGCAAAATAAATTTCCAGCTGTTCACGTTGTGGGAACTAACGGCAAAGGCTCTACAACTAGTTTTCTCCAACATATCTTAACAGCATCAGGTTATAAAACAGGTACCTTCACATCTCCTTTTATCACGCGCTTTAATGAACGTATCGCTATCGATAGCAAAGAAATTTCTGATAGCGATCTGGTTAAAACAGCACAGGCAATTAAACCTATCGTAGATAGCAATGACTTTCAAGAAAAAGTTGGTAAGGTAACAGAATTTGAACTTGTCACAGCTCTTATGTTCTATTACTTTGCAACTATCAATCCTGTCGACGTCGCCGTTATTGAAGCTGGTATTGGTGGTACTTTTGACTCAACCAATGTCTTTACAGCGAAAGCAGTTATCTGCCCATCAATCAGTATCGACCACCAAGAAACACTGGGGAAAACTCTTACTGAAATTGCTGGTCATAAAGCTGGTGTTTTAAATCCTCACGTTCCTTTTATTTTTGGTCAAATGACACCAGAGGTCCAAAAAGTATTTCATCAAAAAGCTAAGAAGCTCGATTGTCCGACATATGAACTGGATAAAGAGTTCTCAATCAGAGAAAATGGTGAAAGCTTTGATTTTTATTATAAAGATATAAGCATTGCAAACATTACTTTATCAATGCTTGGTCATCATCAACAAACTAATGCCTCGTTAACTGCTATGGCTGCTATCATTCTTAAATCGTATTTCAAAAATATTACTAAAACAACTATCAAAAATGGCTTAGAAAATACTGTTTGGGCTGGGCGTTGTGAGTTGATGCGACCAAACCTCATGTTAGATGGTGCACATAACGAAGATTCGATTGCAAAATTGGTTGATGTGCTTAAAAATGACTTTTCAAATCGCAACATTCACATCCTCTTTGCAGGCTTAGGGCGTAAGCCTTTGACACAAATGCTCGAAGAACTATCCGCATTTGACTTAGCAGTGACCAGTTTTGATTTCTATCAAGCACAAAGCTTGTCAGATTATCCTGAAAAATATAAAAAAGTTGCTGATTACAAAGACTGGCTAAAGAAAGCTGAACAAAAACCCGAAGATTTCTTTGTTGTCACCGGTTCGCTTTACTTCATCTCAGAAGTTCGCAACTTTTTACTTAATCAATAATCCCACCTGATTTTCAGATGGGATTTCTTTTTGATTAGTTTAGACTTTCAGCAAATTTACGTTTGATGAAGTTAGCTGAATTTTCAAGTTTAGCTTCTTCGTCAGCTGGCAAAGTTAATTTTACTTGCTCGATAATACCTTCTCGTCCAACAATAGCTGGATAGCTAAGGTAAGTATCTAGCGGTTCATAGTAATTAGAAACCGGTAATTCTTCATGGCTATCTGAAACAACTGCAATCGCCAAACGAATAGCTGCACTTGCAATCCCATAGCTTGTGTATTTTTTACCATAAAAGACCGTATGTCCACCAATCATGGCTTCATGTGCAATTTTCTCAAGCGTCGTTTGGTCTGTAAAGTTAGAAATTGGTTGTCCTTTGACACGAACTTGACTCCAAGCCGTAAATTGTGAATTTCCATGTTCGCCAAGGTTATAACCGTAAACGCTACGCGCATCAACACCAAAACGTTCTGCAACGGCACGTTTCATACGAGCAGTATCTAGCAAAGTACCTGTACCAATAACACGTTCCTTTGGAAGACCTGAGTAGTGTTGATAGAGACTAGTAATGACATCAACTGGATTTGAAATAGCTACAATAATCCCTTTAAATCCAACCTCTTTTAGCTTTTTAGCAACCAAAGGCACTTCTTGTGCTGTAAAAGGTAACTCCGCAAAACGGTCTGCATTTGGATTATCTTGAAGTTTGATATTTCCTAGAGCTGAGATAACCACATCGGCATCTGCTAAAGCTTGATAATCATTAATCACAATATTGGCATGTTGATTTAGATTCGCTGCAGCATCACGGAAATCAACCGCATCTGCGGTAACTTTTTTCTCATTGGTATCAATTAAGACATAATCATCAAAAGCCCCTTGAGCAATCAGTCCATGAGCAACTGTTGAGCCAACATGACCCATTCCAATAATTCCGACCTTACGTGACATAAAACAACCTCCTTATAAAGTTATCAATCATTATAGACCTTTACCTCTAAAAATACGAAAAAAACCTAACAAGAAATGTTAGGTTACAGTTACTATTTCAAAAGATCTTGCAAAGGACCAAAAATAATTTTTTCAAGGTCAGCTACATAAACTGACAATGATTGTTGAGCACCAAGATAAGCTTTAAGAACTGGATTTGCTTCGATTTTAGCACCCAATTCTTGCATTTTAGTTTGTTCATCACCTGTAGGCATTTGACCTGATTGCAATTTGGCATAAAGGCCTTGTTGGAATTCAGTGAATTCTTTAAACAAAGCTTTTGCTTCTTCGTCAGCATCAATCGCAGCACGGCATTCTTGTGCTTTCTTGTATTCAGGAAGAACACGGATTTCGCGTTCTAGTTCATTTGCTAAATCATAAATGTTTGCCATGATATTTCTCCTTAATTAATATGAATGTTATAGTCAGTGTTTTCACTGATGACTGTTTTAGCATGTTCCAAATCTTTAGCATTCTTAAATGAAATTTGTAAAATCCCATTAATATCTTCACGGTTTTCTTCATTGACATGAATATTAACCAAAGATGTTCCGCGAAGCAATTCCAAGATTTTCAAAATAACATCTTCTTCATCGGGAACATCGATGAAAAGATCGAAGGCACTTTCCACGCCACCACGTTTATGAATTTGCATTTCCTTACGCGTTTCTTTGGCGTGGTTAAAATAATTCCAAATCGCATCACCATCACCTTGCAAAATGAGTTTTTTGACCTCATCGAGTCTATTCTTGAAATCATCAATGCGATTAGCAACAGCTTCTTTATTGGTCAAGAGAATACTGGTCCACATGCCTGGTTCACTTTCAGCAATACGTGTCATATCGCGAAAAGCACCCGCCGCAAAATGATTAGCCATTTCATGCTCTGCTGCATAATCACCAGCCTGCTCCATCAAACTTGCTGCAAGGACATGTGGAAAATGTGAAATTTGACTCGTTACGCGGTCATGCTCTGCTGCATCAATTTCCACGTAGCGCGCATGTAAACCAGATAAAATCTCCTTAAGCTCAGCAATTGTTCCATCAACCGTTAAAGAAGATGGAGTAAAAATGTAATACGCATTTTCAAATAAATTCACATCGGCGGCAATTGCCCCTGACTTGTGAGAACCTGCCATTGGATGTGAGCCGACAAAGCGAACACCTTTACCAGCCAAGTATTTTTCTCCCGCCTCAACAATATCACGTTTCGTTGAACCGGCATCCGTAATAATCACATTCTCTTTCAAGTTCATTTCAGAAAGGATCTTAATAAACTCAATGGTCTGTTTAATCGGAACTGCCAAAATAATCACATCTGCTAGAGGTGCAAATTCTTTAAAATCTGCTGTCGCTTCATCTACAATCCCACGCTCAAGTGCAACATTTCGTGATTTGTCAGAACGATTGTATCCTAAAATTTTGTAATCTGGGTAGTCACGCTTAATTCCTAAGGCAAGAGATCCCCCAATCAAACCTAAACCTGCAACGTAAATCACTTTATTTTCCATAGTTTCTCCATTTCCGGATAACAATACCTTATAGAAAGAAGCTGAGCACTTTTGTCTCAGCTTCTGTCAACTGTTTATGCATTAAAAATGTTTGACATAATCACGATGACGAGCGACAGCTTCTTTTAGTTCTTCGAGATTGTCAGAAGAAAATTTTTCAAGAATCTCATCAGCCACAACCGTTGCCACAACTGCTTCCATAACAACACCTGCTGCTGGAAGAGCCGTTGGATCTGAACGTTCGACAGTTGCTTTATAAGGCTCGTGAGTTTCAATATCAACTGACATCAAAGGTTTATAAAGCGTTGGGATAGGTTTCATGACACCACGCACAACAATTGGTTGACCGTTTGTCATACCACCTTCAAAACCACCAAGATTATTAGTACGGCGTGTGTATCCTTCTTCTTCGTTCCAGAGGATTTCATCCATTACTTGGCTACCTTTAAGGTAGCCATCTTTGAAACCAAGTCCAAACTCCACACCTTTGAAGGCATTAATTGAAACAACGGCACCAGCAATCTTAGCATCAAGTTTCTTATCCCATTGCACATAAGAACCAAGTCCAACAGGAACACCACCAACAACTGTTTCGACAACACCACCAATGGTATCTCCGTCCTTTTTGATTTGGTCAATATAATCTTTGATTTCTTGTTCACGTTCTTGGTTAACAATTGAAACTTCAGACCGACTTGCTAATTCTTTAATTTGTGAAACCGTAAGGCCTTCTGGAACATCGATTTCTTTGCCACCAAATACCACCACGTGGTTAGCAATTTCGATATCAAGTTCAGCCAAAATACGTTTAGCAACTGCACCAACTGCTACACGCATTGTTGTTTCGCGTGCAGACGAACGCTCTAAAGAATTACGCAAATCCTCAAATCGATATTTCATACCACCAACAAGGTCCGCATGACCTGGTCGTGGATGAGTAATTTTACGTTTTGTTTTTAAGGCATCATCAATATCTTCAACAGCCATAATATCTAACCATTTTTGATGGTCTTTATTAATAACGTTGAGGGTAATTGGAGCACCAGTCGTCTTACCGTGACGTACACCAGATGTGATTTCAACTTTATCTGACTCAATTTTCATACGTCCGCCGCGGCCATAGCCGCCTTGGCGACGTTTTAAATCAACATTAATGTCGTCAGCAGTTAAAGGAAGTCCTGCAGGAACTCCTTCAATAATTGCAGTTAAACGCGGTCCGTGAGATTCACCAGCTGTCAAATATCTCATATTACTTCTCCAAATACTCTTTCATCTCTTCAAGGGGGATCTGATTAATCGCTGCACTACCAAGCTCTGGTACGATGACGGTCTTAATCATTTTACCGCGAGCTTTCTTATCATGTACTAAAGCACCATAAAGTACTTCAACATCCCATGGTTGATAGTCTGTTGGCAAACCAAATTTTTGGCACATTTCAAAAATCTCTTTAGTGATACCTTTAGGCATTAATCCTTTTGCTTCGGCAACACGAGAAATTTGTACCATACCAATGGCAACAGCTTCACCATGCATCACTTTACCATAGCCTGCAGTTGCTTCAACGGCATGACCAATGGTGTGACCAAAGTTAAGATAAAGACGAACACCATTATCAAGTTCATCTTCTACAACAACTTTACGTTTTACATTACATGAGCGATAAATAATGCTTTCTGCATGTTTTAAAATACTTTCAGGCGAACCATCCATAGCAGAAAGTTCGTCCCAAAGTTCAACGTCTTCAATCAAACCATACTTGATAACTTCCCCCATACCTTCAATGAGTTCTCGTTTTCCAAGCGTTTGAAGGGTTTCAGGATCGATTAAAACACCATCTGGTTGCGTAAATGTTCCAACCATATTTTTAGCAAATGGTGTATTAACACCTGTTTTACCACCAATTGATGAATCCACTTGAGCCGTTAGACTCGTCGGAATTTGCAAGAAATGAATTCCGCGCATATAAGTAGACGCTACGAAACCAGCTAAATCTCCAACGACACCTCCGCCAAGCGCAACGATTCCATCGCTACGTGTCATACCATTTTTAACCAAAAATTCATATGCTTTATTGACTGTTTGAAGATTTTTTGATGCTTCACCTTCTAGAAAATCAAAAACAATCACTTCAAAGCCAGCATTCTCAATGCTAAGCTTAACTTTTTCAGCATACAAACTTCCAACATGGTTATCTGTAATAAGGGCGATTTTTTGAGGTTGCCAAAGTGATTTTACCCAATCACCGGCTTTAGCTAAGACACCTTTTTCAATCACAATATCATAAGGTGTTTGTGGGAGATTAACATTCAATTTCATTAGCGTCACCTATTTTTATCCTATTTTGTATTGTACTTTTCTTCCAAAGCTGACCAAATCTCAGCCGTTGGCATAGTCTCACCAGTCCAGATTTCAAAAGCTTCTGCTGCTTGGAATAACAACATACCCAAGCCATTAAGCGCTTTGAGACCTTTGCTTCGAGCTAATTTCAAGAATGGTGTTTCAAATGGTTGATAAATTGTATCAGCCACCAAAAGACCTTCAGGAAACTCAAAGTCTTCTGTGATAATCATTGATTTACCATCCATTCCAACACTTGTCGCATTGACAAAAAGTTGTGATTCTAACACTTTTTCTTGAATTGTCTTCAAATCTTCGACTGGATAAACAGTAATAGATACACCAGTTTTATCAGAAAGTTCCTGTGCTTTTTGACGTGTCGCATCCAAGAACTGTGTCTGATTGAAAATGTTAATATGACCTGCTCCATTAAGAGCAGCTTGAGCAATAAGAGCTGTCGCAGCTCCACCACCACCAAGAATAGTCATTGTCTTGCCTTTAACATCAAAATCAGCAAAAGTTGCAAGGCTTCTAAAGAAACCAATACCATCAGTATTGTGGCCAACCAACTTGCCGTCACGATTAATAACAGTATTAACCGCGCCAATCAATGCAGCAGAGTCTGTCAACTCATCCATATAAGGCATAACTTTTTGTTTGTATGGCATTGAAATATTCACACCAAACATGTCATAACGTTTAACATTTTCCAAAGTAACCGCTAGGTCTTCCTCAGGAATATCCCAGGCAACATAAACACCATTTACACCTGTTTTATCAAAAGCGTAATTGTGAATAAATGGTGAAATAGAGTGTTTAATCGGTGTTGCCACGACAGCGGCTAAGCGAGTGTATCCATCAATCTGCATCAAGTACCTCCCTAATACGTTTCATATCAGCAAGAGCAACCTGTCCAGGTGCACTTGCTTGGTCTAGGCTTGCAAATGACCATGATGAGCCGAATACATCAACAGCAAAACGTGAAACACGTCCAAGTTTGCCCATTGACATAGTCGCATACTCTTGTTCAGGATTTAGTGTTTTAAATCCACGAGTGTAGTTCATCAAGTCAATAACATCTTGTTCACTTTGGGGCATAACAGCAACCTTAACTACACGAGGAGCTAGGGCTGTTAATTCAGAAAATGATTCCATCAAGTTTTCAGGAGTCTCTTCAAAATTATGATAAGACAAAACTAGATTTGGAAACTCTAACATTTGTTGAAAGGCTTCTTTATGTGAAAAATATTCAAAATCAATATAGTCTGGGTGGTAAATAGCATTGATATTTTTCAAAAGCTCAACATATTCGTCATCAGATAAGTTAAGATTACCACCTTCTTTATCTGTGCGAATGGTAAAAATAATCTCTCTGCCGGAAAATTTTTCAAAGATAGCTGGCGCAACAGTCATGATATCTTCTTTGGCTAAGTAATCAGCTCGCCATTCAATGATATCTACATCTTCGAATCTCGAAATATCAATCGACTGCGCCTCTTCTAAATCTTTCGGCATAATAGGTACTACTATTTTCATTTCTCAACCTTTATTGTAAATACTTTCAAATAATTACTGCTCATATCTGCCTTGTTAATAGTGAAATCACTTGGCAATTGTTGCAAACGAATATATTCATGCTTAACAGAAGCAAATCCTTTTTCCAATTGTTTCTTAAACTGTGCCACAGTCAAATTAGCTGCATTTGTAGAAGCAATGATTATTCCATCATCTGACAAGACTTCTAGTGCTTGGCTAATTAAACGGTGATAGTCTTTAGCAACTGAAAATGTTTGTTTTTTGTTACGAGCAAAACTTGGTGGATCGATAACAATCAAATCAAAAGTCAAGTTTTTACGTTTAGCGTATTTGAAATATTCAAAAACGTCCATGACCACAAAATGATGATTTGTCACATCAAGGCCATTGGCTTCAAAATGCGCTTGAGACAGTTCACGAGAACGTTTAGCTAAGTCTACAGAAGTTGTTTCAATCGCACCACCCATAGCTGCTGCAACTGAGAAAGCTGCTGTGTAAGAAAACATATTTAGAACACGTTTTCCAAGACCTAGTTCATTAATTAAAGCATCACGGACTTCATGTTGATCTAAAAAGATACCTGTCATCAGACCATCATTCATGAAAACACTGTATTTGACACCATTTTCCAAAATGGCAAAGGTTTCAGGTGCTTCTTGACCATAAATGTGAGCTGACTCATAATCAAGTCCTTTAAAGCGAATTTTTTCATATCCGCCTTTAACCGCAGGATAAACTTTTTGAAAGGCTTTAACAATGATATCACGATACTGATAAACAAAAGTGTTGTACCAAGAAAATACAACAAAATCAGCATAACGATCTATCGTCACACCACCGAAATTATCGCCATCTTGATTAAACAATCGATAAGCTGTTGTCAAATCAGAGTTTTCAAAGTGTTGACGCTTCTGCTTAGCCTTACTAAACAAGCTTTCAAAATAAGACTCTGTCAAATCAACCTTGCCATTTCCTAAGAACCAACCAATCCCTTTATTTTGACGAGATAGGTAAGCTGTTCCTAAAAACTGACGTGAGTGATTGTAAAGAGCAACTAACTGATTATCTAAATCAAGTTGATGAAAATCTTTTCCATCCAAAAGTTGAATACCACGCTTAATTTTCTTTTCAACGAAAGAATCCACGTATAGTTTGTTCATGAAGCCTATTATATCAAAAATTCAGAATTTTTCCCACTAAATTTTATATTTCACAGGCATAAGAAGCAACTTTTTACGCCTAAACAAGGGGATTCTATTAAAGATTAGAGAAGTAAACTAGATAACAGAGTTATTTTTGCATCTAATACACTAAAAATAACAGTCACTATCTGAAATCTTGTCTTCAAATGCTGACTTTTTTATCACCACAAACTTCTTTTACTTCCTTTAAAACACCTTCAATATGCACTACGGTTCTTTGTACTAAAAATTTAATCTTTATGATATAATGGAAACTGAGATTTTATCTTTAGGAAAAAAAGAATAAAGGAAGTTCCTACAGTGAAAAAAATGAAACAAATTATCTCTCACGTGGTTAATACACGTTTGGGATTTATTTTGACACTTTTAGTCTTGTATTGGCTAAAAACTATGTGGGCTTATCACGTTGACTTTAGTCTTGGACTAGAGAATCCGTATCAACTTTTATTATCAATTATCAATCCTATTCCTCTCGGATTGCTTCTACTCGGGTTAAGCCTCTATATTAAGAGAACACGTGTTTTTTATATCGTTAGTTGGATTATTTACACAATATTAAATATTCTTCTTATTTCTAACTCGATTTATTTCCGTGAATTTTCGGACTTCATTACTGTAAGTGCTATGCTAGCAAGTAGTAAAGTTTCTGCTGGTCTTGGTGACTCAGCCCTTAACTTACTGCGTGTTTGGGATATTATTTACATTATTGATTATATCGTTCTACTTGCACTATTTGCTACTAAGAAAATAAAAGTTGATAATCGTCCATTTAACAAGCGTGCAAGCTTTGCTATTACGGCCTTATCAACTCTATTCTTTTCAATTAACCTTTTCATGGCCGAAATTGATCGACCTGAATTGTTAACTCGTGGTTTTTCAAATGTTTATGTAGTTCGAGCGCTTGGTTTGCCATCATTTACAGCCTATAGTGCTAACCAAACCTATCAAACAGAAAAAGTTCGTAGCGAAGCCACTGCTTCTGATTTAAAAGAAGCTAAAGAATATGTGTCAGAGCATTACGCAGCACCAAATTCAAAATATTTTGGTATTGCTAAAGGACGAAACGTCATTGTTATTCACTTAGAAAGTTTCCAACAATTTTTGATTGATTACCATTTGCAAGTTGACGGAAAATCATATGAAGTCACTCCGTTCTTAAACTCGCTATATCACTCAAATTCAACACTAGCTTTCTCAAACTTCTTCCACCAAGTTAAAGCAGGTAAAACATCTGATGCTGAAACCTTGATGGAAACGTCATTATTTGGTCTTAGCAGTGGTTCATACCTTGTTAATTACGGTGGAACAAATACTGCTTACGCTGCCCCATCAATTCTCGGACAAACTGGTGATTACACAAGCGCCGTTTTCCACGGTAATGTCGGTACCTTCTGGAACCGTAATAATGCCTATAAACAATGGGGTTACAACTACTTCTTTGATTCATCATATTTCACAAAACAAAACAGTGAAAACTCATTCCAATATGGATTGAATGATAAATACATGTTTGCTGACTCAATTAAATACCTTGAGCACATGCAACAACCTTTCTATACTAAGTTTATTACTGTAAGTAACCACTACCCATACACAAGTTTAGCTGGTAATTCTGATGAAGAAGGTTTCCCATTAGCTAAAACCGATGATGAAACAATCAACGGTTACTTCGCAACTGCTAACTACTTAGATTCTGCCGTCAAAGCTTTCTTTGATTATTTGAAAGAATCTGGTTTATATGATAATTCAATTATTGTCCTCTATGGTGACCATTATGGTATCTCAAATTCAAGAAATACCGACTTAGCGCCACTTCTTGGAAAAGATTCTGAAACATGGACTGGTTATGATAACGCCATGTTACAACGTGTTCCTTACATGATTCATATTCCAGGATTTACCGAAGGACACATCAGCAACACCTTTGGTGGTGAAGTTGACAACTTACCAACGCTTCTACACTTGCTAGGTATCGATACAAGCAACTACGTTCAACTCGGACAAGACTTGCTTTCTAGCGATAATAAACAAATCGTAGCCTTTAGAACATCAGGCGATTATGTGACACCAACTTATACAAGTTATAGCGGTCGCCTCTACTACACTGACTCTGGTCAAGAAATTACAAACCCTGACGAAAACACTCAAGCAGCAACTAAAGCTATTCGCGATACTGTTGCTAAACAACTTTCTGTCAGCGACGAAGTTCAAACTGGTGACCTACTTCGATTTGATAAGAATGGTCTAAAAGAAGTCGATAGTTCTTCAATTTCTTATACACATTCTCTTAAAACACTTAAATCAATCGAGAAAAAACGCGGTGACGAGTCAACTAGTCTATATAGCGAAAATGGCGACGAATCAACAGTCGATCTCTTCAAAGCACCAAGCTACATGCAACTTCACGAAAGTTCAAATAGCTCAAGCTCTGAATAAGTACTCATAATTAAAAAGTCTTGCTAGGTTTAGCAAGACTTTTTTTGATACCTTCATTTCTAAGTTTGGTAAATATTCATCGAAAGCACGGTGAATAAAGAACAATACTTTTTCATTGTACAACTAACTCTTAGGGTAGCCATTTTGCTTCTCCTATCGCTCTAATTTCAGCACTAATCAAATTTTATACTAAATCTATAAATTATTGATATAAAACCATAAAGACAAAAAAAGACTAACCAAAGGTTAGCCTTTTTTAATTCTTATTTACCAAGTTTAGCTTTAGCTGCATCTGCAAGAGCTGTGAAAGCTGCTGCATCGTTAACTGCTAAATCAGCAAGCATTTTACGGTTAACTTCGATTTCAGCCAATTTCAAACCGTGCATCAATTGTGAGTATGACAAACCGTTCATACGAGCTGCCGCATTGATACGAGTGATCCAAAGTTTACGGAAATCACGTTTTTTCTGACGACGGTCACGGTATGCATAGTAGTAAGAGTTCATTACTTGTTCTTTTGCAGTACGGAACAAGATATGTTTTGCACCATAGTAACCTTTAGCAAGTTTCAATACACGTTTACGACGTTTGCGTGATACAACGCCACCTTTAACACGAGCCATTTATATTCTCCTCCAAATAATTCTTAATAATATCGAGTAATTGCTTTAGTCTTATTTAAGACCTGAAAGCATTGCTTTAATACGTTTGAAATCTCCTGAGTGCACCATAGCTGCTTTACGAAGATGACGACGTTGTTTTTTAGTTTTACCGTGGAAACGGTGTGAAGTAAATGCGCGGAAGCGTTTCAATCCACCAGAACCTGTACGTTTGAAACGTTTAGCTGATGCGCGGTGAGTTTTTTGTTTTGGCATTTTAGAATTCTCCTCTTAAAATAGTTTAAAATTGACAATTATTTCTTGTCTGGAATTGGAGCAAGTTGCATGAACATTTGACGTCCATCCATTTTAGCTCTTTGCTCAATAATAGCAATATCTTGCGTTCTTTCTGCAAATTCCGCCAATACCTTTGCTCCAATTTCTTTGTGAGTAATCATACGACCTCTAAAGCGAATTGAGACTTTCACTTTGTTTCCTTTTTCAAGGAATTTACGGCCGTTACGAAGTTTAGTCTCGAAGTCACCTTTATCGATAACTGGGCTAAGACGAACTTCTTTAACAGTCACAACGCTTTGTTTTTTACGTTGTTCCTTACGTTTCTTTTGATACTCAAATTTGAACTTTCCGTAGTCCATAATTTTAGCAACAGGTGGCGTAGCTTGTGGCTGAATTAGAACCAAGTCAACATTAGCATCATCAGCAATAGCTTGTGCTTCTGACAATGGTTTAATTCCTAGTTGTTCACCATCAAGACCAACGAGACGAACTTCGCGAACGCGGATTTCATCGTTAATGAATAGATCTTTCTTAGCTATGATCTTCACCTCTTTATTTTTTTAGAGAAAAACGAAACGGACTTGATAAATCAAGCCCGCACACACGTAATATTCCATTCGGAATCTTTGACATGTTGGGCCAGACAACCGTAGTCGCAAGGCGAGAAGTTCTCACTTCTGCTTTTCTCATTGATTATATTCTATCATAGAGACTAGTCCATGTCAATGATTTTTTCCGCTTTTTCTTGAATAAATTTCACAACACCGTCAATATCAACACCTGTTGTATCAAACGTGATGGCATCTTCTGCTGCTTTTAATGGTGAAACCTTACGGTGACTATCTTTGTAATCACGCTCTGCAATTTCACGTTTAAGCGTTTCAAAATCTGTTTCAATTCCTTTTTCTTGATTTTCTTTGAATCGACGTTCTGCACGTTCTTCAACAGAAGCAATCAAAAAGATTTTAAGTTCAGCATCAGGTAAAACAACCGTACCAATATCACGACCATCCATAATGATGGCACCATTTTTAGCAATACGACGTTGTTGCTCAACAAGCTCTTCGCGAACTTCTGGAATAGCGGCTACCCATGACACGTTATTTGTCACGTCATTTTGACGAATGGCAAGGGTAACATCTTTGTCGCCAACAAAAACAGTCTGGCTGCCATCTTCTGCTCGACCAAATGACACTGGGTTATTGGCCAATGCTTTCAAAATTTCCTCTACATTATCTTCTGTTAAATTATTTTGTAACGCTAAGTAAGTTGCTGAACGGTACATTGCTCCAGTATCAAGATAAGTATAGCCAAGATTTTTAGCAATAATCTTGGCTACTGTACTCTTACCACTTGAAGCAGGACCATCAATCGCAATTCTAATTGATTTCATGATTCCTTTTCTTCCTAATTAATGTGTACTTCATCTCCAGGATTTGCATACCAGTATCCTGAAGTCATGTGGTCAGGATTAAGTTCATAGAGTTTGTCAACTGAAATTCCTGCACGTGCAGCAATTGATGCCGCACCTTCACCAGACATAACTGTAATGGTATCCCCATTACCTTCACTTGATGATTCAGTTGTGTCACTTGAACTAGCATCTGTAGACGAAGCTTCCGTTGATTCTTGTGAGCTTTCTGAACTTGTCGCTTCAGATGAAGAGACAACACTAGATGAAGCGCCATAAAAATTAGATGTTTCTGACGCTTTATCACCACCACGATTTGAAGTGTAAAAAACAACAAACAAAATCGCAACAACAATAACAAAGAAAACACTCAATAAAGCTGTCAACAAAGGTGTGCTGATAACTGAACCTTTTGTTTTACGGCTAATTCTGATTTCGTTGTCATCGACTACTTTTTCTTCCCATGGTTGTTTTGCCATAATGTCCCCTTGTTAAATATATCAATTCATATTACAATAATAATATGAAAGTATCAATAATTCCTGAAAAATGTATTGCCTGTGGCCTCTGCCAAACATACTCTAATCGATTCGATTACCATGACGATGGCATTGTAAAATTTGCTGATTCTGATTTATTAGAACAAACAGTTCCAGACTCAGACAAAGACACCCTTCTTGCTGTCAAATCTTGTCCAACCAAAGCTCTTACAATTTAGTAGGAGCTTTTTTGTTAGACTTATAAGCTTCAAAATAATCAAGTTTGATAAAATTATCCGTCAATTCAACTGTACCTCGAAAATCAGGATGAACAGCTAGAGCATCTAAGAAATACTTCTTAGGCCATTTGCGCATGTAAAAAATCCTATCTGTTTGATTTTTAATTTTTAAAACTAAACCAGATCTATTGACTTCAATTTTTTCAATCTGTGCAATCGCAACCCTTGATTTTTTAAATGGGTTAAGTGATACAATACGCAGTTTACCATCTTCTTCAATAACGAAATAACGATGGAATCCTAACCCTACCAAAACAATAAAGGCAGCAAATAAAACAAAGAATTGACTCGGTATTTTTGTCCGCTCGAATAATAATGACAAACCGATAAACATTGGAACCATTGCAATTGACCAATAAATAATCGACCAAGATAATTCTGGTTGCCAATGGTATCGAATCTTTCCAAAGATTTTAATCATTGCGGTCCTCCATTTAGCTAATTCTAACAAATAAGGCTTAGATAAAGCTTAATTATTTTTGAACGATTCCAATAATAACATCCACTGCTTTTTCCATTGTTTGAAGACTGACAAATTCAAAGCGACCGTGCATGTTTTCCCCACCAGCAAATAAGTTTGGTGTTGGAATGCCCATAAATGAAATCTTAGAACCATCTGTTCCACCGCGAATTGGTTCAATAACCGGTTTAATGTCTAAATCTTCCATGACTTCTTTGGCCAATTCAACTGGAGTCATATCTTTTTCAATGACTTTCTTCATGTTGTAATATTGGTCGTTCACTGTGATAAGAACACAGTCTTTACCAAGTTCAGCGTTCATCTTATCAGCGATTTCTTGAACTAATTTTTTACGATTTTCAAATGATTCGTCTTCAAAATCACGGATAATATATGAACTATGTGCTTTTTCAACAGCGCCTTCCATACCATGTAAATGGAAGAATCCTTCATAGCCTTCTGTTTTTTCTGGGCGATCAGCTTCTGGTAATTGATTGTGGAAATCAATAGCTAATTGCAAAGCATTAATCATTTGATTTTTAGCAGTACCAGGGTGAACATTACGTCCCATGAAATCAATCTCTAAACTTGCAGCGCTAAATGTTTCGTATTGAAGTTCGCCAAGTGGACCACCATCAACAGTGTAAGCAAAATCAACATTGAAATCATCAACGTCAAATTTATTAGCTCCAACACCAATTTCCTCATCTGGTCCAAAGCCGACACGAATTTCACCGTGTTTAATTTCAGGATGAGCAACCAAGTATTCAATCGCTGTCATGATTTCAGCAATTCCAGATTTATCATCTGAACCAAGAAGAGTTGTACCATCGGTTGTTACCAAAGTTTGTCCAAGGTAATTGTTCAAATTTGGAAACTCTTCTGGTGAAAGTGCATAGCCAGATTGACCAAGTTCAATAGAACCGCCAGCATAATTTTCGATAATTTGTGGACTGATTCCTTCTGCATTAAAATCGGCTGTATCCATATGAGCAATAAAACCGATTTTACGTGTTTTAGTTGAATCGTTAGCTGGTAATGTACCAACAAGGTAACCATTTGTTAGATAATGCACGTCTTGCAAACCAACAGACTCCATCTCAGGTTTCAAAACATTCAAAGCAAAATCGACTTGAGTTTGAGTCGATGGTGTTGTTGTACTATCTGGATTACTACGTGTATTAATCTTAACGTAGGTCAAAAAACGATTTAATAAGTTTTCGTAAGACATCTTTCACCTCTATTTTTCTCGTTAACTATTATATCACATAATCGGTTAAAAAAAACAACCCCAAGGGTTGTTTTTTAGGTCAGCTTCACTCAAAAATTAACAGATTTATTGCGAAACGTGATAGTATGCCTTGTTAGCTAAATCGCCTGAATTTATATCAGCTGACGAAATCACACGATCCTTTGAAACATCTGTTGGATCAGATTGACCATTCAAATAATCTGATGAAAAAGCCGTATTAGCTGGGACAATATACAACGTAACATTTGATCTTGCACCAGTCTGAACATCTAGTAGTAGAATACCATTTTGATCGATATCTAAAATATTAGGGGTCATTCCTTCGGTAGCTAATCCAGTGTTATTAAAGGTTAAAACATTTCCAGATGCATTTTGCCAATTTCCTGCCATCGTAGCATAGTCTGCTTTTAAAATAGCACCTGTATAAATGGGAGCAATCTCTTGTTCAACTTGTGTTGATGAAGCTTCAGTCGATGAAGGCTGATTTTCTAAAGAAACTGACGATGACGAAGCACTACTTTTACTTGAACTTGAAGATGTTACTTTAGTACTTGTTTTCGTTGCTGTTGAAGATTGTTTGCTATGATTATTGGTATGACTTGTACAAGCTGTCACCATGCAAAGTGACAAGACTAAAGCCAGAACAAGTTTTAAACTCTTTTTCATCGCTATTCCTCCTTTTACCAAGTAAATCGTCCTGTGTAATCAATACTTTCATCAAGTGCATGTGAGAGTTTTGGTGAAACACTCGTATACTGCCAAGCGGCTGTATTTGAATAATATGACAAAGATTTAGCTGATTCTTGATCTAAGTAAGTATATGCATACAAGTAATGCGCTACCCATAGATTTGATAAACCAAATTTAGCTGTATTTAATTTTCCACCTTTAGTGTCCAACCAACTTGCCATCGTGTAGTAAACATTGTTACTGTAGCCAAGACGATTCATTTCATCTTTCCACGCTTGGGTATTAGCATTAAGGTCACCGTTTAGCATGCTACGTTCTTCCATATCATTGACCATTGTCGTTGAGCCTGAAAGTCCCATTGATTGCGCTACACGAACAAAATATTGTGCTTCTGCTCTTGCTTCTGCTGCTGTTTCATAATGAGAATAATGATAAGCTGATACTCTTAAACCAGCTGCTTGCGCATTAGCAATTTGTGCTCTAGCATAAGGATTTGTGTAAGAAGTTCCTTCTGTTAACTTAACAACAACACCCGTAATTCCTTGACTCTTCAAACGTTGATAGTCACTAACAGAAATGACACCATTATGGCTACTAATATCAATGAAATAAGACGGCGCGTGTTGTGCAGGCTCATCAGCATTCAAAGCATATTGCCCTAAGTTAAATCCTGAGGTTGTATTGTCTGTGAAATCAACATAAACGTGAACAGTATAGTTACCTTTGATGTAGCCATGATTTTTCTCATTAACCATGACAGTCACTACACCATCATACACATCAGAAGTTGTGTACCAGTGAAGGTTGGATTGATTACTTTCCGACCAGACAGCAACACTGACTGATTTAATCTTCTTAGTGTATTCAGATTCAGCAATTCGAACTTTTAAAGTCCCACTATTTGCATCATGATTTTGAACTGACACCGCTGGATCAACAACATACTTATCTGTTGATAAATCAACACCGTTTGTCGATGATAAAGCTTCTAATGAATGACTAACTTGGCTTTGACCATAGATATGAATATTGTAATGGCCAGATTCAAAGTTATGTTCTTTAGGCGAGAAGGTTAAGATATAAGTCCCATCAGATTGTTTAGTAGCCTGATACCAATTAATATCATCTTGACCGTTCAAACTTGTCCAAACTGGAATTGTAATACCAGTTACATACACTGGAACATTTGAAACAGTCACCTTAACTTTAACGTCGCTTTCTTTTGTAACTGTCGCTTTAATCTCTGGTTTCGGCACATTAATGCTTGTTGCACTGATACATGTCATTTGACCATTGATAACAGCGTAGGTATGGATAAGATATGTTCCATAATCGCCAGTATAATTTGCTGTTAATTGACCATTCGCTGGAACTTGATACCAGATAAGATCGTCTTGATCATTCTTAGCCGACCATACCGCATGCATAACTTTTAAATTTGAGCTAACATCGCTCGGCATGCTGATGTTAATACCATTCTGACCTAAACTTGCTTGAACCTTAACATCACCAAATTGGTAATCAGATTCAAAACGTGTTCCAAGCAAAGCTGTTTGACTATTTGTGACACGGCTATTTCCATAAACGTGAACATTGTAAGTGCCATCTTCAAGGTTATGAGTTGCTTCACTAAAAATAACATAGTATGAGCCATCAGCAGCTTTAGTAGCCTTATACCATTGAATGTCATCTTGACCATTCTTTTCAGTCCACGTTGGTACTTGAATACTATCAATGTAAACCGGAACATCAGTAATTGTGACTTTATAGGTTGTTGGACTTTCTTTAGTAATTTTTGCTTTAGCACTTGGTTTTGGAACATCAATACTTGTCGCACTGATACATGTCATCTGACCTTTAATCACAGCGTAAGTATGGATAAGATAAGTGCCATAATCACCAGTGTACTTAGCTGTCAGTTGACCATTAGCTGGAACTTTGTACCAAATCAAATCGTCTTGGTCATTTTTGGCTGACCAAACAGCATGGTAAACGGTCATATCTGAGCTAACATCACTTGGCATGCTAATTTGGATACCATTTGATGTCAAAGTTGGTTGAACTTTAACATCACCAAACTGATAATCTCCTTGGAAGCTTGTACCAGTAAGACCTGTTAGCGAATTCGTAACTGCACTTGTCCCATAAACATGGACATTATATTTACCACTTTCTAGGTTGTGCTCAGCGATACTAAAGGTTCTTGTAAAAGTGCCGTCAGCATTTTGAGTAGTACTATACCACTGAATATCATCCTGACCACCTTTTTCTGTCCAAGTTGGTAGTTGAATACTAGTGATGTAAGCTGGAATATCACTGACAATCACTTTGTAAGTTGTACCACTAACCTTTGTAATTGTCACCTTGGCACTTGGTTTTGGCACATCAATGGTGCGACCATTTAAACCAATCATTTGACCATTGAGATTTTGGTAAGTATGGATATTGTATTTTCCGTATGAACCAGTGTACTTGGCTACGACATGGCCATTGCTATCAGCTGTGTACCAAATAAGATCATCTTGACCATTGACCTCAGACCAAACGGCAAACATGATTTTGGCACCTGCTGGAATGGCCTGGTTGTACTGAATATCAAAACCTTTGTTCGTTAAGGTCGCACTGGTTACTTCTTTTACAACAGCTTTAGAAGCAGCTAATTGATTAATTACCTTTTGACTAGCAGCTTGGACAGCTGATGTTGAGACCTTTGACTCAGCAAGATTTGACAACGAAGTCTTACTAGAAACATGATCTGTTGTATCATCAGATGATTGTGACTCTTGTACCGCTGAATTATCAACGTTATTCTCTTCAGAATTGCCTGCTGATTCCTTATTATCTTCAGAAATTGAAGGATTAATCAGACTGGTTTGGTCATCGGCATTTTTTTCAGCTTCTTGACCATCAGCAATTGCTGAATCTTGCTTATCAGCATCGGTTAAATTTTGTGATTCATTTTGAACTTCAGATGATGATAATGAGTTGTTTGTTTCATTATCATCAGAGATAACACTATCACTATTTAATTGAAGTGAACTAGACTGCTCTACCGATGATTGAACATTCTCAGTTACTGTCGTTGATTGGATGGTTGTGTTTTCGTCAGCGAAAACTTGCCCCGAACTTAAAAAAGCTCCTATAATAATCGGAGATACTAGGCAGCTTCGAAGGATATTCTTTTTCAAATCAATCCCCCTCTTTCTATTCTTTACTCATATCCATTTTATCATGATTTTGTAAGCCCTTCAAGCACATATGCTTTCGCTAAACAAAAGAAGGCAGCGATTTCAAAATCACTGCCTAAAATATTAATCTGGATAAATGTAAGAAACATCACCACCCCAGAATGAATCGAGTGGGTTAAACCATCCACGGAAATTACCGATGTATTGTTTACCAGCGTAGTTAGATTCTTTAACTTGGATACGGGTGTTACTTGACACATCTGTTACATAAGCAACGTGTCCGTAACCATTACCATCATGTGGCCAAACAACGATTGAACCTACTCTTGGTGTTGTTCCAACTCTGAAACCTTTGGCACGCGCATTAACTGCCCAGCCCCCAGCATTTCCAAGCCAGTTTGGAATCCATGGCGCCAAAGACTTGACTGCCCATGTACATTGCCCAATTGGATAGGTATTAGTTTCGTTGATATATGTTGTGATACGAGGAGATGGTGTAGCGTTTGGTTTATAGTTTTGATCAGAAAGATTAAATGTTGCTGTTGAATTATCTGAATAAATAACAGTCGCAACTACAGAAAAAGTATCTGCTTGATTATTAATCGATTTCAAGTCAATAGTTTGACTAATTTTTCCATAACTACTTGTACCTGCTTCATAAGTTTTTGTTTTTTGAGGGTTCGATTTAGAGGTAACTTGAACCTTAAGTTTCGAAACCCTTTTAGACATAGCTTTTTCCGTAACATTTACTTTAAATGAACCATTTGCTGTATTTACATTACTAATGCTAACATCTGGATTTTCTAAACCACTAATTTGATCTACGTGAAATCCTGGTGTTCCACTTAGGGCTTCAAAACTATTAGTAATAGAGTTGTCGCCATAGATATGCACACCGTATGTTCCTATGTCAAATCCATGATTAGACAACTGAATTGTTGCCTTATATGAGTTATCACCAACTTTGGTTGCCTTATACCATTTTAAATCATCTTGATTATTCACCGTTGACCAAACTGGAACTGTAATTGAAGTAATATATTCCGGAACATCATTAATCAAAACATCATAGGTTTTATCTGAAGTTTGAACAATTTGATACGATATCTCTTGTTTGTTAATAATAATTTCCTGACCATTAATCGTAGTCATTTTTCCATCTTGTGCTAAATAGGTATGAACAAAGTATCTTCCATAACCTTTATGATTATTTAAATCGACTCTTGTTATTTCTTTCCCAGAATCATCATACCATCTTAAATCATCTTGGTCATTTTCTTCTGACCAGACGGCATATTTAATTGTCCCATTAGATGGTGCATTAATGTCTGTTGAAAGCTGAAGCGCACCATTTTTAACACTTACTTGAGGTGCTTTAGGACTAATCTTAAGGCTTTCTAAGGCAGCACCCGATACTCGGCCATCAGAATAAGTTGTGTAAACATGAGTAATATAAGAGCCTGCCCTATTTCCATAATCTGCTAGATTTACCTTAACTTTTGCTTGACCATTAATAACATCAGTTGTATTGTACCATTTAAGATCATCTTGACCATCTTCCTCTGACCAGACAGCAACATCAATTCGAGTAATATCCTTACAATCTTTAGTCTTCTGTGACACAACTTCAAAAGATTTGCTAACCTCATCAAATGGTGTTTTAGTCACTAAGGCATCAGATTGTTGATCCGCCATAGCAGAGTTAGTAAGAAATGCCATGCTAAGCACAGCTGTTGACAATAAAGCTGATTTGATTTTATTCAAAAAGCTGTTCTCCTTTATAATATAATGTTGTACACTATATTAATTCGGAAAAACAGCTAAAAAACTTTATAAAATATTAAATTTTATCCTTTTTCTTTGACAATATAAACTGGTCGTTTTTTAGTTTCAAGGAATATCTTAGAAATGTATTTTCCGATAATCCCTAAAGCAAGCAACTGAATACCACCAATAAACAAAATGATACAAACTAAACTTGCCCAACCTGAAACACTACCACCAACTGTAAGTTTACGAATAATGATAAATAGAATTCCAAGAATAGAAGCCAAAAATGAAACTGATCCAGCCCACAGTGAAAGATTCAATGGCGCTTCAGAAAAATTAATAAATCCTTCCATAGAGTATTTGAATAAGCTCCAAAAACTCCATGATGTTTCACCAGCCACGCGCTCGCGATTTTCATAAGCAATATACGTTACATTAAATCCAACCCAAGAGAAAATTCCTTTTGAGAAACGATTAACTTCACCAAGTTCTAAAATACTGTCTACAACTTGGCGAGTCATCAAACGGAAATCACGCGCACCATCAACCATCTCTGTATCAGAAACAGCATTGATAATTTTGTAAAACATCTTTGAAAAGAAAGAACGGATAACTGGTTCTCCCTTTCGATCAGCACGACGAGTTCCCACAACATCGTAACCTTCGTTGATTTTTTGATACATCTCAATCAACAACTCAGGTGGATCTTGTAAATCGGCGTCCATAACAGTGATAAAATCACCATCTGCAGCCTCAAGTCCAGCTAACAAACCAGCCTCTTTACCAAAATTACGTGAAAATGACAAATAATGAACATTTTCAAAACGGCTAGCAACATCTCGAAGAACCTTTAAGGTTTCGTCTTTTGAACCATCATTGACAAAGATATAATCAAAAATCAATTGGTCCTTCATTTTACTTTCAATTTTTTGAGTTTCTTCTAAAAATGGATAGATTGTTTCTTGTTCATTATAACAAGGAACAACAATAGATAGTTTTTTCATTAGATAATAAGCCTTTCAAAAGCTAGTGTTCACTTTAGTATACCACAAACTACTTATAAAAAAAATGGTGAATGAGTAAATTCACCATTTTAAAACACTTAATTGATAATTTTCAAGCGTTCCGCGACATAGCTGATTCCAACAGCTGCCAAGGGGATAATGAGATAGACATATGGATAAACATACTGACTCTTAGTTTCCCAAACTAAGTGGAATATGAAACCACCAGAAAGATATATTATTGGTATCAAACTAAATAGGTTATCTTCTTGCTT
>NZ_JAWVPQ010000004.1:0-153524 GCF_046592795.1 Streptococcus sp. TATVAM-FAB8
CAATTTGAAAATATAGTATTTTAAAAATAGTTTTCCTGAAAATATGATGTTTTTCATAGAAGGAGACTATTATGGTGTGTTCTTTTCAGAATATTTGTTATAATAGATGTAATATTTTAAAAGGAATGTTTAATGGTTATTATTGAAAAGGCACCTGCTAAGATTAATTTAGGCTTGGATATTGTTGGGAAAAGGCCTGATGGTTATCATGATTTATCAATGGTTATGGTTAGTGTTGATTTGAATGACTATATCACAGTATCTGAGATTTCTGGTTCAGATATTATTGTTGAGTCTAATAATCACAAGATGCCTTTAAATGCTAAAAATGATGTTTTTAAGGCAGCTCAGCTCATTAAGGATAGATATGGCATCAAGTCTGGTGTTAAGATTGAACTGGAGAAAACTATCCCTATCTGTGCTGGTTTGGGCGGCGGGTCAACTGATGCTGCTGCCACTATCAGGGCTTTAAATAAGTTATGGCAACTTAAGTTATCTAAAGAAGAAATGATTGAGATTGGCTTTCAAGTGGGGAGTGATGTGCCTTATTGTTTGGGAGCTGGTTGTGCCTGCATTTCTGGTAAAGGTGAAATTGTTGAGTGTTTAAATACATCTTTGTCTGCTTGGGTTGTTTTGGTTAAGCCTGATTTTGGTGTTTCAACGCGCACGGTTTTTCCTGAGATTGATTGTGAGACAATTTCTCGTGTTGATATTGATTCTTTAAAGGAAGCTGTTTTGGCTAATGATTATGAACAGATTATTGCTCATATGGGGAATTCTTTAGAGGATATTACGATTAAGCGCAAGCCATTTATCCAAAAAATAAAAGATCGTATGATGAAGTGTGGGGCTGATGCTGCTTTAATGACAGGAAGTGGTCCAACGGTTTTTGGTTTGTGTCGCTCAGAGAAAAAAGCAGATCGTTTGGTTAATAGTATGCGAGGCTTCTGTAAAGAAGTTTACAAAGTACGGATATTGTGAAGAAAGGGAATCAGGTAATTGATTCTTTTTTTTCTTTTTGATATAATTAACTGGTTAATGAAGTGAGAGGGGTGTTGATAATGCAGCTAGAAAAACAAATTGATTGTCTAGTAAATGAAATTTTATTAAAAGCCGAAAATCAGCACGAGTTATTATTTGGTGCTTGTCAAAGTGGTGTCGAATTAACCAATACACAAGAACATATTCTGATGCTTTTGTCGCAAGAACGCTTGACTAATTCAGCCTTGGCAAAACGTTTGAATATTAGCCAAGCAGCTGTTACGAAAGCTATTAAGTGTTTGGTCAAAGAGGGAATGCTTGCTCCTGTGAAAAATAAGGATGATGCCCGTGTGACTTATTTTGAATTGACTGAGCTTGCTAAACCTGTCGCAGATGAACATACTCACCACCATCATGCGACATTGTCAGTGTATAAAAAAATGATTGATGATTTTTCAGATGAAGAACAGTCTGTTATTTCAAGATTTTTGACTGCTTTTTCAGATGAGCTAGAAGGGTGTAAATGAGATATATTACAGTAGAAGATTTATCTTTCCAATATGACAGTGAACCTGTCTTGGAAGGGATTAATTACCATTTAGATAGTGGTGAGTTTGTTACTTTAACTGGTGAAAATGGTGCAGCAAAATCAACTTTGGTTAAGGCGACGCTTGGTATTTTGACACCAAAGAGTGGTCAAGTGACAATCTCTAAAACAAATAAAGATGGCAAGAAACTTCGTATTGCCTATTTGCCACAGCAGATTGCTAGTTTTAATGCTGGTTTTCCATCAACGGTTCATGAATTCGTCCGTTCTGGTCGATATCCTCGAAATGGTTGGTTTCGTCGTTTGACTAAGCATGACGAAGAACACGTTAAGGTTAGTCTAGAATCAGTTGGTATGTGGGAAAATCGTAATAAGCGCATTGGGAGCTTATCTGGAGGTCAAAAACAACGTATTGTGATTGCGCGTATTTTTGCTTCAGATCCTGATATTTTTATTTTAGATGAACCAACAACTGGTATGGATGCTGGAACAACTGAAAGATTTTACGAATTGATGCACCACAGTGCACATACGCATGGAAAATCCGTTTTGATGATTACGCATGATCCAGATGAGGTGAAACGTTATGCTGATCGTAACATTCACTTGGTTCGTAGTCAAAAGACACCTTGGCATTGCTTCGATCTTCATGCTTTAACAAAGAAAGGAGCTAAGAATGCTGACTGAGATTTTTTCATATGATTTTATGCAACGCGCCATTATGGCAGTAGTTGCGATTAGTATTTTTGCTCCGATTTTGGGGATTTTCTTAATTTTACGTCACCAAAGTTTGATGAGTGATACACTTAGCCATGTTTCTTTGGCTGGTGTTGCTCTTGGTATTTTACTTGGAAAATCAACAACCTGGTCAACGGTCATTGTGGTGACGATTGCAGCTGTTGTTTTAGAATATTTGCAGACGGTTTATAAGCACTATATTGAAATTTCTACGGCAATTCTGATGTCGCTTGGTTTGGCGGTTGCTTTGATTGTGACAAGTAAGTCAGAGAATGCTGGTAGTGTGAATTTGGAACAGTATTTATTCGGTTCGATTGTGACGATTAACATGGGTCAAGTCATTGCTTTGTTTGTGATTGCAGTTATTGTTTTGATTTTGACTTTATTATTTATCAGACCGATGTATGTTCTAACATTTGATGAGGAAACAGCTTTTGTTGATGGCTTGCCAGTTCGTTTGATGTCATTGTTGTTCAATATTGTGACTGGGATTGCAATAGCTTTGACGATTCCGGCAGCAGGAGCTCTTCTGGTGTCAACGATTATGGTTTTACCAGCAAGTATCGCTATGAGGCTTGGGAAAAACTTTAGATCAGTGATTTTCATTGGTGTTTTAGTTGGTTTTATTGGAATGGTAACTGGCATTATCACATCGTATTATTGGGAAACACCAGCAAGCGCAACGATTACAATTATCTTTGTGGCAATTTTCCTTTTGGTGAATTTGTTTAATGTGGTAAGTCGTCGTAATAGTTAAAAAAGAGAGGAAGTTCCTCTCTTTTTTGATGGCATAAAAAAACAGATGCTTAGAGCATCTGTTAATGATTTTAAAATTAGTAAGTCAATACGAAGTATTTTTTCTTACCGCGGCGGATAACAGTAAGTTCGTTATCGATTTTATCGTCATCAGAAAGTGTGTAGTCCAAATCTTGAACACGTTCACCGTTGATGTAGATAGCACCATTTTGAACGTCTTCACGTGCTTGACGTTTTGATGGTGAGATTTTAGCAGCAACAAGCATTTCAACGATGTTGCGGTTATCATCGTCTGAAACAGCATAGTTAGGAACGTTGTTTAGACCTTGTTTTAATTCTTTTGCTGAAAGGCTCTTGATGTTTCCAGCGAAAAGTTGTTCAGTGATTTTAAGAGCTTCTTTGTAAGCTTCTTCACCGTGAACAAGTGTGACAACTTCACGTGCTAGGACTTTTTGTGCCAAACGTTCGTGACGTGCAGCGTTAAATTCTTTTTCGATTTCAGCGATTTCATCTAGTGAAAGGAATGTGAAGATTTTCAAGAAGCGAACAGCATCGTCGTCCATAACGTTGAGCCAGAATTGGTACATTTCGTATGGAGATGTTTTATCAGCATCAAGCCAAACCGCATTTCCTTCAGATTTACCGAATTTTTTACCTGTAGCATCAGTGATAAGTGGCACTGTCATCACGTGGCCAGTTTTATCAGCTTTACGACGAAGAAGTTCTGTACCAGCAGTCATATTACCCCATTGGTCAGAACCACCAATTTGCAAAGTAACGTTGTATTTATCGTTTAATTCGTAGAAGTCGTAACCTTGCATGATTTGGTAGGCAAACTCAGTGTATGAGATACCTGTTTCAATACGTTTTTTAACTGATTCTTTACTCATCATTGCATTGACAGTAAAGTATTTACCGACATCACGTAGGAAGTCGATGAAGCTAATGTTACCAAACCAGTCATAGTTGTTAACCATAACGGCTTTGTTGTCGCCATTTTCGAAATCAAGGAAACGTGACAATTGATTTTGAATTTTAACAACCCATCCATCAACAGTTTCTTTTGTTTGAAGACTGCGTTCAGCGTCTTTAAATGATGGGTCACCGATAAGTCCTGTAGCTCCTCCAACAAGAGCATATGGTTTATGTCCTGCCATTTGAAGGCGACGTGATGTTAGAATGGCAACCAAGTGACCAAGGTGAAGACTATCAGCTGTAGGATCATAACCAGTATAATAGGATACTTGCCCTTCTGTTAATGCTTTGACAAGGGCTTCTTCATCAGTTGTTTGAAAAACTAAGCCACGTTCTTTGAGTTCTTCGAATATGTTCACGAGCTTTCTCCTTACTTAAAATTTTGAGGGTGATATTTGTGTCTTCTAGCTGGGCTAGATTTTCCCTCAATGATATTGTAGTTTACAGGCTATTATATCAAAAAGCGGTGCCTCTATGCAAGCTTTATCAAAGTTTGGTATAATATTATCGAGGTATTAGAATGAGTAAGAAAAATAAAAATAAGAAAAAAGCAGATCGTCAGAAGCTTGGCTTACTTGATTTTGGATCAGTCTTTTTGAGGACAGTTAAGTTGTTAACCGACTTTTTTTATATCATTGTCATCTTGTTTGGCATGTTGGGAGTCGGTTTAGCTTTTGGTTATCTTGCTAGTCAGATAGATGCGGTTAAAATTCCTGATAAGGAGAGCTTGGTCAGTCAGGTGACTTCCTTGACGCGCGTGTCACAGATGTCTTATTCTGATGGCAGTTCGATTGCTGCCATTGATACGGACTTGCTACGTACACCAGTTGCTAGCGAAGCTATTTCAGAAAATATCAAACATGCCATTGTAGCAACTGAGGATGAAAATTTTGAAGGGCATGATGGTGTGGTTCCTAAGGCGGTTTTCCGTGCAACTTTGGGATCTGTTCTTGGCCTAGGTGAAACTAGTGGTGGGTCAACGTTGACGCAACAATTAATCAAGCAACAGGTCTTAGGTGACGATCCAACATTTAAGCGTAAGTCACGTGAAATTATCTATGCTTTGGCATTAGAACGTTATTTGAATAAAGATGAGATTTTGACCGATTACCTGAATGTGTCACCTTTTGGACGTAACAATAAGGGTGAAAATATTGCTGGGATTGAAGAGGCTGCTCAAGGGATCTTTGGGGTGTCTGCAAGTGATTTGACGATTCCACAAGCTGCATTTTTAGCTGGTTTGCCACAAAGTCCAATTGTTTATTCGCCTTACACAGCTGCTGGTCAGCTAAAAGATGCGGAAAATATGGCTTATGGTCTTTCTCGTCAACAAGATGTTCTTTACAACATGTACCGCGCAGGCTATTTGACAAAAGATGAGTACAATGAGTATAAGTCATACGATGTTAGTCAAGACTTTATTCAACCAGCATCTGCAACGACAAGTTCTCACGATTTCCTTTACTATTCTGTCTTAGAAGAAGCACAAGATATCATGTATGATTACTTGATTGAGAAAAATGGTGTTTCTGAACAAGAATTGAAAAACGATACAACGAAAGAATCTTACCGCAAATTAGCTTCAGAAACCTTGCAACAAGGTGGCTACACGGTCAAGACAACAATTGATAAGAATGTCTACAATGCTATGCAAAATGCTGTAGCGCAGCATGGTGGCACACTGGATCAAGGAAGTTCTCAACAAGTCGATGTTGGGAATGTCTTGATGGATAATTCTACTGGTGCGATTTTAGGATTTATTGGTGGCAGGGATTATTCAACCAACCAAAATAACCACGCTTTTGATACTGCGCGCTCACCAGGTTCAAGTATCAAACCGATTATCGCTTACGGTATTGCTATTGATCAAGGGCTTCTTGGCAGTGCAAGCATTCTTTCTAATTACCCAACGAATTTCTCAAGTGGTCAACCAATCATGCACGGTAACGACGTCGGAACTGGCATGATTAACCTTCAAGAAGCACTTAATACATCATGGAATATTCCAGCTTATTGGACTTACCAGATGTTGCTCAATCACAATGTTGATATTGAGTCTTACATGAAGAAAATGAATTATAGCGTTGACAACTACGCGATTGAAAGTCTGCCTTTAGGTGGTGGTATTGAAACAACCGTTCTTCAACAAGTAAATGCTTATCAAATGATTTCAAACGGTGGTGTTTACATGAAAGGATACTTGGTTGATAGCATCACTGATAATAAAGGTAATGTCATTTACCAACACAAGGCAAATCCAGTTCGTGTCTTCTCAGAAGCAACAGCTAGTATTTTGAACCAGTTATTGAAAGATGTTGTTAAAGGTGGCGCAACTACTGAGTTCTACAAAGATTTACAAGCTTTGAATGGTCAAGCAGCGCAAGCAGATTGGTCAGGAAAAACAGGTACGACCGACAATTATACGGATGTTTGGTTGATGCTTTCAACACCAAAAGTAACTTTAGGTGGTTGGGCAGGTAATGATGATAATACTTCTCTAGACTCAATGGCTGGTTACAAATACAACGCTCAGTATATGGCTGATTTGGTTAATAGCATTTATAATGCTAATGCGAATACATTTGGAACAGACAAATACAACTTGTCTTCAAATGTGATTAAGTCAACGGTTCTAAAAGCAACTGGTTTGCAGCCTGGTACGGTAACGGTAAATGGTCGCTCGCTTAATGTTAGCGGCGAGACAACAACAAGTTATTGGGCTAAGACTGGCGCTGGTAATATGACCTATAAATTTGCTATCGGTGGAACAGATAGTGACTACACGAAAGCATGGGATGCATTGCTTCATAATCCGGCGATTAAAACCAACAGCAGTAACTAAAAACACTTGCAAAAATTGAAAAAATAAGGTATAATATTAATAACTATTTGTCGTCTGCTTTAGTTGAAATATTGTCCAACTAAGGTTTGCAGCAGTTAAATCACACTTTTTATGGTCAGATTTAGCTGCTCTTTTTGTGCCTAATTTTAGAAAAAATGCGGTTTGTAACCTATATTTAAAGTTTCTAAAAATTCACATCAACGACACACTTGGCGGGGTGTTTTAAGCATCCTAACTATAAAGGTCAAAATGAAAAAGTAATGATTGTTCTCGTCGTATGAAGAGAATTGTGGTTATGATGGAGTTTATAGACCTCTGTATTTTAATGAAGGAGTAAAAAACTTGGCAGGACATGAAGTTCAGTACGGGAAACACCGTACACGTCGTAGCTTTTCAAGAATCAAGGAAGTTCTTGATTTACCTAACTTGATTGAAATTCAAACGGATTCTTTTAAAGACTTCTTGGATAACGGATTAAGAGAAGTTTTTGAAGATGTACTTCCAATTACAAACTTTACGGATACTATGGAACTTGAATTTGTTGGTTACGAATTGAAAGAGCCTAAGTATACGCTTGAAGAAGCTCGTATCCACGATGCATCTTACTCAGCACCTATTTTTGTAACCTTCCGTTTGATTAACAAAGAAACAGGAGAAATCAAAACTCAAGAAGTTTTCTTCGGTGATTTCCCAATTATGACTGAAATGGGTACATTCATCATCAACGGTGGTGAACGTATTATCGTTTCTCAGTTGGTTCGTTCTCCTGGTGTTTATTTCAACGATAAAGTTGATAAAAACGGTAAAGTTGGTTACGGTTCAACTGTAATCCCTAACCGTGGAGCATGGCTTGAATTAGAAACAGATTCAAAAGACATTGCTTACACACGTATCGACCGTACACGTAAAATTCCATTTACAACACTTGTACGTGCTCTTGGTTTCTCAGGTGATGATGAAATCATGGATATCTTTGGTGACAGCGAACTTGTTCGTAACACTATCGAAAAAGATATTCACAAAAACCCAGCAGATTCACGTACTGACGAAGCACTTAAAGAAATTTACGAACGTCTTCGTCCAGGTGAACCAAAAACAGCTGATAGCTCACGTAGCTTGCTTGTAGCTCGTTTCTTTGACCCACGTCGTTATGACTTGGCAGCTGTTGGTCGTTACAAAATCAACAAAAAACTTAACATCAAGACTCGTCTCTTGAACCAAACAATTGCTGAAAACTTGGTTGATGCTGAAACAGGTGAAATCCTTGTTGAAGCTGGTACAGTAATGACACGTGACGTTATCGATTCAATTGCTGATCAATTGGATGGTGACCTTAACAAATTTGTTTACACACCAAATGATTACGCTGTTGTCACTGAACCTGTTGTTCTTCAAAAATTCAAAGTTGTATCACCGGTTGATCCAGACCGCGTTGTTACAATCGTTGGTAATGCAAATCCTGATGACAAAGCACGTGCGCTTACACCAGCTGATATCTTGGCTGAAATGTCATACTTCCTTAACCTTGCTGAAGGTCTAGGTAAAGTTGATGATATCGACCACCTTGGTAATCGTCGTATCCGTGCCGTTGGTGAATTGCTTGCTAACCAATTCCGTATCGGTCTTGCTCGTATGGAACGTAACGTTCGCGAACGTATGTCAGTACAAGATAACGAAGTGTTGACACCACAACAAATCATCAACATCCGTCCTGTAACTGCAGCCGTTAAAGAATTCTTCGGTTCTTCTCAATTGTCACAGTTCATGGACCAACACAACCCACTTTCTGAGTTGTCTCACAAACGTCGTTTGTCAGCCTTAGGACCTGGTGGTTTGACTCGTGACCGTGCTGGTTATGAAGTTCGTGACGTGCACTACACTCACTATGGTCGTATGTGTCCGATTGAAACTCCTGAAGGACCTAACATCGGTTTGATCAATAACTTGTCTACATACGGACACCTTAACAAATATGGTTTCATCCAAACACCATATCGTAAAGTTGACCGCGCTACAGGTGTGGTTACAAACGAAATCGTTTGGTTGACTGCCGATGAAGAAGATGAATACACAGTAGCACAGGCTAACTCAAAACTTAACGAAGATGGAACATTTGCTGAAGACATCGTTATGGGTCGTCATCAAGGTAATAACCAAGAGTTCCCATCAAACATCGTTGACTTCGTTGACGTTTCACCTAAACAAGTAGTTGCCGTTGCGACAGCATGTATTCCTTTCCTTGAAAACGATGATTCTAACCGTGCCCTCATGGGTGCCAACATGCAACGTCAAGCGGTGCCATTGATCGATCCACACGCACCATATGTTGGTACCGGTATGGAATATCAAGCAGCCCACGATTCAGGTGCTGCCGTCATCGCTAAACACGATGGACGAGTTGTCTTCTCTGACGCTGAAAAAGTTGAAGTTCGTCGTGAAGATGGTTCACTTGATGTTTACCACATCACTAAATTCCGTCGTTCTAACTCAGGTACAGCTTATAACCAACACACACTTGTTAAAGTTGGCGATATCGTTGAAAAAGGTGACTTCATCGCTGATGGTCCTTCAATGGAAAAAGGTGAAATGGCTCTTGGTCAAAACCCAATCGTCGCTTACATGACTTGGGATGGTTATAACTATGAAGATGCCATCATCTTGAGTGAACGTCTTGTTAAAGAAGATGTTTATACATCAGTTCACTTGGAAGAATTTGAATCAGAAACACGCGATACTAAGTTAGGCCCTGAAGAAATCACTCGCGAAATTCCAAACGTTGGTGAAGAAGCTCTTAAAGACCTTGACGAAATGGGTATCATCCGTATTGGTGCTGAAGTTAAAGAAGGTGACATCCTTGTAGGTAAAGTAACACCTAAAGGTGAAAAAGACCTTTCTGCTGAAGAACGTCTTCTTCACGCAATCTTCGGTGATAAATCTCGTGAAGTTCGTGATACATCACTTCGTGTACCACACGGTGGAGATGGTGTCGTTCGTGACGTTAAAATCTTTACACGTGCAAACGGTGATGAATTACAATCAGGTGTTAACATGCTCGTTCGTGTTTACATCGCACAAAAACGTAAAATCAAAGTCGGAGATAAAATGGCCGGTCGTCACGGTAACAAAGGGGTTGTTTCTCGTGTTGTTCCAGTTGAAGACATGCCTTACCTTCCAGACGGAACTCCAGTCGATATCATGTTGAACCCACTTGGGGTGCCATCACGTATGAACATCGGACAAGTTATGGAACTTCACCTTGGTATGGCTGCTCGTAACCTTGGTATCCACATTGCAACACCGGTCTTCGACGGGGCAACTTCAGAAGATCTTTGGGATACTGTTAACGAAGCTGGTATGGCTAGCGACGCTAAGACAGTTCTTTACGATGGACGTACTGGTGAACCATTTGATAACCGTGTGTCAGTTGGTGTCATGTACATGATCAAACTTCACCACATGGTTGATGATAAACTTCACGCACGTTCAGTTGGTCCTTACTCACTCGTTACACAACAACCTCTTGGTGGTAAAGCACAATTTGGTGGACAACGTTTCGGTGAAATGGAAGTTTGGGCTTTGGAAGCTTACGGTGCATCAAACGTCCTTCAAGAAATCTTGACTTACAAGTCAGATGATGTGACTGGTCGTCTTAAAGCTTATGAAGCCATCACTAAAGGTAAACCAATTCCAAAACCAGGTGTGCCAGAATCATTCCGAGTACTTGTTAAAGAATTGCAATCACTTGGTCTTGACATGCGCGTGCTTGACGAAGATGACAACGAAGTTGAACTTCGTGACCTTGATGAAGGTGAAGATGACGACGTAATGCACGTTGATGATCTTGAAAAAGCTCGTCAAAAACAAGAAACAGAAGAAGCTGAAAAAGCTGAAGTTTCTGCAGAAGAAAAATAATAATAGGAAAGAACAATTTGGGCATAAGAGTTGCAAGTAAATTTTGCTTCTCTTAGTCGGATTGTTTGGATAAGTCCTATAACGATAAATGATGTCTTACAGTCAATGATTTGTAAGTCATGACAGTTAGAAAGTAGCTCAGCTATTTTCAAAAGTACAATAAAGAAAGGTAAAACTAGTGGTTGACGTAAATCGTTTTAAAAGTATGCAAATCACATTAGCCTCACCAAGTAAGGTCCGTTCATGGTCTTATGGTGAAGTTAAAAAACCTGAAACAATCAACTATCGTACGCTCAAACCAGAACGTGAAGGTCTTTTTGATGAAGTTATCTTCGGACCTACAAAAGACTGGGAATGTGCTTGTGGTAAATATAAACGTATTCGTTATAAAGGAATTGTTTGTGACCGCTGTGGTGTTGAAGTAACACGTGCTAAAGTTCGTCGTGAACGTATGGGTCACATCGAATTGAAAGCTCCAGTATCACACATTTGGTACTTCAAAGGTATTCCATCACGTATGGGACTTACTTTGGACATGAGCCCACGTGCACTTGAAGAAGTTATCTACTTCGCAGCTTATGTGGTTATCGATCCAAAAGATACTCCGCTTGAACCCAAATCACTTTTGACAGAACGCGAATACCGTGAAAAAATCCAAGAATATGGACAAGGTTCATTCGTAGCGAAAATGGGTGCGGAAGCTATCCAAGATCTTCTTAAACGCGTTGATTTGAAATCTGAAATCGCTGAACTTAAAGAAGAATTGAAAACAGCAACTGGTCAAAAACGTATCAAAGCTGTTCGTCGTTTGGATGTTCTTGATGCCTTCTACAAATCTGGTAATAAACCAGAATGGATGGTACTTAACATCTTGCCAGTTATTCCACCAGATCTTCGTCCAATGGTTCAATTGGATGGTGGACGTTTCGCTGCATCTGACTTAAACGACCTTTACCGTCGTGTTATCAACCGTAACAACCGTTTGGCTCGCTTGCTTGAATTGAATGCCCCTGGTATCATCGTGCAAAACGAAAAACGTATGTTGCAAGAAGCTGTTGATGCACTTATCGATAACGGTCGTCGTGGTCGTCCGATTACAGGTCCTGGTAGCCGTCCTCTTAAATCTTTGAGCCACATGCTTAAAGGTAAACAAGGTCGTTTCCGTCAAAACTTGCTTGGTAAACGTGTTGACTTCTCTGGACGTTCAGTTATCGCCGTAGGTCCAACACTTAAAATGTATCAATGTGGTGTGCCACGTGAAATGGCTATCGAATTGTTCAAACCATTCGTAATGCGCGAAATCGTTGCACGTGACTACGCTGGTAACGTTAAAGCTGCTAAACGCATGGTTGAACGTGGAGATGAACGTATTTGGGATATTCTTGAAGATGTTATTAAAGAACACCCAGTACTTCTTAACCGCGCACCGACTCTTCACCGTTTGGGTATCCAAGCCTTTGAACCAGTCCTTATCGATGGTAAAGCACTTCGTCTTCACCCACTTGTTTGTGAAGCCTACAATGCCGACTTCGATGGTGACCAAATGGCCATCCACGTACCACTTTCTGAAGAAGCTCAAGCAGAAGCACGTCTTCTTATGCTTGCCGCAGAACACATCCTTAACCCTAAAGATGGTAAACCAGTCGTAACTCCATCTCAAGATATGGTTCTTGGTAACTACTACCTAACTATGGAAGAACCAGGTCGTGAAGGTGAAGGAATGGTCTTCAAAGACCGTGATGAAGCAGTTATGGCATACCGCAATGGTTATGTTCACTTGCACACACGTGTTGGTATTACAGTTGATAGCATGCCAAACAAACCATGGACTGATGAACAAAAACACAAAATCATGGTTACAACTGTTGGTAAGATCCTCTTTAACGACATCATGCCTGATGATCTACCTTACCTTCAAGAACCAAACAATGCTAACTTGACTGAAAAAACTCCAGATAAATACTTCTTGGAACCTGGACAAGATATCCACACTGTTATCGACAGCTTGGACATCAACGTTCCATTCAAGAAGAAAAATCTTGGTAATATTATCGCGGAAATCTTTAAACGTTTCCGTACAACAGAAACATCAGCCTTCCTTGACCGCTTGAAAGACCTTGGTTACTACCATTCAACTCTTGCTGGTTTGACAGTGGGTATCGCCGATATCCCAGTTATCGATAACAAACAAGAAATTATCGATGCAGCCCACACGAAAGTTGAACAAATTAACAAAGCCTTCCGTCGTGGTTTGATGACTGATGATGATCGTTATGTTGCTGTTACAACAACATGGCGTGAAGCTAAAGAAGAACTTGAACAACGTCTGATTGAAACACAAGATCCTAAGAACCCTATCGTTATGATGATGGACTCAGGAGCTCGTGGTAACATCTCTAACTTCTCACAACTTGCCGGTATGCGTGGTTTGATGGCTGCTCCGAACGGACGTATCATGGAATTGCCTATCTTGTCTAACTTCCGTGAAGGTTTGTCTGTCTTGGAAATGTTCTTCTCAACTCACGGTGCTCGTAAAGGTATGACCGATACAGCCCTTAAGACTGCCGACTCTGGTTACCTTACTCGTCGTTTGGTTGACGTTGCCCAAGACGTTATCATTCGTGAAGACGATTGTGGAACTGACCGTGGTCTTGTTATCCGTGCAATCACTGACGGTAAAGAAGTTACAGAAACTCTTGAAGAACGTCTTGTTGGTCGTTATACTAAGAAATCTGTTAAACACCCTGAAACTGGTGAAGTTATCGTTGGTGCTGATGTATTGATTACTGAAGATATGGCAGCTGAAATTGTTAAAGCTGGTGTTGAAGAAGTAACAATCCGTTCAGTATTTACATGTAACACTCGTCATGGTGTATGTCGTCACTGTTATGGTGTCAACCTTGCTACAGGTGATGCGGTTGAAGTTGGTGAAGCAGTTGGTACAATTGCCGCTCAATCTATCGGTGAACCTGGTACTCAGCTTACAATGCGTACCTTCCACACGGGTGGTGTTGCGTCAAATACCGATATCACACAAGGTCTTCCTCGTATCCAAGAAATCTTTGAAGCTCGTAACCCTAAAGGGGAAGCAGTTATCACTGAAGTTAAAGGTACTGTTGTTGACATCGAAGAAGATGCTTCTACACGTACTAAGAAAGTTTACGTTCAAGGTAAGACTGGTATGGGTGAATACGTGGTACCATTCACAGCTCGTATGAAAGTAGCTGTTGGTGACGAAGTTCACCGTGGTGCACCACTTACTGAAGGTTCTATCCAACCTAAACGTCTCCTTGAAGTTCGTGATACATTATCAGTTGAAACTTACCTTCTTGCCGAAGTACAAAAAGTATACCGTAGCCAAGGGGTAGAAATCGGTGATAAACACGTCGAAGTAATGGTTCGTCAAATGCTTCGTAAAGTTCGTATCATGGATCCAGGTGATACAGATCTTCTTCCAGGTACACTTATGGATATCGCAGACTTCACAGATGCTAACAAAGATGTTGTTATCTCTGGTGGTATTCCTGCAACTGCACGTCCAGTACTTATGGGTATTACTAAAGCTTCGCTTGAAACTAACTCATTCTTGTCAGCTGCATCATTCCAAGAAACAACTCGTGTTCTTACAGATGCTGCTATCCGTGGTAAAAAAGATCACCTTCTTGGTCTTAAAGAAAATGTTATCATCGGTAAAATCATTCCAGCTGGTACAGGTATGGCACGTTACCGTAACCTTGAACCACAAGCTGTTAATGAACTTGAAACAAGTGAAGAAGCTGAAACAGTTGAAGCATCTGCATCAACAGACGCTGAATAATCTGATTTCACATTTGAGTTTAATAAATGAAAAGGCCTGAGTTTATCTCAGGCCTTTTTGTTAAGCTTTTTTAGATGATAATGATTATAAATAAGCAAATATATTTTAAATTAGCTTTAATTCTTATATAATAAAGACCATAAGGAAGTGAAAAAATGTATCAAGTAATCAAAATGTTTGGGGACTGGGAACCCTGGTGGTTTTTGGATGATTGGCAGGATGATATCATCGAAGAACAAACTTTTGAATACTTTGAAGAAGCTGTGTCATTTTACAAATCAGAATGGCAATCGTTAAGAATGAACCTGCCGAGCTGTAAGTGTCATGATAATTTTCAAGCTGCTTTCTGGGATCAAACCGAGAAACGTTGGTGTGAAAATTGTGGTGATTATTTGCAGCAATATCATTCTCTTTTAATCTTAAAGGATGGGCAAGAATTGACTAAAGAGCATTTTGCTTATCATTTTAATGTTCGAAATGACGAACCAAGCCCCAGACCTCAAAATTGCAAATTTAAACCTTAATCATGGAAGTTTTTTCCATGGTTTTTTTCTTTTTTTGAGATTTTTTACGAATATAAAAGTGAGGAGGTCAACATGATTCAGGAAAAAGCAAAGCAGCTGATCAAGGATGCTGTTGAAAAGAATGCGCAAGATATTTACATTGTTCCTAAGAAGGAGCACTATGAAATTTATCAACGTGTTGGTGATGAACGTCAGTTTATTCAGGAGCTTGCTAGTGATGAGATGACAAGTGTGATTAGTCACTTTAAATTTGTAGCTGGGATGAATGTTGGTGAGAAACGTCGTAGTCAGCTAGGCTCTTGTGATTATGAATTTGCTGAGGGTGAAGTGATTTCACTGCGTTTATCCACTGTTGGTGATTATCGCGGTCGTGAGAGCCTGGTCATCAGACTTCTTTATTCAGGTCGTCATGATTTGCAATATTGGTTCGATGGGATGAAAAATATTCTAGAGGCGATTGATAGTCGAGGTCTTTATCTTTTTTCCGGGCCGGTAGGGAGTGGAAAGACTACTCTCATGTATCAATTGGTTCGTGAAAAGTTCCCTGATAAGCAGGTCATTACGATAGAAGACCCTGTTGAGATTAAGCAGGACAATATGTTGCAGCTGCAACTTAATGATGAGATTGGCATGACTTATGATAATCTTATCAAGCTCTCGCTTCGTCATAGACCTGATATTTTGATTATTGGTGAGATTCGTGATAGTGAGACAGCGCGTGCGGTTATTAGAGCTAGTCTGACAGGTGTGCTCGTCTTTTCAACCATTCATGCGAAAAGTATTCCAGGTGTTTATGCTAGGTTATTAGAATTGGGTGTTAGTAGGCAAGAACTTGAAAATAGTTTACGAGCTATCATTTATCAGCGATTAATTGGCGGTGGAGGTGTTGTGGATTTTGCCAAAGGAGATTTTGAACAGTATCCCCCAACAAGGTGGAATGAGCAAATTGAAAGCCTTGCTAGGGACGGACATATTAGCCTTGAGGAAGCAAAAATCGAAAAAATTGCCCTTTAAAAAACAGCAGAAGGTGATTCAATTATTTAACAATCTCTTTAACAGTGGCTTTAATTTAACAGAAATTGTTTCTTTTTTGAGACGAAGTCAATTGTTGGCAGAAGTTTATGTGGATAGTATGCAAGAATCTTTGTTAAGCGGTGAGAGCTTGGCGGATATGATGGCAAAACTAGGCTTTTCAGATACAATTGTCACTCAGATTGCTTTGGCAGATGTCCATGGAAATTGTCAGCAGAGTTTGTTAAAAATCGATGGCTACTTGGCCAGTATGTCAGTTGTTCGAAAGAAATTGATTGAAGTGGCGACTTATCCTTTGATTTTGCTCAGCTTTTTAATTCTGATTATGTTGGGCTTGAAAAATTATTTGCTGCCGCAGTTGGAAAATCAAAATTTTGCGACTCAGATTATCAGCCATTTTCCTATGATTTTTTTAGGTGGCTTTGCTCTTTTAGCTTTAGGAATTCTGCTTGGGGTTCTGTATGCCAAGCGCTTATCGCCAATTTATCTGTATAGTCAGTTGAGTCGTTTGCCAATCTTTGGGCGGTACGTGCGTCTTTATTTGACCGCCTATTATGCGCGTGAGTGGGGAAATCTTATCGGGCAAGGTATTGAGCTTACGGAGATTGTAGAACTCATGCAGCGGCAAAAATCACGCCTTTTTCAGGAAATTGGAAAAGACATGCAGGAAGCTTTATTGTCAGGTCAATCTTTTCATCAGAAAGTGCTGGATTACCCTTTCTTTTTGCGTGAACTTAGTTTAATGATTGAATATGGCGAGGTCAAGTCAAAATTAGGTCGGGAGTTAGATATTTATGCCGAAGAGACTTGGCAGAATTTCTTTAGTCAATTGACACAAGCAACGCAGTTGATTCAGCCTTTGGTCTTTGTCTTTGTTGCTTTAATCATCGTTTTAATTTATGTGGCAATGCTTTTGCCAATGTATCAAAATATGGGAGGAAATTTTTAATGAAAAAAATCTGGAAAAAACTACGTAAAAAGTCTGTGGAAGCTTTCACACTTGTGGAAATGCTGATTGTTTTGCTAATCATTGGTGTCTTGATGCTATTATTTGTGCCAAACTTGAGTAAGCAAAAGGATGTTGTGCATGAAAAAGGAGATGCTGCTGTTGTGAAAGTTGTCGACAGCCAGAAGGAACTTTACGAAGTGAAAACAGGTAAAGAAGCAACTATTAAAGATTTGGTGAAAGAAGGATTTATTTCACAGGAACAAGCTCAAACCTACAATGAAGCTAAAAAACAAACCCCTTAGAGCCTTTACCCTTATCGAAAGTTTATTGACCTTAGCAATTTCTTGTTTCATGGTCATCATGCTATCAGGTTCGGTCAATCATATTTTTCAATCGGTCGATGAAACTCTGTTCTTTCTTTCCTTTGAAAATCTTTATCGTGACACACAAAAATTGGCCAGTATTAAGCAGGAAAGTCAAACTTTGCAGATATCGCAAGATGCTATCTCAAATGGGGTCACTAGTGTTAGGATTCCTAAAACTGTATCGGTTGCTCAAAACTATCAACTTGTTTTTGATAAAGCAGGGGGCAATTCGTCTCTTACAAAGATACAGTTTCATACAGAAACCCAGGCAATCGATTATCAATTGTACATAGGAAGTGGTAACTATAAAAAAACAGAAACTAAAAGCTTACATACTCCTTGAGGGCTTAGTAGCTCTTGCTTTATTAGCAACGATTACCAGTCTGGTCTTAGGAGAAATGGACCGTAGTCGCACTCAAATGCAAGAGAGTTTGCATCAGCAAGAAGTACTTAATGTAGCGACCATGACCGTTCAAACAGGACAAGACCATTTGGCCATTAATGGGGTTGAGGTGCGTATGGTTAAGCATGATAATGAGATTTCCATTTATGATGGGCAAAACGAGGTGCTACATGTCACGAAAAATTAGGTTAAGAGCTTTTACCCTTTTAGAGAGCTTAGTGGCTTTGCTGGTTATCTCAGGTTCTATATTGGTTTATCAAGGATTGACCCAAAGCATTTCAAGCAATGTCCATTATTTATCGGTGAATCAAGAGGAGAAATGGTTGCTGTTTTCTCAGCAATTGCGTTCTGAGCTTGCTGGTTGTCAGTTAGATAAAGTTGCCGACAACAAACTCTATGTTAGTAAAGGTAATCAGCAATTGGCTTATGGCTTGTCTAAGGCTGATGATTTTCGAAAAACAAATGCCTCAGGTCAGGGGTATCAGCCCATGCTCTTTGGTGTGACGTCATCAAGCATTAGTCAGGATGGCAATAAGGTGATGATTAAATTGCAATTAGGCAGTGATATGGAGAGATGTTTTGTTTACACTTTTGAGACGACAAGTTAAAGCGGGAATTTTATTATATGCTTTGCTAATGGCGGCTATCTTTGCCCTGCTTTTGCAATTTTATTTGGGGCGCGTGGTTGCAAGTGAGCGTCAACATCAGGCACAATTAAAATCGGCTCAAGCTTACCTGATGGCAGAAATGAGTAAAGACTTGGCTGATGAAGAATCAGGACAATGCCAATTTGATAAAGGGACAGTGAGTTATCACTACGACGATAAAATCTTAGTTGAAACCGTTACGTTAGATAGCAAAGAGGAGTTTCAATACACGTTTTACCTTCCTAAGAAAGAAAAACAAGCACTTGAAAAAGAAAGTCACTAGTGCTTTCTTTTCATTTTCAAGGTTTTTTGATATGATTAGTCTTGGAGGGGAAAATGAATTTTGAAAAAATCGAAACAGCTTATGGGCTGATTCTAGAAAATATACAGTTAATCGAAAATGAGTTGAAAACACACATTTACGATGCTCTTATTGAACAAAACTCTTTTTATCTTGGTGCTGAAGGTGCCAATGAGACAGTAGCTGCTAATAATGAAAAACTACGCCAACTTGATTTAACTAAAGAAGAATGGCGTCGTGCTTTTCAGTTTATTTTCATTAAAGCTGCTCAAACAGAAGCACTTCAGGCAAACCACCAATTTACACCTGATGCTATTGGCTTTATCTTAATGTTCCTTATTGAGAATTTGACAGCCTCAAAAGAACTTGATGTTTTAGAAATCGGTAGCGGAACAGGTAACCTTGCACAAACCTTGCTCAATAATTCATCTAAAGACTTGAATTACCTTGGAATTGAAGTTGATGATTTGTTGATTGATTTGTCAGCAAGTATTGCCGAAGTGATGGATTCTAAAGCTCAGTTCATTCAAGAAGATGCTGTGCGCCCACAGATTCTTAAGGAAAGTGACGTCATCATCAGTGACCTTCCAGTCGGCTTCTATCCAAATGATGAGATTGCAAAACGCTACAAAGTAGCAAGTAGTGAAGAACACACTTATGCGCATCATTTGTTGATGGAACAATCTCTCAAATATCTCAAAAAAGATGGTATTGCTGTCTTTTTAGCACCGGTTAGTCTTTTGACAAGTAAACAAAGTGATTTGTTAAAGGCATGGTTGAAGGATTACGCTGATGTTATTGCGGTGATTACTTTACCAGAATCTATTTTCGGCAATGCGGCCAATGCTAAGTCAATTTTTGTCTTGAAGAAACAGGCTGAACATACTCCAGAAACATTTGTTTACCCGCTTGCTGACTTGCAAAGTCGCGAAGCTTTAACAGATTTTATTGAGAAATTTAAAAAATGGAATGTTGAAAATATGATTTTTTAAAATAGTTGTGCTAAAATAGAGATATATTATGAAAGCGCTTTAGAGGTAAATTTATGGCGAAAACTATTTCTATTAATGCAGGAAGTTCAAGTCTCAAATGGCAGCTGTATAAGATGCCTGAGGAAGAAGTTATTGCAAAAGGTTTAATCGAACGTATCGGCCTTTCAGACAGTGTTTCTACAGTGAAATTCAATGGTCAGAAGTATTCGGAAACGAAAGATATTCCAGACCATACAGCTGCTGTAAAAATTCTCCTCGATGACTTGATTTCGATGGACATTATTGCTAGTTATGATGAAATAACTGGTGTTGGTCACCGAGTGGTGGCTGGGGGTGATTATTTCAAAGAATCGGCCCTGGTAACCGATAAGGTGATTCAACAGGTTGAAGAATTGTCAATGCTAGCACCGCTTCATAATCCTGGAGCAGCTCTTGGGATTAAAGCGTTTAAAGAAATATTGCCTGATATTACGAGCGTTGTTGTTTTTGATACTGCCTTCCATATGACAATGCCTGAAGTAGCTTACCGTTATCCTATTGCTAATCGTTATTACACTGATTATAAGATTCGTAAATATGGAGCACACGGTACAAGTCATCAGTACGTTGCCCAAGAGGCAGCTAAGGTTTTAGGCAAACCTTTAGAAGACTTGAAATTGATTACTTGTCATATTGGTAATGGAGTCTCTATTACAGCCATTAAAGGTGGTAAATCTGTTGATACTTCAATGGGATTAACTCCACTTGGTGGTACAATGATGGGAACACGTTCAGGAAGTATTGATCCAGGTGTCATTACTTATCTTCTAGAATGTGAGCCAGCGATGGCTGATCCTAAAAAAATTCGTACCATATTGAATCGTGATTCAGGTTTACTCGGTATTTCGGAAAAATCAAGTGACATGCGTGATATTCTAGCAGGAAAAGCAGAAGGTGATGAAAAATGCCAACTTGCTTACGATATGTATGTTGATCGCTTGAGAAAATATATTGGACAATACTTCGCCGTTTTAAACGGTGCCGATGCTATTGTCTTCACCGCTGGTATCGGTGAAAATTCTAGTGATGTTCGTGCGGATGTCATTTCTGGAATGACTTGGTTTGGTGTCGATGTTGACCCAGCTAAGAATGTTTCAGGTGCTTATGGTGTGATTTCAACAGATCAAGCTCGCGTGAAAGCAGTTGTTATTCCAACGGATGAAGAACTTGTGATTGCGCGTGACGTTGAACGTTTCAAACACCCTACTAATTAGTTATCAAAATATTATGATAAGACCAGAAAAGCTGACCTAAGGGTCAGCTTTTTTGATGCTTTTATAAAAAATGTAAAATAAACTTGACATAAAATGTAAAGCGTACTATACTTTAAATGTAAAGCTAACTTTACTAATGAGAACTCATTGGAGGGATAAATGGAAACAAGAATTCAAGAACTCCGAAAAGTAAATAAAGTCAGCCAAGCTGAGCTTGCTGAGGCACTTGGAGTTACCAGACAAACCATTATTTCCTTAGAAAAAGGACGCTACAATGCTTCTTTAGAATTAGCGCATAAAATTGCCAAATATTTTGGTATGACAATTGAGGAAATCTTTATTTTTGATGAAGCGTAAAGAGGAGATGTAGAGATGGAAAAGATTAGAGCTATAGTTGATAGGCAAGAAAGTAGAAAAGAAACTGGAATGTTCTTGTTATTTTTAGGAGAAAGTTTATTTGTTTTTAGCTACTTCATGAAGATGAGCGATTTTCTTCATGGTATGGGGCTTGGTATGAGTATGATATTAAATTTACTTGCAGTGATTTTTCTATCAGCAAAGGGAGAGGAGTAAATGATGTTATTAAAAGCTGTTGCTAGCTGGAATCGTAAGAAGAGTTTGGAAGAGTATCGCCGATATTTACTAAGACTTTCCTACTTTATCTTAGCTTTGGCTGGTCTTAGTTTAGTGTTAGCTAGTTTGATAAGAGACAATGATTTTGCGTCAGGATTACTGCTTGGTGGTGGTAGCGCTGGTCTTATTTTTGCTATTTACTATTGGCTGCTTTCTCGTCAGCCAAAACGTTTAAAAGCTGCTTACATTGCTCTTTATGATGAACGTAATCAGTATATTTTGCGAGTGACTGCTGTATCAACTTTGATTTTTATGTTTCTTGTAAATGTGATGTTGATTGCTTTGTATGCCTTCCTGGGCATTGCCTTTTCTTATGTTATTTTATTGATGATTTGGTTGTATTGTTTGCTTTTAGGATTTTTAGGCTTACGAATTATTTTTTCAAAGATTTTATAATGGGGGGAGATTCTTATGAAAAAATTGGGATCATTTTTTAAATATTTGGGGCTAGCAGTAGGTGTGATTTTCTTGGAACAATTGCCTATTGCTTTTCTAAGAAAAAATCAGCCTTTTTGGCAAACTCTTATGCTAATCCTAGCTTTTTTAGTGGTGACTTTAGTAACGGTTTTGATTGCTAAGCGTTTAGGATTTTTAAATCATGCTAGTCAGTTGTTGACGGGAGATGCTTGGAAGAGTATTTTTATGGGATTTTTAGTTATGGTTCCTGTGAGAATGCTTGGAGGCATTACTTTAGTTTTGGAGCATGGTACAAAGGCAAATACGCTGAATCAATCAGTTATTGAAAATCTTGGTATGTCACCAGCTTTGCTTTTTGTGATGACAGTTGTGGCAGCTCCGATTGTTGAAGAATTTGTTTTTCGTGGATTGATTGTCAAACAAGCCTTCCAATTTTCGAAACTTGGTGTTTTTGTTAGCAGTTTTCTTTTTGGGGCACTTCATATGCCGACAGATTTGGGAAGTTGGATTCTTTACGGTGGTATGGGATTAGTGCTGGCGATGATTTATCGAAAAACACAAAAACTAGAGTTTTCTATTGCTGTTCATGCTCTGAATAATTTTCTAGGTGTTCTAAGTATGATTTTATAAAAAAAGCGACTGAATTCAGTCGCTTTTTAGTGTATTACAAGGCTTTTGCTTTTGCAATTGTCGCATCAATACTTGAAACAACGCTTGCGGTTAAGCCAGTTTTTTCAAGGTCTAGAAGGCCTGCAATGGTTGTTCCACCAGGACTTGAAATTTTATCAATCAAATCGTGTGGACTGTCAGAGCCTTGAAGAAGATTTTCAGCACTAGCAAGGACTGTTTGTGTCACGATGTCTAGTGATTTTTCCTTTGGAATACCGTATTTAACGCCAGCTTTGGCAAGTGCCTCGATAAAGAGGTAAATGTAAGCTGGGCTTGATCCAGCAAGGGCTGTAAAGGTATCAAAATCTTTTTCAGGGATATCAAAGGTTGAACCAAAACTGTCAGTGATTTCTTTGGCAGTTGCTAGAAGTTCAGCAGAGACTTTGTCATTTGTACAAATAGCAGTCGTACTTTTCAAGATTTGTGCATTGAGGTTCGGCATAATACGGATTAGTGGAAGATTTGGATCAGTTAATTTGCCAAGACGTTCAAGTGTTACCCCTGCTGCCATTGAAAGAATGGGTTGATGGAAGTGAAGTCCAGCAAGGACAGGTTCAAACATTTGTGGCTTGATGCCAAGGACAACCAAATCAGATTGGTCGATGAGTTCTTGGTGTGAAAGAGCTGCTTCAACTTCAAGTTGCTCTGCAATTTCGCGTGAGCGAGGAAGTGAAGAACCTGAAATGATGATATCGTGTGATGTTGCATTAAGTCCATTGATGATGGCAGTAGCCATTTTTCCGACTCCGATAAATCCGATTTTCATAGTAAGACAAAGGGGAAAGTACAAGAGAAATGTTTAATGACCTGAGTCCCCTAGCTCCTTTCTAGTATTTTTTGATGAGGTCAACAGTTGAGCGGTCTAGTTTTTTAACAATAGCTTGGATGAAGGCTTGTGCTTGCAAGAAGTCATCCATAGCATAAAGGCTTTGATGTGAGTGAATGTAACGCGCACAAACACCGATAGTTGTTGATGGAATACCACCGTTTTTGAGGTGAGCAGCACCAGCGTCTGTACCACCTTTGGCGGCATAGTATTGGTATTTGATACCAGCTTCTTCTGCAGTTGTGAGCAAGAAGTCACGCATATCTTTCAACATCACGTGTCCTGGATCGTAGAAACGGAAAAGTGTTCCGTCGCCAATTTTACCTTGGTTACCATAGATGTCTCCGGCTGGTGAACAGTCAACAGCAAAGAAAAGTTCTGGTTGGAATTTTGTAGCAGAAACATGCGCTCCGCGAAGACCAACTTCTTCTTGGACGTTAGCACCAGCGATAAGGGTATTATCAAGTTTTTGACCTTTAAGGCTTTCAAGTAATTCTGTTACCATAAGCACACCAAAGCGGTTGTCCCAAGCTTTAGAGATAACATTTTTTTGGTTTGCTGTGAGGATAGTTTCAGATTTTGGAACAATGATATCACCTGGAAGGATACCAAATGCTTCGGCTTCAGCTTTGTCTGTAAATCCTGCATCAAAAATGATGTCATCGATTTTTGGAAGAGTAGCAGAGCCATTTGCTCCGCGAAGGAAATGTGGTGGGACTGAGCCAGAAACAACTGGAATGGCAGAACCATCACGTGTGTAAAGAGTGAAACGTTGTGAGCTTAGAACTAGTGGATTCCAGCCACCGATGCCAACAGCACGCAATGTACCGTCAGCTTTGATGTCGCTGACCATGAAACCAACTTCATCCATGTGAGCAGCAACCATGATGCGTGGGGCGTTTTCAGCGTCAGAGTGTTTGATACCGAAAATACCACCAAGTCCATCAGTTTGCACGTCATCAACAAGTGGTGTGATTTTTGAGCGAAGATAGTCACGAACGCTGTGTTCGTATCCAGCGATACTGTCAAGTTCAGTGACTTCTTTTATTTTTGAAAATAAATCTGACATAAAAACCTCGATTCTATGGTTTCTATTTTACCACGTTTTCTGACAATTTTTAGATTGAAATAACATTAAATATTTGGACCTTGGTATTATGTGCTGAAATATGCTAAAATAAAGCGTATGAGAAACAAAAAGAGAAGCTTACTGCCAAGTCTTGGTTTAGTGGGAGTCGGCGGTGTCATCGCTTTGGGAGCAATCTTAAAGAAGAAACGCGAAGAAAAGCGACAAGAACAGATTAAAGATGCCATTCGTGAATATTTCAGCCGATTTGGTAGCATTTCAGTGCTTTATTTGAATGCTTATGAATCTGATGAGGAAAAGACGACTGGGGGTCTCGTTTTAGAGGACGGCCGCGCTTTCCAATTTATTTACCAAAATGGTGAGATTAGCTACGAGGAGGAGAAAAATGATTAGTCCAAAATCCTATGAGGAAATGGCTACCTACCTAGAAAATGATGGCAAAGTAGTTTTCTTTTTTACGGCAAATTGGTGCCCAGACTGCCAATTTATTTATCCAGTAATGCCAGAAATTGAAGCGGAAAACCCAGAGTTTACTTTCGTTCGTGTTGACCGTGATGATTTCATGGAAGTTGCTCAACGTTGGAATATCTTTGGCATTCCAAGTTTTGTGGTAACAGAAAATGGGAAAGAAATTGGCCGTTTAGTTAATAAATTACGCAAAACCAAAGCAGAAATTAACAGCTTCTTAGCTGGATTGAAATAGGAGAGAAAATGATTTTTACGTACAACAAAGAACACGTCGGTGATGTCCTTATGGTGATTGTCAAAGATAGCAAAGGTGCTAAACTTGACTACGAACGTAAAGGTAACGTATCACGTGTTTTCCTTGAAAAAAATGGTGAAACAGTCGCTTGGAATATTTTTGAAGTATCAAGTCTAATTGCAATTGACGGTGTTGGACAAGTGACTTTGTCTGATGAAGATGTTGCTAAGCTTAACGCTGAATTGACAAAAGAAGGCTTTAGCGAACAATTGGAAAATGACCCTTCACCCAAATTTGTCGTTGGTCAAATCAAAGAAATGGTTGCTCACCCAGATAGTGACCACTTGAACGTTTGCCAAGTGCAAATCTCAGATGATAAAACTGTTCAAATCGTTGCAGGTGCTCCAAATGCTGCTGTTGGACTTAAAACAATCGTTGCCCTTCCAGGTGCTATGATGCCAAACGGAAGCCTTATCTTCCCAGGTGCCCTTCGTGGTGAAAAGAGCTTTGGTATGATGTGCTCACCTCGTGAATTAGCTCTTCCAAATGCTCCACAAAAACGTGGTATCATTGAACTTGATGACACAGCTGTTGTCGGTGAAGCCTTTAATCCAGAAAAACACTGGAAAGGATAACATAATAAAAAACGAGTTAGAATAATCTAGCTCGTTTTAGTTTTTTCGTAAAGTAAGGTGCTGTAGAAAAGCAATATCTTTATAGGGCATTTGGTTAGCTACAGCTAGTTCCATTTTTGTTAAACGTTCTAGCCAACCGTCCTCAGTTTTGAAGGCATTTGGTTGGAGGGCATAAAATGTGCGCAGACCTTGGTAATTTTCAAGAGCCAAGTTAGTTTTGTTGGTAAGCTCTTCAATACTGTAAGTTTCCCCACGTCCGAATGATGAACTATTGTAACTGTCTTTCCCATCTAAGAGATAAAGTGCATCTTCAATATTATTGTTAAAAATGACTTGATGTAAGACTTTTCCAGTAAGATTGTGCTTAATTAAGGAAAGTTCACCATGTGGTTTTAAGAGGCGTTCAAATTCATTAAGGTATTTTTGATGTTGAGATTTGTCGATGTATTCAAAGACATTGTGACAAACGATGATATCAAAAGACGAATCAGGCAATTCTTTTAAAGCATCTAGACTACCATTGATTTTTGTGAAGGTCTGTGTGCCATCTGCAAAAAGCATATCAGCATTTGGCTCAATCGCAGTAACGGTATTATTTTGTGATAAATATTCTGAGGTTGTTCCAAAACCAGCACCAAAATCAAGGATTTGTTTATCTTTGATGTGGTTGAGTTGTGCAAAAATCAAACGGTACATGATTTTTCCCCAAGGCTGATTCAGCATTTCTTTGTAGGCATTGATGTTGACTGTCATAAAATCTCCTATTTGTAAAAATTGATTTTATTTTAGCAGAATTGTTTGAAAATTTCATTTTTCAAGTAGATTAACTGCTTCTTTTTCGAATAATAAGATAGGAGGTAGTGATGTATAACAAAGTTATTATGATTGGGCGTTTGACGGCGCAGCCTGAGCTTGTGACAACGCCAAATGAGAAATCTGTTACACGTGTAACACTAGCCGTTAACCGTCGTTTTAAATCGCAAAATGGTGAGCGTGAAGCGGATTTTATTTCGCTTGTGGTTTGGGGGCGTTTAGCAGAAACGCTCGTTTCTTATGCTGGAAAAGGGAGTTTGATTTCTGTTGATGGAGAGCTTCGTACGCGTAAATACGAAAAAGATGGTCACATCAATTATGTGACAGAAGTGCTCTGCCATTCCTTCCAACTGCTAGAAAGTCGCGCACAACGTGCCATGCGAGAAAATAATGTGGCCAATGATTTGGCTGACCTTGTGCTGGAAGAGGAAGAATTACCCTTTTAATAGTGATGAAGTCCGTGTGTTTACTCGGACTTTTTTTGTCAGAATAATGAAAGGAATGTCAGATTTTCTGGATATTATCGTCTTGTTAACTTTTTTTACTGAAATAATGAAAAAACCTCTTGGAAAGCCCTTTCAAAAATGCTATACTGGAGAAAATGTGTGGAGAAAGAGCAATGTTTAAAATTATTTTTAGTGATATTGATGGGACACTCATCAATGACGCTTTGGAAGTTACTTCTAAAACACGTCGTGCTTTGAGTGATGCTGTCAATTCAGGTGTCTTATTTGTGCCCGTATCGGCGCGCATGCCTGAAGCAATCAAGCCAATCATCAAAGATTTTTTGCCTGAAGTGCCGATGATTTCATATAATGGTGCTTTTATTCAGGATGAATCTGGTCAAGTGATTGATAGTTGTCCGATGAGCCCACAAGCAGCGCAAGCAATTTGTCAGTACTTGGAAAAAGAAGTGGCTGATGTTGCTTGGAATGTTTATAGCGGTGAAAAATGGTTGTCACAAAACCGTATGAACAAATGGATTTCTCGTGAAGAGCAGGTTGTCGGTCTGGTTTCACAGGAAGCAGACCTGGAAAGCATTGGTCATTTGCCAGAAGTTCATAAGTTGTTGTTAATGGGTGAGCCGGATCGCATGGAAATCTTGGAAGACAAGCTCAAAGAACTTTATCCAGGATTATCAATTGCAAGATCTTTACCTTATTACATTGAAGTTATGGCAAATGGCATCCAAAAAGGGCGTGCAGTCAGCCTATTAGCCAAACACTACGGTGTTGAGATGTCAGAAACCTTAGCTTTCGGTGATAATTTTAATGATTTGGACATGCTAGAAGCGGCTGGTGAAGCTTATGTCATGGCAAATGCTCCGCAAGAAGTTAAAGAGCGCATTGGTCATGTCACTGCCAACCACAATCATGACGGCATTGCTTTAATTCTAGAAAAATTTAAACTTGCTAGATAAAATGGATTTCTCTTTTTTCACGACTTTTCGAAATTCTCGCACCTAGTGTGGGAATTTTTTTAAATGACTTTTGCCACTTAAATTATTGAGATTTGTCACCTTGAGGAGATGACAAACGTCTGATGATAACGCTTTCTTGGTTTGGTATCCTTATCTTGTTGAATGTTTGAGACAGGAGGAAAAAAGGAATTATGAACAAAGAACATGAAACGAAGTGTGTGAATTGGTACATGCATAAAAGTGGGAAAAAATGGGTTTATGGTTGCAGTCTTTTGGTCTGTGGTCTTCTTTTGGGAGGTGTGACTGGTCTTGCTAAAGCTGATGAAGTGACTGTCCCAAACACTCAAACTGAAGTTGTCGCGAGTAGCCCTGAAGAGTCAGAAGCTGACAATTCAAGTCAACCTTCAGAAGATATGCCAGAAAAAACTGTAGCTCAAGGTGTCGAAGATACAAATGTAGCACCTGAAGAAAATACAGTAGAGCCCGTTGACTCTCTTGCTCAACAAGAGACATCAGATAATGCTCTAGCAGAAGCTACTAATATGCCGTCAGCTGAGACAACAGCGCCAGCAAGTAGCGACCAAACTCAGACAGTAGCGACATCAGACTTAGTTACAGCTAACCAAGCTAACTCAAAAGCTGCTAAAAAACTTGTCGCTACCAATCTAACCCAAACACCTCAAAGTGCTTATCACACCAATCTTCAAGGCTTAAGCTATGATGCCACTGTTTGGCAAGAAGGGGAAAATGGTCTTTACAGCAACGCCGTTGGGAAAGGGGATAATTTCCTTTATTCAGATTCGACAGGGAAAAATTTTGTTTATCAGACCGACGTTACTTTCTTACAAAATAGCGGAGCAGCTTCACTTGTTTTTCGTTCAAATAATGACGCAGCCAATTTCAAAGGCTATGTTGTTAACTTAGATGGCAACTCTCACAAAGTCAAATTCATGCGCTGGGGCGAAGCAAACTTGATTGATGAAAAAGAAATCGCAGCAAGCCCAGATAACAAATACGCTCTTAAAGTGGTTGCTTTGAATGGGAAAATTTCCTATTATGTTAACGGCATTCTAGTCGCTAATTTAGGAGATTATACACTTCAGCGTGATGATAAAGGTCAAACCACTTACATCTCCGATGGTCATTTTGGTTTGCTCAATTGGAATGGTGAGATGGTCTTTCAAAATACCTTCTACCGTGAATTAACTGATGAAGAGTTACCAATTATTGATGATGTTACGGTGACTTCAAAAAATGGTCCTGTTGAATCTAAAGGTCAATTCTTCCCTGAAGAAGCAGCTTATATTCAATACGTGTCAAACGATGCCTCGACTGTTGATTTGAGTTTTGTGGGTCATAATCCACGAGCTGTTGTCACTGTAACAGATGCTAATGGAAATGTTTATGCAAATGCTAGCGACATTCCAGTAGCAGTCGGAGTGAATTATCTTACTGTGACAAGTAGCTACACAACAGCAGATGGCTATACAGCGACAGCAACTTACCGCATCAATGTTCACCTTCGTCAACCAGCTTCGGTTTACTATAATGAAAATTTTCGCGACCAATATCACTATTCTGCCAAAGATGGCTGGGCAAATGACCCAAATGGTATGGTTTACTATGACGGTGTTTACCACATGTTCTACCAATTTTACGATGATACCAAATGGGGACCAATGCATTGGGCACATGCGACAAGTACGGATTTGATTCATTGGACGGACCAACCGATTGCATTTTACCCAGACTATAACGGAACCATGTTCTCAGGATGTATCGTAGCTGATAATAACAACACAAGTGGTTTGTTTGATGGTAACAACGGCGGCCTGGTTGCTTTGATTACAGCAGATGGTGAAGGGCAACGTATTAAACTCGCTTACAGTAAAGATGCTGGTAAGACTTGGCAAAAAGTGGATAAAGTTGTGGCTGACTGGTCAACTGATCCTTTGCAAAATCGTGATTTCCGTGATCCGAAGGTCTTTCGTTGGGAAGATAAGTGGTTCATGGTAGTGGCTGGTGGACCGCTCCGCATTTATTCATCAGATAATTTGCTTGATTGGTCAGTGGAATCAACTTATCCAGACATCCATACAGAATGTCCAGATCTTTATCCTATCCAAACAGAAGACGGAACTGTCAAATGGGTACTTTCTCGTGGTGGTCGTTATTATAAAGTAGGTGATTTACAACAAGTTAATGGACATTGGACATATACGCCTGACGAAGCTTATAAGACGACAGATGGTATCATGAACTTTGGTAAAGATTCTTATGCTGCTCAAACTTACTTTACACAAGATTTTGGTACAAGTGCACACCCAACGATTCCAAAGATTATTGAAGTGAACTGGATGAATACTTGGGATGATTATGCTTTGCTTGTTGCTGATCGTCTTGGTCAAAAATTTAATGGTACTTTCAACCTTAATTTGACACTGGGTCTTGTCAAAGACGGTGATAAATATGTTCTCACTCAAACACCGATTAAAGCCTATGAAAGCTTGCGTGATCTTGACCACAGCGTTGAATACAAGGATGTAACGGTTGCTAGTGATAATAATCTCTTTAAGGACTTTTCTGGTGATACTTATGAAATTATCGCTCACTTTAAACCAAGTGCAGGTACAACAAAAGTTGGCTTTAACCTTCGTGTCGGACCAGGTGAAGTGACTAAGGTTTATTATGATTTGCAGACGGGTAAAATCGTCATTGACCGCAGCCAGTCGGGAATTATCATTTCAGATAAATTTAGAGAAATTGATAGTCAAGCAGTGACACGAAATGCTGACGGAAGTATCGACCTTCACCTTTTTGTTGACCGTGCTAGTGTTGAAGTCTTTACTAAAGGTGATACGGTAATTGGTGCGAACCAACTTTTCCCATCACCGCAAAGTCTCGGTCTTTCAGTCCTTGTTGAAGGAGATGCAGCTACAGCTGATATTGCTCTTTACCCATTGAAGAGCATTTGGCATGATAGTAATGTTGTCGGTGCAGATTCAATTTCTGGAGAAACAGGAAATGATGCTTCTGCTGTTGAATCAGCACAATCAAGCGTGACTGGTCTTGTTAACGCTGTTAAGGAAGCGGTTGGTCTGGGACAAACTGTTTCGGCAGATACTGTGATAAAGACAAGCACAGCTCAATTACCACAAACAGGTGAAAAAGACAGTCACTTAGCTGGTCTAGGAATCTTATCATTGCTTGCTGCTGTGGGAGCTTTTGCAAGTAAATGCTTTAAGAAAAAAGAATTGTAAATTCAAGTAGGGAGTAAAACGGGAGGACAGCATGTTCTCCCGTTTTATTGTTTGTTCTATGGAGGTAAATTGTCTATACATTTTAAACGTGTTATAATAAAACTACGTTTGAGTGTTGTTATTTTGTTAAGTAAAAGGTATAAGATGAAAAATCGAAAAATTTTAGGTATTGTGGTAAGCGCTTTTATAGCACTTTTTGCGATGCTTGGTATTTATTTCCATTATAAATTAGTGCCTTATAATGCTAATCGGGTCAAAATCGGGGCAACCTACATGACCATGAATAATGATTTTTATAAGGTTTTAAATAATGAAATTGATAAAATCGTTGAAGAAAAAAATGATATTCTCTACACCAGAGATCCAGCCTTGAATGTTGATAAGCAAGCGCAGCAGATTGAATCTTTTATTCAAAAAAAGGTTAATGTCATTATCATCAATCCCGTTGACGCTAATAGCAGTCGCTTGATCAAGGCATTGAAAAAAGCTAAAAAAGCAGGTATTAAAGTTGTGGTTGTGGACAGTCAGTTGTCTGATAATTCTTCAGTTGATACAACCATTGTCTCTGATAATTATCAAGCAGGCGTTTTGTGTGCTCAAAATTTGATGCAATCGCAAAGTAGCGCTAAAATCCTGCTACTTGAGCATCGCAGTGCAGTCTCAGCGGTAGATCGTATCAATGGATTTTTAGATACGATTAAAGGACATGATGCTTATCAAGTGGTAGACCGTAAGGATTGTTTGGGTCAGACAGAACTCTCAATGCCGCAAGTTGAATCAGTGATTAATTCGGCGGAATCTTTTGATACGGTGATGGCACTTAATGACCAAGTGGCTATTGGTGCCCTAGCGGCGATTGAAAATATGGGCTTGACGGATACGGTGAAAATTTACGGTGTCGATGGTTCGCCAGATATGAAAACTCTTTTGGCAACAACATCATCAATTCAGGCAACCGTAGCTCAATCACCGATAACGATTGGCGAAAAGGCTATTCAAGCAGGTTATCAGCTGGACAAAGGAAAAAAAGTGGCTAAAGAGATTGTCATCCCAGTCAAATTTATGACTAGTGAGACAGTTTCTAATACAGATATCACGGGGTGGCAATGATGAAAGCTTTGAAGAATGTTGAATTGGCCAAACGTGCCTTGGTTGCCATTAATTTTTTAGCAGTGCTTTTTTATAGTACGGTTTATTTGTCAGCGACAAAATATATCATCGAAAATGGTTTTAGTCGGTCGTTGTTGGAAAAAATCAATATTATCCCAAGTTCACCAGAGTTGATTTTCTGGCTGTCTAATTTATTTTTCTTAGGACTTCTGGCTGTGATTTATATGCGTAATCGTGCTTTTGAAAAGCAAACTAGGGCACGTGATTGGCTTGCAGTTTTAGAAGTGATATTACTTTTTGCTACTTTTTTTGCTCTGCAATTGTCTTACAATGGCTTGATTTTGATGGTTTTCATGGACATCTTCTTTTCTTACACGGATTTTTACACTTTTCGTGAAAAGAAATCATGGTTGCTTTTTATTTTGGCTAGTTTTGGGGCGCTTTTGCTATCGAATTATGATGTCCTGTCGCTTTTGGTGCGGACACCAGATTTGGATGTTTACATTAATTTCTTCCCAGCTAGCACACGCTTGATGGTTCTTTTTATCAAGAATTGCTTGGTATCGCTAAATATGATTGTCTTTATCATTTCTTTGATGATTTACATCATTTATTCGGTAACGGAAAATCATAAAATTGAAGAAGAGTTATTAATGGCTTCGCAGGCTAACACGCGTTTGAAAGAATATGTAGCGGTGTCTGAAAAGATTACTGAGGACCGTGAACGTAGACGTATTGCGCGTGAAATTCATGACACCATAGGGCATGCTTTAACAGGTATTTCAGCAGGGATTGATGCTGTAACGGTTTTGATTGACCTCGATCCTGAGCATGCTAAGAAGCAATTAAAGAGTGTGTCAAACGTTGTTCGTGAGGGAATTGTCGACGTTAGACGCTCCCTTAACAAGATGCGCCCAGGCGCTCTAGAGAATCGTACCTTAAAAGATGCTCTTGAAAAAATGCTCGATGAATACCAAGAATTATCTCATTTGCAGATTGATTTGAATTATCATTGGGACCATGTCGATTTTGATAAAACTAAAGAAGACGTGATTTTCCGTGTGATTCAGGAATCTGTGACTAATTCTTTGCGTCATGGGCGAGCAACAAAAATTAAGATTAGCATGCTTAATCAAGAGGATTACGTTTTGTTGATTAAGGATAACGGGACAGGTAGTGAGAAAATCACTTACGGCTTTGGATTGACACAAATGACAGAACGTTTGGCCATTATTGGTGGTCAGGTCGCTTTTTCAGGTAAAGATGGTTTTGCGACGACCATTCATATCCCCAAAATAAAAGGAGAAGAAGAATGATACGAGTACTTATTGCAGACGACCAAGAATTAATACGAGAATCCTTGAAAATCGTCTTGTCTGCTTATCCTGATATAGAAGTTGTTGGTGCAGTGAGCGATGGGACAGAAGTCTTGGAAGTCTTACCAACTGCCAAACCAGACGTGATTTTAATGGATATTCGTATGCCTAAAATGGATGGCGTGGTCTGCACTAAAGCTGTGAAAGCTCATTTTCCAAATGTTAAAGTTATTATTTTGACGACATTTGACGACGATGATTTCATTTACAGTGCCTTAAAATATGGTGCCAGTGGTTATCTGCTAAAGGGAACATCGATGGATGAGTTGCATGATGCGGTCGTGACCGTTAATGACGGTCGTGCCATGTTGAATCCAGATATCGCGACAAAGGTATTCAAACTTTTTTCGCAAATGGCACAGTCAAATTATGCTATTCAAGTTGATGACAGCTTAACGCAAGATATCAATAAAATGGAGTGGCGTATTATTCAGCAGATTGGGTTCGGACTATCCAATAAAGAAATCGCTGCAAAATTATATTTGTCGGAAGGAACGGTCAGAAATTATCTGTCTAATATTCTCTCGAAATTGAACTTGCGTGACCGCACGCAGTTAGCTATTTGGGCAGTTCAAACTGGAGTTACCTTAAAATCTTTTGAGGCTGATGACCATGACTAAGCTAAAAAAATATCGCTTTTTGCTTGTTTTTCTGCTTGCCCTTTGCGTGGGGCTTGGTGGTTATGCTTATTATCGCATGCAGCAAAAAACAGTTCTCAAAATTGGTGTCTATGCTGGTAGCAGCTGGGATGTGCCAAACGGGAATGATTATAAAGTCATTGATAGCGCGATTAAGCGTTTTGAAAAATTGCATCCTAACGTTAAAGTGGTTTATGAAAGTGGGATTTCAAAGTCAGATTATTCGACTTGGTTGACCGACCAGATTGTCGCGGGTACACAGCCTGATGTTTTCATTGTGCCAGAAGATGACTTTAACCTTTTATCTTCAACAGGTGCACTGGCAAATCTGGATAGTAATATCAGCACGAGTTTTTACGATTCGATTTTTTACCAATCTTCTTATCAAGCCGGCGAGTACAATCACACACACTTCGCTTTGCCATTTGAAAGCAATCCAACCATGATGTGTATTAACATTGATTTGCTGAAAAAAGAAGGTATCCAGATTCCAAAATCTGGTTGGACAGTGGATGATTTTTATAAGATTTGTAAACAAGTCACTAAGGATACTGATGGTGACGGGGCGATTGACCAGTATGGCTGTGCAGGTTATGATTGGCAGCAAGCAGTCGCAGCTTACGGAGGAAAGTTGTTTAATGCGACGGGAACGAAGGCTTATTTTGATAGTGACAAGGTTAAAAAAGCTTTGTCATTGATTACGCAATTAAAAGCTTTAAATGGGAATTATGATGTGACTAGTAAAGACTTTGACGAAGGAAAGGTTGCTTTTCTACCTATGTCTTTAGCCACTTACCGTACCTACAAACCTTATCCTTATCATGTAGCCAAGTATTCTACTTTTTCTTGGTCTTGTGTCACCATGCCTGCTAGCAAAAAAGGCGTGGATGCAACCCAAGTGTCAACATCGCTTTATGCTATTTCTTCTCAAACCAAACACCGATCAGCAGCTTGGGAATTTTTAAAACTCCTCTGCACGGATAAAGAAACCCAGCAGTCTGTTTTTGATTATTCACAGGGAAGTTCTGTTTTGAAGTCAGTCATGCAAAGTAAAGCTTCTAAGGAAAAATTAAAAGAAGAAGGCTTCGGACCAGATTCTTTGACGGTATCGACTCTAGACTCTATGCTAAGTCAAGGAATTACCAAGCCAACGTTTAAAACTTATAACAGTGTGATTGGGCAAGCTGATTATCTCATTAGCAAAGCCATTGCTGAAAATAGCGTTGAGACGGATTTGTTTTCAATTCAAAAAAGGATTGAGGACAATTTGAATAATAAATAAAGAGAACCAAGCGTGTGCTTGGTTTTTTGTGTGACAATTGTCATTTTTGAGATGACATTTATCAGCCCAAGCGTGTGACAATCGAGAGTGTGAAAACGCTTAATGACTTGCTAGAATAATAATCAGAGAAGGAGAGATAAAAACTATGAAGTATTTACTACTGGTTAGTCATGGTGGTTTTGCTGAAGGTCTGAAAACATCTCTAGCAATGTTTGCGGGAGATAAAATGGACCAAGTTATCGCTATTGGTTTGAAAGATGGCAAAACAGTTGATGACTTTGCAAAAGACTTTCGACAAGCCATTTCAGGTTTGACAGCTGAAGATTCAGTTGTAGTTCTTGCAGATATTGTTGGCGGAAGCCCACTGACAACAGCTTGCAGTGTCTTGGATGAAGTTGGCAAACTTGATGACGCTATTGTTTTAGGCGGTATGAATTTACCAATGGCAATTACCTCAGCAGTGATGAAAGATATGCTTGAGGGCGATGCTTTTGTTCAAGCTGTGTTGCCAGAAGCTCAAGCAGCTCTTCAAGAATTCAAAATCGTTTCAGACGATGAAGAAGACGATATTTAAGGTAAGGGGAAGAAAAAATGACAGTTTCATTTGTACGTATTGATGACCGTATGATTCACGGTCAAACTGTAACACGTTGGGCAAAAGAATACCCATGCGATGGTTTGATTGCTGTAAACGATGCGGCAGCTAGCAACAAAGTGTTGACACAAGCATATAAAGGTGCTTCTGATAAGAAAACCTTCGTTTGGTCAGTAGATGCTTTTGGTAAAAAATCACAAAAAGTTTTGGATTCAGATACGCGTTATTTCGTGATTACTAAAAATCCAATTGACATGAAAAAAATCTTGGTGGATCAAGGTTTTGTTCCAAGTGATGTGAAAGAAATCATCGTTGGCCCATGTAACGACCGTCCAGGTGCTGTCAAACTTGGTAACAACCAATCTATCACACAAGAAGAAGCTGATGCCATTGAAGCGATTGAAAAAGCTGGCTACAAAGTAAAATTCCAATTGTTGCCAGACGTTTCAATTGGTTACTGGTCAGATTTCAAATCAAAATTTGGTTATTAATGAGCTAACAAAGTAGCTCTTTGTATCTTGTTAATTGAACACGGCCTACGAGTTGTGCAAAAAAGATAGCTTTGTGTGCAAGCACACAACGTCAACCTCCTTTTTTTGCTTTACTCGTCAACGGCCTTTGTATCTTAATATAGGAGAAGAAGTATTATGACAATTTCTTGGTTTCAAGCAGCTTTGCTAGGGCTGTTTGCATGTTTGTCTTCAATGCCTGGGCTTGGTGGTACAACCATTGGTAACTATACTCTTGGTCGTCCTCTTGTCGGTGGTCTTGTTTGTGGACTTATTCTTGGTGATATCAAAACAGGTGTCATCTGTGGTGTGGCAATGCAATTGGTTTACATTGCGCTTGTAACACCAGGTGGTACAGTTTCAGCCGATGTGCGTGCGGTATCATACATTGGTATTCCTTTGGCAATGGTAGCCATCCATTCACAAGGTTTGTCAGCTGATTCAGCTGATGCGGCTAACTTGGCTAAATCAATGGGTACTCTTGTTGGTACTGTTGGTACTGTTCTTTTCTACGGAACAGCTACAATGAACCTTGTTTGGCAACATATCGGTTGGCGTGCTGTTGAAAAAGGAAACTTCAAACAACTTTACAAAGTTGACTGGCTCTATCCTTGGGTATCACACATTGTCTTCTCATTTATTCCAACTTTGATTATGTGTAAACTTGGTGCGACAGCTGTTACAGCAATGAAAGATGCTCTTCCAATGGATGGTATCCCAATGAAAACCCTCTTCACAGTTGGTGCTTTGCTACCATGTGTCGGAATTGCCATTCTTTTGAAACAAATTGTTGAAAAAGTGACTGACTTCATCCCATTCTTTGTTGGTTTCACTTTGGCAGCTTCACTTGGTTTGAACTTGGTATCATGTGCAGTGATTTCATTGATTTTTGCGGTATTGTTCTACGAACTTGAAATGGCAAAACACGTAAAAGCAACTGCTACAGTAGCTGATGATTTTGATGACGATGATGAGGAGGATATCTAAGATGGCTCAAAAGAAATTAACTAAAAAAACCTTGATGAAATCTTTCCATCATTGGTACTACGGTAACTTGACATGTTTCTCACAAGAACACATGCAAACCTTTGGTTATTTGACATCAATGCTTCCAATCGTAGAAGAATTGTATGACAAGAAAGAAGACCAAGCGCGTTCAATGCAAACTTACACAGCATTCTTCAATACTGAACCTCAACTTGGTGCCCTTATCGTTGGTATCACAGCAGGGCTTGAAGAAGCGCGTGCTAATGGTTCTGAAGAAGTCGATGATGAAACCATCAACGGTCTTCGTGCAGGTCTTATGGGACCAGTTGCTGGTATCGGTGATTCACTTGTCGTTGGTACTTTGATACCAGTTATCTTGGGTATCGCTCTTGGTCTTTCAACTGGTGGCTCACCAATCGGTGCTATCTTCTACATTCTTGTGTGGAACTTGCTTGCTTACTTTGGTATGAAATTTGCCTACTTCAAAGGATATGAACTCGGTGATAAAGCCGTTGAATTCCTAGTTGGTGCTCAAGGTCAAGCCATTCGTAAAGCTGTCTCAATCGTTGGTGGTATGGTTGTCGGTGGTGTTGCCGCAACTTGGGTATCAGTTAAAACATCATTCCAACTTGGTAGTGCCAAACACCCTTACTTGGTACTTCAAGATAAATTGGATGCTGTTTACCCAGGATTCTTAACAGCACTATTTATCGTCTTTTGCTGGTGGTTGATGGCTAAGAAAAACATCTCACCAATCAAAGTAATGCTTCTTTTAGTAGTCATTGCCTTTGTCGGTGTTCTTGTCGGATTCTTCAATCCAGGTCTATCTTACTAATCCAGCAGATATTGAAGGGAATTATTATGACAAAATCAGAATTAATCAGAGGTTATGAAACTGAAATAGCTTATCAAAAACACATGCTTGAAAATTTAGGCCGTTGGATGACCTTATTTCTAGCAGTAACGAGTTTAGGATTTTTACTCATTTATTTCTTTAACAAACACATCATTTTGCTAATTCTCGGTTTTGTCTTAATGATTTCTGGAAGTATAGGAATGCTGCTATTTGGTTACGGCATATACCATGGCAAAAAGAATGTTGCCAAGGTTATTGATGATTTTGAAACAAAACTCCAATCTTTTTAAAAAAACTATTCTAAAATAACAATACAAAAAATTACAATACTTACTCAAACACTCAACATGAAAAAGTTTCTAGCAGATAATCTCCGTGCTAGGAACTTTTTTATTGCTATTTTTTCTGAATTTTAAAAATATATTGACAAAATATCAAAATAAGGGTAGACTAGTTTACAATCAAAAACAATTGATGCAAGTCAATACCTAGCACTCATTGATTTGTTATTCTTAACAGGAGAAAAAGTATGCTTAATTTAACGTCTATAACGACTGAAAAACTGAATCGATACTATTACTTTAGTTTCTTTAGATAGACGTTTGTAGCCGCCATGGATGCAAACGTCACCTGCGTTTGTATCTATGAAGCTAAAGCATTTTGTCTGTTTTGAAAAGCCGATTAGATACTCAAAAATCTAACTGGCTTTTAAGTGTTTCTACTTTTTTTGCATACGCGTAAAAACCAGTTAGTTTTTTGAACTAGCTGGTTTTTGTTGTGATTGATTTAGGGGAAATCCCTAATGGTGATATTAGGTTAGATTGTCTAGCGCATGCTTTAGACAAGTGAGTAAAAAGTAGAGGAAGGTAAATTATGAAAAAAGGTTTAACGGCTTTAATGGCAGTTATGTTAGCTGCCCTCACCTTAGCAGGGTGTTCGTCAAACAAAAATGCAAGCAAAGATGTTGTCCATCTTGGCATTCTCCAATATGTGGAACATCCATCATTGACTGCTGCGCGTAAAGGCTTTGTGGATGAATTGAAAAAAGAAGGTTATGTCGAAGGTAAGAATCTTAAGCTAGATTATGAAAATGCTCAAGGTGACCAGTCTAACCTTCAAACCATTTCAACTAACTTGATTTCTAACAATGATTTGGTTCTAGGGATTGCCACTCCAGCAGCGCAGACTTTGTCAAATCTATCAACAGATGTTCCAGTAGTCTTTACAGCTGTTACAGATCCTGTGTCAGCTAAATTAGTGGATACCATGGAAAAACCAGCTGGCATTGCGACAGGGACAAGTGATATGTCACCTATTTCAAAACAGGTTGAATTACTGCAAAAAGTTATGCCTGATGTGAAAAAAGTTGGGATTATGTACACCACTAACGAACGTAATTCAGAAGTTCAAGTTGAAGAAGCGCAGAAAGAATTTGCTAAAGCAGGCATTGATGTCATTACCAAAGGGATTTCATCAACGAATGACGTGCAAGATACGGCTAAAAGCTTGATGAGCCAGACACAAGTTCTTTTCATTCCAACAGATAATATGATTGTCAGTGCCATTTCACTACTTACAGAACTATCAAAAGAAATGAAAGTTCCAGTTGTTGGTGGTTCTGCAGACGTAGTTGACCAAGGCGTCCTTTTCACTTACGGTGCCAATTACGAGGCGCTTGGTCGTCAAACAGCTAAATTAGCAGTTCGTATTATCAAAGGTGAAGACGTAAGCAAGGTTGCTGCAGAATATCCTAAAGCTCTCAATGTTGTTGCTAATGATGATATGGCAAAAACGCTTGGCATTGACTTAAGTAGCATTGAAAATGAAGCAACTAAAGCATCGACTGATGATAGTGAAAAGACAAGTACGCAGGCAAGTAGCACTGCTAAAGCAAATCCGACAAAAACATCAAATAAGTCAGCTAAAAAAGCTTCAAATGCTTGGTTTGATATTGTTTTGACAGCTATCTCACAAGGTCTTTTGTGGGCTATTATGGCAATCGGGGTTTTCATTACTTTCCGTATTTTGGACATTGCAGACCTTTCTGCTGAAGGTTCATTCCCACTTGGGGCAGCTTCAACAGCTATCATGATTGTCAACGGCATTAACCCGTTGATTGCGACTATTGGTGGTTTTGTGGCTGGGATGTTAGCTGGAGCCGTTGCTGGTTTCTTGCATACCAAGATGAAAATTCCAGCACTTTTAACAGGGATTATCGTGTTGACAGCTCTTTACTCAGTTAACCTTTTGGTTCTTGGTAGTGCCAATGTTTCCCTAGCGGGTCAAACGACTTTGGTTACAGTCCTCACATCAGCGCTCAATCTTTCAAAACTATACGCTGTGATTTTGATTGGTGTGATCTTTGTGGCTTTGGTGATTTTACTACTTGTCGTCTTGTTGAACACACAAATGGGACTCGCTCTTCGTGCGACAGGTGATAATCTTGCCATGGGGGAAGCTAACGGGATTAAAGTTGACCGTATGAAGATTCTAGGTTACATGATTTCAAATGGTTTGATTGCTCTTGCTGGTTCACTCTTAGCGCAAAATAACGGCTACGCTGATATGAACATGGGAACAGGAACAATCGTTAATGGCTTGGCTTCAATTATTTTGGCTGAAGTGATTGTCAAATACTTGCCACTTGGCAAACGTCTCTGGTCAATCGTTCTTGGATCAATCTTGTACCGTTTGGTTCTTGTCATTATCTTAGCCATGAATGTAGATGCGCAAATGCTTAAACTAGCTTCAGCAGTCCTTCTTGCATTGATTCTTTATGTTCCAGAAATTCGCAATAAACTACACATTAAACCCTCAAAAACATTGACTCCAGGAGGTAACGACTAATGGCACTTTTAAGCTTATCAAATATTCATAAAACCTTTGAAAAAGGGACAGTTAACGAAAATCACGTCTTGCGAGGCCTTGACTTGGACATTGAACAAGGTGATTTTATCTCAGTTATCGGGGGAAATGGTGCTGGTAAATCTACTTTGATGAACTCTATCGCAGGTGTGGTTGAGATTGACGAAGGAGATATTGTCCTAGATGGTCAATCCATTCGCAAAGCTTCTGTTGCTGCACGTTCAAAAGATATCAGCCGAGTTTTTCAAGACCCTCGGATGGGAACAGCAACTAACTTAACGATTGAAGAAAATATGGCCATTGCTTATCGTCGTGGGAAAAAGCGCAGCTTCTTCAAAAAATCAATCACTGAGGCAGAACGCCAACTCTTCAAAGACAAATTGTCTGAGCTTGGCTTAGGTTTGGAAAATCGTATGAAGACTGATGCTGCCTTTTTATCAGGTGGGCAACGCCAAGCGCTCACACTTGCCATGGCAACTTTAGTACGACCAAAAGTCTTGCTTCTTGACGAACACACAGCTGCTCTCGATCCCAAAACGAGTGATATGGTGATGCAACTGACTAAAAAAGTTGTTGAAGAGCAAGAACTCACAACCTTGATGATTACCCACAATATGGAACATGCTATTGAGTATGGTAACCGTTTGGTTATGCTTTACCACGGTAAAATCGTTGTGGACGTTCGTGGCGAAGAAAAGAAAAATCTAACCGTTGCCCAACTCATGGACCTCTTCCATAAAAACAGTGGTCAAATCCTAAACGATGACGCTTTGGTTTTGGGGTAATAAGAAAAACAACTTAGATGACTTAGCGTCTAAGTTGTTTTTTAGTGTTTTTTTCTTGACTATTTTTGACCAAGTGTTAGAATAGTTTTTGTAGACATTAGCACTCTAATGTAAAGAGTGCTAACAACAATAAAAATATTGGAGGCAAAAGCATGTTGAAACCATTAGGTGACCGTGTGGTCTTGAAAGTTGAAGAAGAAAAAGAACAAACAGTTGGTGGTTTTGTCCTTGCTGGCGCAGGCAAAGAAAGCACACAAACGGCAACTGTTGTAGCTGTTGGCACTGGTGCCCGTACATTGACAGGTGAATTGGTCGCACCAAGTGTTGCAGCTGGAGATAAAGTGATTATTGAAACTGGTGCAGGTGTCGAAGTGAAAGATGGTGACGATACAGTTACTATCGTTCGTGAAGCAGAAATTTTAGCTGTATTAGCATAAGATAGATGGTAGCCTTCAGCTACTTAGTTTTATTTGGAATATAAATAGAAATCAAATAGAGGAATAGATATGGCAAAAGATATTAAATTTTCATCAGATGCACGCGCAAGCATGATGCGTGGGGTTGATATTTTAGCGGACACTGTTAAAGTAACCTTAGGCCCTAAAGGTCGTAACGTTGTTCTTGAAAAATCATTTGGTTCACCACTTATTACAAATGATGGTGTGACAATTGCCAAAGAAATCGAATTAGAAGACCACTTTGAAAACATGGGTGCAAAATTGGTTTCAGAAGTTGCTTCTAAAACAAATGACATCGCTGGTGACGGTACAACAACTGCTACAGTGTTGACACAAGCTATCGTTCGCGAAGGTCTTAAAAACGTGACTGCTGGTGCTAACCCAATCGGTATTCGTCGTGGTATTGAAGCAGCTGTTAAAGTAGCTGTTGACGAATTGAAATCAATCGCTCAACCAGTTGCTAATAAAGAAGCTATTGCCCAAGTCGCAGCCGTTTCATCACGTTCTGAAAAAGTTGGTGAATACATCTCAGAAGCCATGGAAAAAGTTGGTAACGATGGTGTTATCACAATTGAAGAATCACGTGGTATGGAAACAGAACTTGACGTTGTTGAAGGTATGCAATTTGACCGTGGTTACCTTTCACAATACATGGTTACTGACAATGAAAAAATGGTTGCTGACCTTGAAAATCCATACATCTTGATTACAGACAAGAAAATCTCAAACATTCAAGATATCTTGCCACTTCTTGAAGAAGTGCTTAAAACAAGCCGTCCACTTCTTATCATCGCTGATGACGTTGATGGTGAAGCTCTTCCAACACTTGTTCTTAACAAAATCCGTGGTACATTCAACGTTGTAGCTGTTAAAGCTCCAGGATTTGGTGATCGTCGTAAAGCAATGCTTGAAGATATCGCTATTTTGACTGGTGCTACAGTGATTACAGAAGATCTTGGTCTTGAGTTGAAAGATGCTAACATGGCGGCTCTTGGTCAAGCAGCTAAAGTAACTGTTGATAAAGACAGCACAGTTATCGTTGAAGGTGCTGGTGATGCAGATGCTATCGCTAACCGTGTCAACGTGATTAAATCACAACTTGTTTCAACAACATCAGAATTTGACCGCGAAAAACTTCAAGAACGTTTGGCTAAATTAGCTGGTGGTGTTGCAGTTATCAAAGTTGGTGCGGCTACAGAAACAGCTCTTAAAGAAATGAAATTGCGTATTGAAGATGCCCTTAACGCAACACGTGCCGCTGTTGAAGAAGGTATAGTTGCTGGTGGTGGTACTGCCCTTGTTAACGTTATTTCTAAAGTTGCTGAACTTGAACTTGACGGTGATGAAGCTACAGGTCGTAACATCGTTCTTCGCGCTCTTGAAGAACCTGTTCGTCAAATTGCCTTCAACGCTGGTTACGAAGGTTCAGTTATTATTGAACGTTTGAAAAACTCAGAAGTTGGTACAGGCTTCAACGCTGCTAACGGTGAATGGGTGAACATGGTTGAAGCTGGTATTATTGACCCAGTTAAAGTAACACGTTCAGCTCTTCAAAATGCTGCTTCAGTCGCAAGCCTTATTCTTACAACAGAAGCAGTTGTAGCTAACCATCCAGAACCTGCTGCAAGCACACCAGCAGCTCCTGGCATGGATCCATCAATGATGGGCGGATTCTAATCCAAAATTCGAATAGATTAATTAGAAAGAACACCTCAAGCGAGGTGTTCTTTTTGTTGATTATGTGATTTATTTATCTAAAAAGAATTTGATATAATTAAAAAAAGCAATTTTTTAGGAAGAGGGGTGTGTTATCGTGGATGAAAAAGAAATGATGAGCTTAGGCGAGCTATATCGTGAATTACGTATGGCGCGGGGCTTAAAGTTAAAAGATGTTGCTGGTCAGAAGTTGTCAGTTTCGCAGTTATCAAAGTTTGAAAATGGGCAAAGCATGCTTACAGCAGACAAACTTTTAGTGGCGATTTCAGCGATTCACATGAGCTTTTCAGAATTTGGACACGCCCTGAATCATTATCAAGAAAGTTCTTATTTTAGACTTGGAAACCAGTTGGCTAATTTACAAGTGGCTGGTGATATTGAAGGCCTTAAAGAGGTGCTGAAAAATTTTGAAGCTGACGAAAATTTTGATACCTATAATCGTTTGACGAGGATTGATATTGTCAGTGCTATTTATGCCCTTGATCCAAGTTATGAGATTAAAGAAGATGATAAGCAATTTTTGACGCAATATCTCTATAGCATCGAACAATGGACAGAGTATGAACTTTATCTTTTTGGAAACACCATGTCGATTTTATCTGATGCTGATTTGATTTTCTTAGGAAGAGCGCTTGCTGAACGCAATGAATTTTATCTGTCACTTCCTCAACATAAAAAAGCTGCGCAGTTGACCTTTATTAATATTATCTTAGCTTTGATTGAGCGTAATCAGCTTTACTACACGACTTATTTTATGACTAGGCTAGAAAGCATGATTAATTATCAAGACATGTTTACCGTAGTATTTTTAACCTTTTTAAAAGATACCTTGGCTTATTTGAAAGGTGAGACTGATGATGTTCAACCGATGAGAGAGTGTATTGAAATGGTTAAAAAATTAGGAAATCCTACAATGGCTAAGCTCTTAGAGGAACATTTGGAACAATTTATTAAATGATATAAATAATAAAAATTGAAGGATTAAACTTTCCGGTTTTTATTAGAGTGAATAGACTTTGGATTAAAAAGGCCAGAATAAGAAGTGCTATTAATAAAAAAATTTTCTTAGGCATATAATGACCTCCTATGTCCTTATTGTACCGTAAAAAATAGGGAGATTTTAAAATTATCATATATGAAAAAACAAAAATTGAATTTTCATATTTGCGAATTTCTAATAAGTGCTTTTTTCCGTGGTATATTATACTCGTAAGTATTTGAAGAAGTACTTACAGAGCAATATTAGTCTTGGTTAGGCAAGATGTTTTTACATGTGAATAAATCAATTGTTTGGGAGCTTTTGATTTTTGGGAGTCATGTGTAATGGAAAGTATTGCTCTAAAGGGATGGATTTTTATCCAGGAGAGTTAGCAATATGCTAATCATGGCATCTGAATCTTTGGATTGAGATGTATAAGTCATATCTTTTTTTCTTATTGAGCGACACCGTCTGTAGTATTAGTAGTATTATGCGTTCAATTACAAAAATTAGTACATTTCCGAGAGGTATGACATGAGATAGGTTTATTGAGAGTGTTTTAGCTAGGTGATTGTTCACACCAAAAAACGACTGATAACTCAGCTAGGCATTCTTGTAAACTGATTTACTTTTGACATCGTATTTTCAGTTGGGGGCAGCTGAAAATATGTTGGTGCAGCTTGACTGTATAACTTTCTGAAAAGACTGACAGCTACACTAAAAAACTTAGGAAAAAGCAAACCTTTTTGATTTGGTAAGGTTTGCTTTTTTCTTTGGTAAAGATATAAAATAATCGTAAAAAAATGGTGTCTGTAGTATACTAAGGTTAGAAAATGTTGGTTTAGTTTTAGATATGCTTACTGTATGAAGGGAGTAGGCTTATGATGTTTTGGTTAGGTGTTGCAGGTGCTGTTTTAGGTGCGATTTATCTTGTTATTGTGGATAACAAAGATGACTTTTGAATGACAAAGGTGGCTTTTTGAGCCGCCTTTTTTAGGTGTCATATGGTGTGATTTTTCTGTAATGGTAGCTTAAAAAGTTTTTGGTATAATAATGACTTAAGATTTGATGGAATAGGGAGACTAAAGATGAAAAAGTTTAAACACACGCTAAAACATAAGAAAGTCTGGATTCCTAGTGTGATTGTGGGAGTGCTACTCTTGGTCTTTGTGGTTTGGGGAAGTTTTCACTACTCTAAAAAACAAGTCATTCGAGATTACGTAGCAGCCTACCAAAAATCTGGGGATACTTTTGACAATATCAAAGGTTATATTGTTTGGGCTGATAACAATGAAAAGGTTACAACTGATGAAGCCAAGTATGCGACATTTACCAAGTTATCACAATCAGAAGCTGATAAGCTAAGTAGAGCTTTAACAAAAGCGGACGCTTCTGATGATACTTACGTTAAAAAAATCGGTCGTAAGTTTTTGATTTTTCCAAACTATCGTATTGCTTTGAAACCCTTGGATTTGACTATTAAGACGAATGTTGATAAGGTCGACATTTTGCTCAATAAAAAGAAAGTTGCGCTTAGTGATTCAACTGATTACAGCGTCAAGCTTGAACGCTTGCCAATCGCGGATTACACGGCAAGTATTTCTGGAAAATACAATGGCAAACCAATCGAGTTAAGTAAAGATTACGATGGTAAGGACACGGTTCTTGATTTATCGGTGACTTTTAAAAACTTTAAAGTCACAAGTAACTTAGTTGATGGTGAGCTTTATTTTGATAATACACGCGTAGGCACTTTGGAAAATGGTGAGTACGAGGTTAGTGATTACCCGTTGACAGATTCAGCTAAAGCTTACGTGAAGAAGAAATTCTCAGATGGTGATTTGAAATCACAAAAACAAGCTCTAGCAAGTATCGCTGATGGGGACACGGTTGCTTTGAATGCCGATAATCTTTTGGACAATGAAACGGCTGGAAAAGTCTTGGTATCAGCTTTTGACCAAATGATTTTGTATTTGAACGCTGGGCAAGACTCATCAACGGTATCTACAGTTTTTGAAGACGGCGGTAATAATGACTTTTACAAAGGCTTGAAAGAAAGTATCAAGGCTAAGATGCAGACTGATAGCCGCAAGGCGACAAGTCTAACAGTGCCAAATATCACTTTGACCAGTCTATCTCAAGTCGGCAAGGAAACTTATGTGGCAGGATTTACAGCAACTTATGATTTCCACTACGATAAATCGACAGATACTGAAAAGCAAACATCAGGTGAAGTCATCCAAACCTTAGAAGGTAAAGTAACCTTGAAGAAAGCTGGTGCGACTTATGTCGTTGCTAATTCAGGTCAAAAGAGCATCACAGTGACAAATGAAGACAATCAAGTCAAAGGAGAGTCGCTCTTCCCAGAAGCTATGCTTGGCACATGGAAAGTTGACGATAAGAGTGATACGTCATTTACCTTTGAGGCTGATGGGACAATCACTCAAACGACTAAAAATAATAAGAAACAAACCAAGGTTACGGGTATTGAAGACAAAGGAAATAATGTCTATCATTACCTTTACGGGGACGATGCTGACACAAGCGTCTTTGTAGTAAGTGGTTTAGGTGGTGTAGGCGTTAAGTATACTTTCGGTATTAAAGTAGATGGTAACAAACTTACTCTAGTGGTATGGCAAGCAAATAAAGATGCTGATTTTGATTACAGTAAGCCAATGCTTGGTAGCACTTTGAGTAAAAAATAAGAAAAGGGAGTAGGGGTGTAAAAGTTGATTTATCAACGCATTAGAACCCACTTAATCACTCCGTTTTGCTTATTATAATTGCATAAATAAAGGGGTTGGTGACTTTTGTCCCAACCTCTTAATGTAATCCTGCTTCAAATGTTTTTGACTTGGCTTCAACACTGATTTTTTCAAGAGTAAATGGGTGTGTGAAGCTGAGTTTATGCGCGTGAAGCATGAGACGTTTAGCAGGAATTTTGCTGTATAATGGGTCACCGATGATGGCATGTCCGTGTGCTGACAGATGGACGCGGATTTGGTGCGTGCGTCCCGTTTTTAGACGACATTTGACCAAAGTTCCTTTTTGAAAAACTTTGAGGCGATCAACGATGGTTAGGGCAGTTTGACCATTCTTTCGGTCAACGACACGTTTTCTGCGGTCATGACGGTCACGTCCAATTTTATCTTGAAAGACTTGGTGTTTAGGTTCAAATTTTCCTTGAGCTAATGCCCAATATTCACGTGAAATGTCTTTGTTTTCAAGCAGACGATTTAGAATTGGCAGAACAAAAGGATTTTTAGCAAACATAACAGCGCCACTCGTTTCCATATCTAAGCGGTGAATGACGTAGCATGTTTTTCCGACATAGGCTGACACATGGTTGAGTAGAGCAATTTCATTTGGCTCGTTGCCGTGTGTCTTCATGCCTTCAGGTTTGTTGACAATGATGAGATGCTCATCTTGGTAAAGACAATCAACTAACTTGCTATCACCAAACGGAATCGTTTTTTGTGGGTAATCGTCGTCATCAAAAGTTAGCTGGATAGTGTCGCCTGTTTTGACCAAGCTCTGCCAGTTGATATTTTCCCCATTAATCAGTAAGTGTTTTTTGGTGCGTAAAAAATGGCGAATTTTTCGCGGAATCAGTAAATGCTCTTCTAATAGTTCCTTAACTGTGCTATCTGGATAAGGATTTTTAAGCGTATATGTTAAAGTCATAGCTCTATTATAGCATGAGTGCGCAAAAAAACGCACCTTATGGCGCGCTTAGATTTACTTGTCTTTAGCTTCGTTTTCATGTAGCCAATCGTGGTATTTTTCCAAAAGGTTAACTGCCATTTGAGTTGCGACAGCCATTGAGTAAGCTTCAGTGCCTTCAGCTTCACTTTCTGAAACTTCGATTTTTGTTTTGTCGTAAACGGCTTTTAAACTATCGTGTGACAATGTTTTTTTGAATGCTTCGAATCCTTTGTTCATGGTAAAATCCTTTCTAATACTCGTTCAAGTATCGTGGACAATTGTGACAACCAGATAGGTTGTGAGCGTTTTTATTGATACTTTTATTTTACCACAAAAGAGATGAAAACGTTGTAATCAAGATGAAATCCCTTTTCATCTGACGTTTTTCAAAAGAACTGTTATAATGTGGTTATGACAAAATTTAAAATGATTAAAGAAAAGCTTCTTTCTTTTTTCAAATCAGAAAAAGAAGAAGTACCTTTCAAGAATCACACCAGTCAGGAAAGTGATAATGATTATCTGGCTGATGACTTAAGTGACTTTGAAACTGAAAAGATTGAGGAGCAGGCAGCTCCAACCTACCAACGTAGTAAAGGGTATCACGAAAAAGCAAAGAAGCAGCCGGCTTGGTTGCAAAAGCTTTCGCGTTTTATGCCGTCGCCTAAGAATCCTATTAGACGTTTCTGGCGTCGTTACCGAGTTGGGAAAATCTTACTCATTTTGGTTGGTATTGGTGTTTTAGCCATTGGCTCTTACCTTTTTGCTGTTGCCAAATCAACTAATGTCTCGGATTTGCAGGACGCATTGAAGGCGACAACTGTTATTTATGATAAAGATGACAATCAAGTTGGTTCGCTTTCAGGGCAAAAAGGGACTTACGTTGAGTTAAACGCCATTAGCGATAACATGAAAAATGCGGTAATTGCAACAGAAGACCGTTCATTTTACAAAAATGGTGGGATTAATTACTCTCGTTTCTTCTTAGCTTTGTTCACCATGGGACGTTTTGGTGGTGGGTCAACCATCACGCAACAATTGGCTAAAAATGCTTATCTAAGCCAAGAACAAACGGTCACTCGTAAAGCTAAAGAATTCTTCTTAGCGATTGAATTGACCAAAAAATACAGTAAAGATGATATCTTGACCATGTATTTGAACAATGCTTATTTTGGAAATTCGGTCTGGGGTGTCCAAGATGCCAGCCGCAAGTATTTCGGAACGGACGCTGCCAATCTGACTGTTGAACAATCAGCTATCTTAGCTGGGATGCTAAAAGGTCCTGAAATTTATAACCCTTATTATTCTGTAGAAAATGCGACAAACCGACGCAATACGGTCTTAGGAGTTATGGTTGATGCAGGAAAAATCACACAAGCAGAAGCCAATCAAGCTAAGCAAGTTGATATCGCAAGTGAATTGAACGATACTTATACTGGAAATTCTGATGATTATCAGTACGGTTCATACTTTGATGCGGTTATTCAAGAAGCTGAGAAAAAATATGGCTTGTCTGAAAATGATATCGTCAACAACGGCTATAAGATTTACACAGAATTAGACCAAAACTATCAAGCAAATATGCAGGCTGTTTTTGATAACACGGCTTATTTCCCAGTATCTGATTATGATGGTCAAACAGCCCAAGGAGCTAGTGTTGCCATGGATCCGTCAACTGGTGCGGTTCGTGGTTTGGTTGGACGTGTCAGCCCAAGTTCAGCAACTTTCCGTAGCTTTAACTACGCGACACAAGCCTCACGAAGCCCTGGTTCAACCATTAAACCTCTAGTGGTTTACTCACCAGCTGTTGCTTCAGGTTACGCCATTACGACTGATTTACCAAATACACCTAGGGATTACGATGGTTATTCTCCAACGAACTACGCAGGTATTGAAACAGCAGACCTTCCAATGTATCAAGCTTTGGCAAATTCATACAATATCCCAGCGGTTTACTTACTTCATAAAATCGGTGTTAGCAAGGGAATGAGCTACGGTCAAAAATTTGGTCTTAACATGAAAAATGTTAAGGAAGAATTGGGCGTTGCCCTTGGTGGTGGTGTTACAACCAACCCACTTGAAATGGCTCAAGCTTACGCAACCTTTGCTAATGGTGGTGTAATGCCGAAAGGACATTTGATTACGAAAATTGAAAATGCCAGCGGTGATGTTATTGCGGAATTCAAGCCCTCAACCAAGCGCGTGATTAGCCAATCTGTAGCTAACAAAATGACCAGCATGATGCTTGGAACTTTCTCAAATGGTTCAGCGGTCAACGCCAATGCTTATGGTTACACAATCGCAGGTAAGACTGGTACCGTGGAAGCTAACTTCAATGCTGATTTGACCAGTGACCAATGGGTTATTGGTTATACGCCAGATGTGGTTATCGCACAGTGGATTGGTTATGATTCGACAGATGAAAATCACTACCTGACTGATGCAAGTTCTGGTACAGCGTCGACAATCTTTAGCGCAGTAGCCAGCAGCATTTTGCCATATACTGCGGGAACAGAATTTACCGTTGAAAATGCTTATAGCCAAAATGGTTACGACTTGGTTTACAGCGCAAATGGTCAAACAAGTACAAGTCAATCCTCAAGTTCTGATAACATTCTTGATAAAGTTCAAGAATCAGCTCAAGATGCAGGAGATAAGATTGGCCGTGCGGTTAAAGATGCTTGGGATAACTTCTCAAGTTGGTTCAACAAGCAGACTAACTAAGTCACTTGCCAAGTAGGAAAAAACATGATAAAATAAGGTCTCGGAGGAATTATGGCACAGAAAAAAGCAAGTTTAGCTTGTACAGAATGTGGAAGCCGTAACTACTCTATCGGAGTTAGTAGCAACCCCAAACCTGTACGACTAGAAGTTAATAAATATTGTAAACATTGTAAAAAATACACGCTACACAAAGAAACACGATAATTTGTAGCGGTCATTCTCAGCTTTAGAGTAATGAGCGAGATGATAGAATAAGGAGGAGTCGCCTGTGGCATTCATTAAGGGAGTATTTACGATTTTAAGTGAAACAACTTGGCCAGATCGTAAACAACGTTGGAAAGATTATATCTCTGTACTTGAATATACAGCATTCTTTACCATTGTTATTTTCATTTTCGATAAATTGCTCTCACTGGGAGTGATGAATTTGTTAAATCGATTTTAAAGTACAGCCGTAGCTTTGAGCTACGGTTGTTTATTTTTGTCATTAAAGAGTATAATGGAGCTGAAGTAACTAACAAAAGTTTTGGGGGTAATGAGCATGATAGCCTTTTTTATGGTTTTTCCAGCATTATTTATGATACATGAGATGGAAGAGTTGATTTTTATGCCTGGATTTGTGACAAAGTTACCAGCATCTAAGGCAACTAAAAAGTTCAAGCTTATTATAGCCCATTGGTTTTTAATCTTACGGTTTTGGAACAACTCTTGCTTTTGCTATTGATTTTAGGCATCAGCTATTACAGCAAGCATTTTGGTTTTTATGTGACAGTTATAATTGCTTATATCTACCATATTGTTGGTCATCTTGTGCAAAGTTTGGTGCTAAGGAGATATGTTCCGGGCTTGATTGGTGGTATTATAACTGCTGTTATCTCTCTTGTTTTTCTATTTTCTTTTGGCTTAGTTGATTATCGTTATTACCTTTATGCGCTAGTAACTTTGCTGATTATCTTTGGCAATATCTTGCTGTCTTTTAAAGTGTTAAATCAGCTTCTTTAGCAGTAATTCATTGACAGCGTTAGCGATTTTTCCTATAATAAAATAAAGAAAAACACCCAAGAAGCCTTTAAGGGGCTTTTTTATAATGGAGGAAATTATGTTAGATTCTTTTGATAAAGGTTGGTTTGTGCTACAAACTTACTCTGGTTACGAAAACAAAGTAAAAGAAACTCTTTTGCAACGTGCGCAAACTTACAACATGTTGGACAACATCTTGCGTGTTGAAATCCCAACACAAACTGTTAACGTTGAAAAGAACGGTAAAATCAAAGAAGTTGAAGAAAATCGCTTCCCAGGTTATGTTTTGGTTGAAATGGTTATGACAGACGAAGCTTGGTTCGTTGTTCGTAACACTCCAAACGTTACTGGTTTCGTTGGTTCACACGGTAACCGTTCAAAACCAACTCCACTTTTGGAAGAAGAAATCCGTTCAATCCTTATCTCAATGGGACAAACTGTTGATGTCGTTGACACAAACATCAAAGCTGGTGATGTGGTTCAAATCATCGACGGTGCTTTCTCTGGTCAAGAAGGACGTGTTGTTGAAATTGAAAACAACAAAGTTAAATTGATGATTAACATGTTCGGAACAGAAACACAAGCTGAATTGGAACTTTACCAAATCGCTGAATTGTAATATCAAAAAACTGAGCTCTTTTAAGAGTTCAGCTTTTTAGTTATTTAATGTTTATGTCTGTGTCGTCGTGTTTCGATTTCTTCAAGATAGCCTGCGGTCATGATGCTGACAGGAAGAGCGATGATTGCCACGCCAAGGATTGATGAAATCATGGTGATTAATTTTCCGATGGCAGAAACGGCGTAAATATCACCGTAACCAACGGTTGTCAGAGAAATGGTCGCCCAATAAAGTGCATCAAAGAAGTTGCCAAAAGTTGTTGGCTCGACATTGAAAATAACGAGAGCAGAAATGAAAATATAAATAACAACTAAAGCTCCAACGATTAACAAAGATTCTTTTTGCTTTTTAAGAACATGGATGAGCATGTTAATACTTCTAGAATAACGAAAGAGTTTGAAAACGCGAATGGTACGAATCATCCGCACGATTTTAAATAATCGAAAAGTATTATTCCAAAATAATAGAGAAGATAAAATGGCAATAAGGTCTGTCATCGCAAGGAAAGTAAAAGGGTATTTGATGAAAGAGATTTTTCCTTGTTTGAGTTTGAAATCAGCCGTCATCAAGCGTAACAAGTAATCAATGATAAAAATCAGAGTGGTTACATTTTCCAGAATCGCATAAAAAGTAAAATGTGTTTTGATAGTTAGCGGAAGTAAACTTGCAATAATGACAAGGATCATGAAAATATCATAGATTTTTTCAATGGTAGTTATATTTTTGGTTGGCTCGATAATGTTGTAGATTTTCTTTCGCATAACTATCTCCTTTGAATTCTTAGGACTATTATAACATAGTAAAATCCATCTAAATAGCGCAGTTTTTGGTATAATAAGTAACAAAATTAGAAAGAACGGAGGAAGAGAATGTCTGTTGGTTTAGTACTAGAAGGTGGCGGCATGCGAGGCCTGTATACAGCAGGAGTGCTAGATACTTTTTTAGAGGCTGGTATCAAGGTTGATGGTGTTGTTTCGGTATCAGCAGGGGCACTTTTTGGCGTTAATTTCTTGTCAAAACAAAAAGGTCGTGCCATTCGTTACAATAAAAAATACGCTTCTTACCCAAATTATATGGGGCTTCGTTCGTGGTTAAAAACAGGAAATGTCGTTAATAAAGACTTTGCCTATTACAAGGTTCCAATGGAATTAGATGTTTTTGATGAAAAAGCTTTTGAAGAGTCAGGAGTTCCTTTTTACGCAACGGTGACGAACCTAGCGACTGGGAAACCCGAATACCACAAAGTTGATAATGTCTTTGACCAAATGGAGCTGCTCCGAGCTAGCTCTGCTTTGCCATTAGCTTCAAAAATCGTGGAATGGAAAGGACAAAAATATCTTGACGGTGGTTTGTCAGACAGCATTCCAGTTGATTTTGCAAGAAGTCTAGGCTTTGATAAATTGATTGTGGTGCTAACGCGTCCGATTGATTATCGTAAAAAACCAAGTAGCGGTCGTCTTTACAAACTCTTTTACAGAAAATATCCAAAATTCGTAGAAGTAGCTTCAAAACGTTATCAGCACTATAATGACACGGTTGAGCACATTATTGATTTGGAAAAGAAAGGTGAGCTCTTTGCCATTCGCCCAAGTCAAAACCTGGAAATCGGCCGACTCGAAACAAACCCAGAAAAATACGAAGAAATCTACCAAGTTGGTTTAGCAGATGCCAAAAATGATATGGCAAAATTGAAAGAATATCTGTCAGATGAATCAGGAAATCTTTGATTTGTAAAAATTTTTTGATTAGCTACTAAAAGGCGTGAAATCCCCCGTGATTTCGCCTTTTTTCTTTATTCTTTTCGTGGTATAATAGTAACCAATACTAAGAACATGGAGAAATGACATGGCAACTTATAATCACAAAGAGATTGAGAAAAAATGGCAGGCCTTTTGGGCTGACAACCATACTTTTAAAACAGGGACAGACGCTGATAAACCAAACTTCTATGCGTTAGACATGTTCCCTTACCCATCTGGTGCTGGTCTTCACGTAGGACACCCAGAAGGATACACTGCGACTGATATCCTTAGCCGTTTCAAACGTGCTCAAGGCTACAACGTGCTTCACCCAATGGGGTGGGATGCCTTCGGTCTTCCAGCAGAACAATACGCAATGGACACTGGTAATGACCCAGCTGAATTTACAGCTCAAAACATTGCTAACTTCAAACGTCAAATCAACTCACTTGGTTTCTCATATGACTGGGACCGCGAAGTGAACACAACTGACCCTAACTACTACAAATGGACTCAGTGGATTTTCACAAAATTGTATGAAAAAGGTTTGGCATACGAAGCTGAAGTACCAGTTAACTGGGTTGAAGAATTAGGTACAGCTATCGCCAACGAAGAAGTGCTTCCTGACGGAACTTCAGAACGTGGTGGTTATCCAGTTGTTCGTAAACCAATGCGTCAATGGATGCTTAAAATCACAGCTTACGCAGAACGTTTGCTTGAAGACTTGGATGACCTTGATTGGCCAGAATCAATCAAAGACATGCAACGTAACTGGATTGGTAAATCAACTGGTGCCAATGTTACTTTCAAAGTAAAAGATACTGATAAAGATTTCACTGTCTTTACAACTCGCCCAGATACACTATTTGGTGCAACTTATGCTGTTTTAGCTCCTGAACACCCACTTGTTGAAGCTATTACAACACCAGAACAAGCTCAAGCAGTTGCTGATTACAAACACCAAGCAAGCCTTAAATCAGACCTTGCTCGTACAGACCTTGCTAAAGAAAAAACTGGTGTTTGGACTGGTAGCTATGCAATCAACCCAGTTAATGGTAAAGAAATGCCAATCTGGATTGCTGACTATGTTCTTGTAAGCTACGGAACTGGTGCTATCATGGCTGTTCCCGCCCACGATACACGTGACTGGGAATTCGCAAAACAATTTAACCTAGAAATCATTCCAGTTCTTGAAGGCGGAAATGTTGAGGAAGAAGCTTACACAGAAGATGGGCTTCACATCAACTCTGGTTTCCTAGATGGTCTTGATAAAGCGCAAGCTATTGACAAAATGGTCGAATGGCTTGAAGCAGAAGGTGTTGGTAATAAGAAAGTAACTTACCGTCTTCGTGACTGGCTCTTCTCACGTCAACGTTATTGGGGTGAACCAATCCCAATCATCCACTGGGAAGATGGTACAACAACAGCTGTTCCAGAAGATCAACTTCCACTTGTATTGCCAGTAACAAAAGATATCAAACCTTCAGGTACAGGTGAATCACCACTTGCTAACTTGACTGATTGGCTTGAAGTTACACGTGAAGACGGTGTTAAAGGTCGTCGTGAAACAAATACAATGCCTCAATGGGCTGGTTCAAGCTGGTACTTCCTACGTTACATTGATCCACACAACGATGAAAAATTGGCTGATGAAGAGCTTCTAAAAGCTTGGTTGCCAGTTGATATCTACATCGGTGGCGCTGAGCACGCTGTGCTTCACTTGCTTTACGCTCGTTTCTGGCACAAATTCCTTTATGATTTAGGTGTTGTTCCAACCAAAGAACCGTTCCAAAAACTCTTCAACCAAGGTATGATTTTGGGAACAAGCTACCGCGATCACCGTGGTGCCCTTGTAGCAACTGATAAAGTTGAAAAACGCGACGGTTCATTCTTCCACATCGAAACTGGTGAAGAACTTGAACAAGCCCCAGCTAAAATGTCTAAATCACTTAAAAATGTTGTTAACCCAGATGACGTCGTTGAACGTTACGGTGCTGATACACTTCGTGTATACGAAATGTTCATGGGACCACTTGACGCTTCAATCGCTTGGTCTGAAGAAGGTCTTGAAGGCTCACGTAAATTCCTCGACCGCGTTTACCGCTTGTTGACAACAAAAGAAGTTGTAGCTGAAAACAACGGCAACTTAGATAAAGTTTACAACGAAACTGTCAAAGCTGTCACTGAACAACTTGAAGCAATGAAATTCAACACAGCTATTGCACAATTGATGGTCTTCGTTAACGCTGCTAACAAAGAAGACAAACTTTATGCTGACTACGCTAAAGGATTTGTACAATTGTTAGCACCATTTGCACCACACCTTTCTGAAGAATTGTGGCAAGAATTGACACATTCAGGTGAATCAATTTCATACGTTGCATGGCCAACATGGGACGAATCAAAACTCGTTGAAAACGACGTTGAAATTGTTATCCAAATCAAAGGTAAAGTTCGTGCAAAACTTGTTGTACCAAAAGACTCAAGCCGTGAAGAACTTGAAAAACTTGCTCTTGCAAACGAAAAAATTCAAGATGAAATCGCTGGTAAAGACATTATCAAAGTGATTGCGGTACCTAATAAACTTGTAAATATTGTTGTGAAATAAGTTTAAATAGATGAATCCTGTCCTTAAGGGCAGGATTTTTTTGTTGGTAAAAACTGAGTTTTAGTAAAACCTTGGTAAAAACAAACAGAAAACGTTTACAAAAAATTTTAGGAGGAGTAAAATAAAGACAAGACCTAAGAAAGAGGGAGAAAAATGAAAGTAGTACAAGAAATTGTAGCAACAATTAATGGGAAAAATATTGAAAAATACACGATTGTCAATGACAATGATGTGCAAGTTGGTTTGTTAACTTTGGGAGCAACTTGGCAAGAATTTTTGGTGCCAGATGGAAAAGGTGGACACAAAAATATCATCATTGGTTTTGATGATCCTGATGAATATGGCAAGAATACTTTGTGCGCTGGACAATCTATTGGTCGTGTTGCTGGACGCATTAATCATGGTCAGTTTAAACTTGATGGAAAGCTCATGCAACTTCCGCAAAATGAAAATGGCAACACTCTTCATGGTGGGCCTCAAGGTTTTCATAAGCAAATTTGGCAAGCTTGTGTTGATTTAGAACGCAATCAAACTAGCATTGTCATGACTTATAATGCTAAAGAAAGTGTGGATGGTTTTCCAGGTGATATGTTGGTAACAGCACGTTTTACGCTGGATAACGACAATCGTTTTACAATCACTTACACTGGTAAAAATGGCGGTCAAGCGACACTCTTTAATCCAACGAATCATGTGTACTTTAACCTTGGAGAAAGACAAGATTTGACAAAACATGTCTTTACTTTGGCAGCGGATCATTATTTGGAAACGCGTGATGACCTAATTCCAACAGGAAAAATCATTGACGTTTCTGAAACAGCTTATGATTTTAGAGCTGGCAGAAATCTTGGAGATGCCATTAAGGCGACAGGCGGATTTGATGATGCCTTTTTAGTCCCAGCTTCACTTGATGCACCTTGTGGTGAGTTAAAAGATGAAGAAAGTGGCGATGCTGTTAAACTTTATTCAGATCGTAATGCTTGGGTTGCTTATAGTATGGTTGGCATTCCTGATGGCATCTACCCAGCGCGTGATAAGGGTAAAATGGCAAAAGAATTTGAAGCGATAGCTCTTGAAGCTCAATTCTTACCTGATGCGATTAATCATGATGGTTTTGGCGATATTGTCTTGCAAGCTAATGAAGAAAAGACTTACACCATTGCTTTTGAGTACTATAAAGACAATTAAAATCAGCACCCTTTTGGGTGCTGATTTGCTTTAAAGGTTGATATTATTTAGAAAGTCATGGCGATTTTGTGCGGTGCTTTTATCGATATTTCCCATATTTTGCCATGTGATATGCTTAATGCCGAGTTGTTTTAAGGTAGCGTTGATGAAAACGCGCTTGATGGCATCGCCACAAAAAAGTCTTAAGTACCAAGTTGGTGAAGTAGATGTGGTGAGGATTGTAGCTTTTTCAATGTGGGTCAAATGCCCAATAAGGCCAGTTTTTCCGACCTCGTAGGCAAATTGCTTTTTCATGACTTTATCGATAAAGCCTTTGATGATTGCAGGTGTGTCATTCCACCAAATAGGAAAGATGAAAATGACGTGATTAGTAGAGGTTAAAAATTTTTGGTACTGTTCGACAAGCGGGTCAGTGGTTTTCCCGTCCTTAAATAAAGCCAGTTCTTCATTGGTGTAGGCTGGATTGAAATGGTCTTTGTATAAGTCGACGAGGTTGAATTTTTCTTGCCTTTGCAACAAAGTCCCTTCGACATTTTCTAAAATAGCGTGATTGAAACTTTTGTCATAAGGGTGCGCGTAAATAATAAGAGTGTCCATTGCTTAACCTCCATGAACAATTTTTCACCTACATTCTAGCACAATAGCTTCAAAAAAGAGAGTAGAAACTGTCTCTTGTCAGACTGACAAGATATTTCTTAGGGAATTTTGATGTGGCAAGCTTTAATTATGATAAAATAAATTTATCCGAAACATTATTGTTTACATCTCCATTGGCACTGGGGACAGTGCCGATTTTGTTGAGATAAGCTAAGCATTTTGTTTTGAGATGATGATACTATAATACGTTTTTAGTGGTTCTCTTTTTGTGTTAATTTAACTGTGATGGGTTTGAATTGACACTGTGACAATCTTTATATTAAAAGCTGATGTTGCTGGAAGGAAGAAATGTGATACAATAGCATTAATCCTTTAAAACTTTTCTTTTTTTCAATAACTATCAAAGCGCGCTATACTAGCGCGCTTTTTTGTATCTAAAATAATAAAAACTAAAGAAATATTTAACAAAAGTGTGATAATCATGAGCAACTTTTAACTATCAAAGTAAATTTTTATGATATAATAGTATCCTATAGTTTTTGAAAAAAGTGAAAGTGATAGAAGATTTAGAAGTGTTGAGTTCAATGTGACTTTATCTTCTTCAAATGGGAAAAAAGGACCTAATATGAAAAAGATTAAACTTATTCTTGCTACCTTAATGGCAGCTCTTTTTATTGGTGGGAAAGCTCTAGCTTACGATATCACGGTTACTAACGGTGGTTCAGGAACTTATGAAACCTACCAAATCTTCACTGGTGATTTGTCATCGGATGAAACAACTCTTTCCAATATCAAATGGGGAGATGGGATTACACCAGCTGGTCAAGCAGCTCTTCAAGCAAAATATGGCGTGAGTTCTGCCGCAGAAGTAGCTGAAAAACTTGATGCCAATAAAGAAAATTCTGGCTACGCAGAAGAATTTGCTAAAGTAGCAGCTCAATACCTTCAAAATGCAGCTGGTCTAACTGGTCATACGGCTGGTTATTACCTTGTCCAAAATAAGACAGTTGGAAGTAACGAAGCTTACACGAACTACATCTTGGAAGTCGTCAAAGATGTTAAGGTAACCCCAAAAACATCAATTCCAAGTGTTACTAAAAAAGTTAAAGAAACTAATGACACAACTGGTACTGTTAGTGACTGGCAAGATTATGCTGACTATGATGTGAAAGATAAAATTCCCTTTCAATTGACAGCGACTCTGCCAGATAACCTAGACTCTTATGAGAGCTACTATTTTGAGTTAGCAGATAAATTGTCACCAGGATTGACTTACAATGGTGATGCAACGGTTTATCTTGTTAATGGAAAAAATCAAATAGATGTTACAAAATACTTTAAACTCGATGGCTTAAATTTTAAAATTGATAATTTAAAATCGCTTAGTAAGCTTACGTCATCATCAAAAATCGTAATTGAATATAATGCAACTCTTAACGAAAATGCTGTTATGGGTTCAGCCGGTAACACAGGTAGCGTTGAGTTGATTTACTCAAACAACCCTAATAATACTGGTGTCGGAGCAAGTACAGGTAAAACTCCTGAGAAAGTTGTCAAAGTCTACACCTACGAAGCAATCTTTGAAGAAGTTGATAAAAACAAAGAAAGCTTGAAAGGTGCTGAATTTACGCTTTACAAAGTCGTAAAAGATGGCGACACTTATAAAAAAGTAGAAGTTGATAAAAAAACAGTTGGTGAAACAGAAAAATTCTCTTTCAAAGGACTTGATGCTGGTAAATACATCCTTGAAGAAACCAAAACACCAGATGGTTATAACACTATTAAACCAATCGATTTCACAATTGTGACTGATTATAATGAAAATTTAGATCCTACTAAATTTGAGGGTGAATCAAAAGATGCAAGCTTTGAGTCAAACCTTGATGCAGGGTCACTGACCGCTGAAATCATTAGCCGTAAAGGATCTCTTCTTCCATCAACTGGTGGTATGGGAACAACAATCCTTTATCTTGTAGGCTCAATCCTTGTTCTTGTCGCAGTTGTTCTATTAATTACGAAAAAACGTATGGAAAGAAATTAATATAAAAATATCCCCACGCTAGTCTAGTGTGGGGATTTGCTTTGCCTTTGTTTTACAAACAAAAAAACCTTGCAATAGCAAGGCTTCAGGGATGTGGGAAAATCCTCCCTATAGGGCTCGAACCTATGACCCATGGATTAAGAGTCCACTGCTCTACCAACTGAGCTAAGGAAGGATAATAAGCTGTATTGGCACCGTGATTCACGCTTTGTATTGAACCCGCGATCTTAAAGCAGGTGGGCAACTCGCTTCTCCTTAGTCGCTTCCGCGTGTGACGGCTTGCATACTGGAGAAAGACTACTGTTTCCCGAAATACAAAAATTTAGTCGGTCAACACATTGATGTGAATTCGTATGCCACAGCAATAACCTATGTAATTATGATACCACTTTAAAAAATTTTTTCAAGGGATAAACTGAAATTTTAGAAAGCGTTTTTTGAAAAAGCTCAAGAAAACTTACAGAAAGTAGGTCGTAATTATTTTGATAAATGATCGATGCGTTCTTTATTGGCACCGAGGGCACGCTCGTATTTGCCTGTTTGGTTGGGTTCAAAATAATTTTTACCGACCAATTTATCTGGAAGGTATTGTTGTTTCACCCATTTTTCAGGATAGTTGTGAGGGTATTTGTAATCTTGGGCATTACCAAGCTCTTTGCTACCAGCATAGTGACCATCACGTAAATGGCGTGGGATTGGTAGTGAGCCGTTTTTGTGCAAATCAGCGATAGCTTCGTCGATAGCTGTATAGGCTGAATTTGATTTTGGTGATAAGGCTAGGTCAATCACGACGTTAGCAATCAAGATGCGGGCTTCAGGAAAACCGATTTTTTGAGCGGCATCAAGTGCTGTGACGGTATGAATCTGGGCATCGGGATTGGCAAGACCAATGTCTTCATACGCGATGACAGTCAGTCTTCTAGCAAGGCTTGGTAAATCTCCAGCTTCAATCAAGCGAGCTGCGTAATGCAGGCTAGCATTGACGTCAGAACCACGGATGGATTTTTGAAGGGCTGAGAGCACGTCGTAGTGTCCATCGCCGTTTTTATCCATGGTAATGTAGCTGCGCTGTAAGCTATTTTCAACGGTATCAAGGTTAATGTGGCGAATACCTTTATCATCAGCTTTGGTTGACATGACCGCTAAGTCTAGCGAGTTAAAGGCAGAGCGCAAATCACCGTTGGTAGCTGTTGCGATGAAATCAAGAGCATCCGCATCAATATCGACATCAAATTCAAAGCCGCGCTCTTTATCTGATAATGCAGTTTGTAGGGCTTGTTTGATATCGTCGGTTGATAGAGGTTCTAACTCGAAAATTTGCACGCGGGAGCGAATGGCAGGTGTCACTGAGAAAAATGGATTTTCTGTGGTTGCCCCAATCATGATGATGTTTCCATTTTCAAGTAGGGGTAAGAGAAAGTCTTGTTTGGTTTTATCGAGACGATGAATTTCATCAAGGAGTAAAACCAGACCACCAGAAAATTTGGCTTCTTCAGCGATTTCTTGCAGGCGCTTTTTACTGTCGGTTGTGGCATTGAAGGTACGAAAGGCGTACTTGGTTGCTCCGGCAATAGCACTAGCAATTGAGGTCTTCCCGATGCCGGGAGGACCGTAGAGAATCATGGACGAGAGCATGTTGGCTTCGACCATGCGGCGAATGATTTTTCCTTCGCCTACCAGATGCTTTTGCCCGATAACTTGATTGATGTTTTTAGGGCGCATCCGTAAAGCGAGATTATTTGTCATGTATTTCCTCCAAGTAATAACTGTATATGAGGTCATCGACGTAAGTGCCGTTTAGGTAGAATTGATTTTTAAGGGTAGCTTCCAGAGTGAAGCCGATATTTTCATAGAAACGGCAGGCGTTTTTATTTGATGATAGCACGTGGATAACAACTTTTTTGTAATTATCAGATTTGGCCATGGCAAAGAAAGCTCGGATGAGTGAGTGTCCGATACCTTGACCTTGGGTGTCTTTGTCGACTGCGACAATGAAACTTACCACGTGACGTGCGCTAGGGAAAGGATAGTAGGCATGATAATCAAGAACTCCCAAAATAACCCCGCTTTCTTCGGCAACGAGATAATGTGAATGATTCTGAAAGGCTTGAATGATTTTATGTTTATTTGCGGCTGGTAAGCTAGCAGGTGTATTGAAGTTGTCCCAAGTTTTATTTTCCATGGCAACGACTTGTTCAATGTCTTCTAGCTTCATTGGTCGTATTTGCATGTCATTTCCCCTTAAGTATGATAAAATAATTGTAACACAAAAGAAGATTGGAAGAAATTTTTAATGGCTAAATTTGGCTTTTTATCAGTATTAGAAGAAGAAATGGATAAGCACTTCACCTTTGATTATGCCATCGATTGGAATAAGAAAAATCATGCGGTGGAAGTGACTTTTATTTTGGAAGCGCAGAACCAAGCTGCTGTTGAAACAGTGGATGACCAAGGTGAGGTTAGCAGCGAGGATATCGTTTTTGAAGATTACGTGCTATTTTACAACCAAGCAAAATCTAAAGTTGACCATGATGACTACTTGGTGACTGTTCCTTTTGATGCTAAAAAAGGTTTTTCACGCGAATTCTTGGCGTATTTTGCAGAAACATTAAACGACGTTGCAACTAAAGGTCTTGATGATTTGATGGACTTTTTAGCAGATGAAAATGCAACCGACTTTGCCCTTGAATGGGATGCTGAAAGCTTTGAAAAAGGCAAAGCAGAGTTGAAAGAAACAGAATTCTTTGCATATCCGAGATATTAAGCAAAGTTAGTGAGCGGGAGTTAATAGCTCCGCCTGAATAGATTAGATAGAAAGGAAAAGGTTCGGTTAGTATTTTAACTGAACCCGCCCGAAACACTGTGCCAAAAAGATAAAATTCTCCTAGACGCAAGCGCCGTCGGTGATTTTCCTATTTTGGCTTTGTGTTTTACGGGCTTGGTATCTTAATTATGGACAAGTGGCAAGAGTTGACTGTTGAGGTCTTGCGTGATGCGGAAGAAGCTGCGTCAAATATTTTGATTGAATTAGGTAGTCAAGGGGTTGCTATCGATGATAGTGCTGATTATCTTGGACATGTTGGGAAATACGGTGAAGTTTTCCCAGAAATTAAACAAGTGGAAACTGTGAAAATTACGGCTTACTACCCTGAACACATTGACATTGAACAAGTTGAAAAAGAAGCGTCTAAACGTTTGGCTGAATTGACACATTTTGGTGTGGATGCTGGTGAGGTTCACTATGAGACACAAGAATTGGCTGAGCAAGATTGGGCTGAAAATTGGAAGAAATATTATGAGCCAACACGTATTAGCCATGATTTGACAATTGTTCCAAGTTGGACAGATTATGAAGCTAGTGAAGGTGAAAAGACGATTCGTCTTGACCCAGGTATGGCTTTTGGTACAGGAACTCACCCAACGACAAAAATGAGTCTTTTTGCGCTTGAACAAGTGCTTCGTGGTGGTGAAACAGTGATTGATGTGGGTACTGGTTCAGGTGTGCTTTCAATCGCAAGTTCACTTCTTGGTGCAAAAGACATATATGCTTATGACCTTGATGAAGTGGCTGTGCGCGTGGCACAAGAAAATATTGACCTTAACGCCAACACTGAAAATATCCACGTGGCTACTGGTAACCTTTTGCAAGGTGTGGACATCAAAGCTGACGTTATTGTGGCAAATATCCTTGCGGATATCTTGGTTAACATGACCGAAGATGCTTATCGTCTTGTGAAAGATGAAGGCTACCTTATCATGTCAGGAATTATTTCTGATAAATGGGAAATGGTTCGTAAGTCAGCTGAAGACGCAGGATTTTTCCTTGAAACACATATGGTTCAAGGGGAATGGAATGCTTGTGTTTTCAAAAAAACAGATGATATTTCAGGTGTAATTGGAGGATAAATGCAACAATATTTTGTAGCTGGACAGGCTCAAGATGTGGTGACAATCACAGATAAAGACACGGTTAAACACATGTTCAACGTCATGCGCTTGACTGAAGATGAAGAAGTGGTGCTAGTTTTTGATGACCATATCAAGCGTTTAGCAAAGGTTATCGACAGTGCTGAGCATTGTTTTGAAATCATTGAAGAGCTTGACAGCAATGTTGAAATGCCAGTTGAAGTGACGATTGCTGCTGGTTTTCCAAAAGGGGATAAGTTAGAATTTCTAGCTCAAAAAGGTACTGAACTTGGGATGGCAAATCTTTGGGCTTTTCCAGCGGATTGGTCTGTCGTCAAATGGGATGGCAAGAAATTAGCTAAAAAAGCAGACAAGTTGGCAAAAATTGCTCTTGGTGCTGCAGAGCAAAGTAAACGCAATTGCATCCCACAGGTGACTCTTTTTGAGAAAAAAGCAGCCTTTCTAGCAGAATTAGAACAGTTCGATAAGATTTTTATCGCTTATGAAGAATCTGCTAAGGAAGGGGAAACAGCTGTTTTAGCGCGTGAATTGTCACAAGTTAAAGCGGGAGAGAAAATTCTCTTTATCTTCGGACCAGAAGGTGGGATTTCCCCAGAAGAAATTGCAGCGTTCGAGGAAAAAGGTGGTCTGAAAATTGGCTTAGGTCCGCGTATCATGCGTGCAGAGACAGCACCGCTTTATGCTTTATCAAGCGTCAGCTATGCTTTGGAATTATTAAAACAAGAGTGAGATTTTTCTCGCTCTTATTTTATTTTTTAATTGACAGCGCTTTAAAAAATTCTTATCCTATAGATAACGATTTCAAGATGAGGATAGAAAATGACAACGATAAAGGATGTAGCAAAGCTTGCTGGCGTCTCTACGTCAACAGCTTCAAGAGCTTTGCATAACAGTGACATGATTAGTGAAGCGACAAAGGAACGTGTTCGTCGTGCTATGCAAGAATTAGATTATTCACCAAATTATTCTGCGCAAAATTTGGTTAACCGCACGACTAACACCATAGGGATTGTTCTGCCAGTTCGCGAGAGCCAAGACTCTCTTGGTAATAACCCCTTTTTCATGCAGATTATCCAAGGCATCTCAAGCGTTTGTAGTGAGTATGATTATATGGTTAGCTTGGCAAGTGGGCGTACGGTAGATGAGCTACGCAAAAATTGTCAGGCACTGATTCGCAGCGGAAATATTAGCAAATTTATCTTTTTGTATTCTCACAAAGATGACCCTGTTTTTGATTTTGTCAAAAAACAGAAAAAAGTTTCTTGTGTAGTTGTCGGAAGTTCTTATGAAAAGCTTGCTACCAAATCTGTCCAATTTGTGGATAATGATAACCATCAGGCAGGGCGAGATGTTGCTGAATTTATGGTGAATAAAGGTTTTGAACATCTTGTCTTTGCCTATACTGACATGAATGAATTGGTGCAGACTGAGCGTTATCAAGGCTGTCGCGACTATCTGGAAGAACATCAAAAAGACAGTTTGTCTCTTCATTTTTCAAGGATCAAAGAAGATGAGAATATTCTTAAGTTACAGCAGTTTTTAGCTGAGCACCCAAAAACGCAAGCTTTTATTGCTTGTGATGACATCATGGCTATCCGTTTGCAACGTTTGCTTAAAAATGGCAAACAAGAAAAATCTTATGCTGTGATTAGCTTTAACAATTCTTTGATTACAGAAATTGCCAATCCAGCTTTGACATCGGTTGATATTTTTCCTTATCAGCTTGGTGAAAAAGCAGCTCAATTGCTTTTGGAAAAATCTAGAAAAAGCGTAAGCCAGAAAGTCATCATTCCTCATCAAATCATCGAAAGAGAATCAACCTTGCGTTTTTAATTAAAAATGAAAAGAGTAAAGAAAGCTTTTTTTCATTGGGAAAGCATCTCTTTACTCTTTTTGTTTTAAAATTTTTTCTAGAAAACGCTTTACAAAATAAAAATACGTGCTATAATAAAATCATCAAAACAACGCAAACGTTTGCGTAAATTATTCAACTCACAAATCATTTATTTTACAAAAAACAAGTAATATTAGTGACGTTCTTGCTTGGTTTGTAAAGCAAATGGTTTCCGAGAAAAAGTTTTAAGGAGTCGTTTCATGAAGAAGGCATTTAAAAAATTGACCAGCTTCGAATTTTGGCAAAAATTCGGTAAATGCTTGATGGTTGTTATTGCCGTTATGCCGGCAGCCGGTTTGATGGTTAGTATTGGTAACTCGCTCCCGCTAATCAATACTGACTCAGCTATACTTGCTACTGTTGGTAATGTTATCGCACAAATTGGTTGGGGGATTATCAATAACCTTCACATTTTGTTTGCTCTAGCTATTGGTGGTAGCTGGGCAAAAGAACGTGCTGGTGGTGCATTCGCCGCTGGTATCGCATTTATTCTTATCAACTTGATCACTGGTCACGTTTACGGTGTATCACTTGATATGATTGCTGATAGTAAAAGTGTTGTTCACAATGTTCTCGGTGGCAAGATGCTTGTCTCTGACTACTTTGTCAATGTGCTTGGTCAACCAGCGCTTAACATGGGTGTCTTTGTAGGTATTATCTCAGGTTTTGTTGGGGCAACAGCTTACAATAAATACTATAACTACCGCAAATTGCCTGATGTTCTTTCATTCTTCAATGGTAAACGTTTCGTACCATTCGTTGTTATCTATCGTTCAGTTCTTGTTGGTCTGTTTATGGCACTTGTTTGGCCAATCATCCAATCAGGAATTAATGGATTTGGTATGTGGATTGCGTCATCACAAAACTCAGCTCCATTCTTAGCTCCATTCTTGTATGGTACTTTGGAACGTTTGCTTCTTCCATTTGGTCTTCACCACATGATTACTATCCCAATGAATTACACTTCACTTGGTGGTACTTATGAAATTTTGACTGGTGCTCAAAAAGGTACTGAAGTCTTTGGTCAAGACCCACTTTGGTTAGCATGGGTAACAGACCTTATCAACCTTAAAGGTTCAAATCCTTCAGATTACCATCACCTTATGGCAACTGTAACACCTGCCCGCTTCAAAGTCGGACAAATGATTGGTGCAACTGGTACACTTATGGGGCTTAGCCTTGCCATGTACCGTAATGTTGACCCAGACAAGAAGAAAAAATACACTGCGATGTTTATCTCAACAGCAGCTGCTACATTCTTGACAGGTGTTACTGAACCAATCGAATACATGTTTATGTTTGTCGCAATGCCACTTTATGTTGTATACGCACTTGTACAAGGGGTGACATTTGCTCTTGCTGATTTAGTTAACCTTCGTCTCCATTCATTTGGTAATATCGAACTTTTGACACGTACACCAATGGCTCTTAAAGCAGGTCTTGGTGGAGATTTAATTAACTTTGTTATTTGCTGTATCTTATCAGGTGTTGTGATGTACTTCATCGCAGACTTTATGATTAAGAAATTTAACTTTGCCACTCCAGGTCGTAACGGTAATTACGATGACATGGATGATGACGCTGCTGCATCAACAACTGGTGCGACAGTATCTGCAAACTCTCAAATCGTTCAAATCATTAATCTCCTTGGTGGCCGCGATAACATTGAAGATGTTGATGCTTGTATGACACGACTTCGTGTAACTGTCAAAGATGTCGCACGAGTTGGTGATGAAGAAACTTGGAAAAAAGCTGGTGCTATGGGTCTCATTATCAAAGGCTCTGGTGTTCAAGCTGTTTACGGACCAAAAGCGGATATCTTGAAATCTGATATTCAAGACCTTCTTGATTCTGGTGCTGAAATTCCAACAATCGACTTAGCAGAAGTTAAAGGTAATGATGTTACAAAAGTCTCATATAAAGGTGTCACAGAAGATGTCCTATCAATCGCAGATGGTGAAGTAAAACCAATCACAGCTGTTAAAGATCCCGTATTTTCAGCTAAAATGATGGGTGATGGCTTCGCTGTTGAACCAGAAAATGGTAATGTTTATGCACCTGTGTCAGGTATTGTCACAAGTGTCTTCCCGACTAAACATGCCTTTGGATTATTGACTGATAGTGGTCTTGAAGTTCTTGTTCACATCGGACTTGATACTGTTGCTCTTAACGGTGTGCCATTCTCTGTTAAAGTAGCAGAAGGTCAACGTGTTCAAGCAGGTGATCTTTTGGTGGTAGCTGACTTGGCAGCTATCAGTTCAGCAGGACGTGAAACGACAATCATTGTTGCCTTCACAAATACAGCAGAAATTAAAGCAGTCAATTTAACACAAACAGGAAAAGTTTCTGCTAAAACACCTGTTGCAAAAGTAGAACTTTAAGCTTATATTACTAATAGTGATAAAGAGATTTGGGTTAAAACTAAATAGAAGGGAGTCCGGGGTAGACATCTCGGACTCTCCTTTAACTTGAGGAGAAAGGACATGGCAAAATTTTTAACACTTAATACGCATTCTTGGTTAGAGGCAAATTCGTTAAAAAAATTATTCGATTTGGCAGAAAATATTTACATTGAGAATTATGATGTCATTTGTCTTCAAGAAATTAACCAAGACATTCGAGGCTTAGCTGCAAAAGATGTGGAAGGGTATGAAAAATTACCTGGTAGCCCAGAATTACACCGTGATAATTATGCTCTTCAATTGGTCAATTACCTCAGAAGCCAAGGAAGACATTATTATTGGTCTTGGGCTTATAACCATATTGGATATGATAAGTACAATGAAGGTGTTGTGATTTTATCGAAAAATCCAATTAAGGTAAAAGATATTCTTGTCTCAGCGGTGGATGATGAGCATGATTATCATACTAGACGTGTCCTAGCGGCTGAGACTGAAGTTGATGGCAAACCAGTTACCGTGGTGAGCCTTCATATGTCTTGGTTCGGAAAAGGATTTGAAAGTGAATGGGCAAAGTTAGAAAAAGCGCTCAGCGATTTTCCTAAACCACTTGTCCTTATGGGAGATTTCAACAATCCTACCGATACGGCTGGCTATGACATGATTTTAAACAGCCCGCTTGAGTTGCAAGATAGTCACAAAGTGGCTAAATCCATTCAAGGTGATCACACCATTATCGAAGATATTGATGGCTGGGAAGGCAATAAACAGTCACTCAAGGTTGATCACGTTTTTACAAGCAAAGAAATTGAGATTCAATCCTCAACCGTTGTCTTTGATGGCGGTGAATCTCCAATCGTCAGTGACCATTTCGGTCTTGCTGTCGACCTTAACTACTAACTAATTCTACCTCCTAATTATTTGTTTGTTTTTTAAAGCGCCCTTGTCCCGGGGCGCTTTTGATGTGTAAAAAAAACACCTTGGTAAAAGGCGTTTTAAAATATAAACAAATCTAAAATTAGTTATTTACTATAATTTGATTTTAGAAATATTGCGAGCTTTGCTCTCGATAGAGTGATACTTTCCACCGTGGTGAAAGTGGCTGAAATATTGATAAATCAGCCACCGGGAAGTTTTGAGACTTTAGGCTCAAAACTTAGGCATGGAATTTCGAAGGAATTCGCTGCCGACCATACCACCTAAGGGAAGTATCAGAAAAAAGATTTTGTTATATATTTTTATTCCACAATTGGGCTTTTTAGGTAAGCGTCAACAAGGCGTTCTGTTGCTTGGACAGAGTCGATGTGTGTGCGTTCGTATGAGTGGCTTGATTCGATGCCTGCGCCAAAGAGGGCGTGTTTGACTTCGGCACCTGCACGAAGGGCAGCAGAGGCATCACTACCATAGTATGGGTAGATGTCCAATTTGTATGGGATTTTATTTTCTTCAGATAGGGCAACAAGGTGTTGGCGGAGTTCGTAGTTATAAGGTCCAGAACCGTCTTTGACACAGATTGAAACGCTGTATTCATCTGTTTGTTGGTCGTCACCCATAGCCCCCATATCAACTGAAAGGTATTCGACTGTTGCAGCTGGAATGCTTGAGTTAGCACCGTGACCGAGTTCTTCGAAAGCTGAGAAGTAGAAGTGAGTTGTGTATGGCAAAGTGATATTTTGAGCTTTGTATTCTTTGAGCAATTCAATGAGAATGGCTGCTGATACTTTGTCATCCAAGTGACGTGATTTGATGAAACCTGATTCGGTAACAACCACGCGTGGGTCAAATGAGATAAAGTCCCCAACTTCGATACCAAGGGCGCGTGTTTCTTTTTCGTTGGTCACTTTTTCGTCCAGACGAACTTCCATGTTAGCTTGATTGCGTTCAGCAGTTCCAGCATCTTTGTAGACATGAACAGAAGTTTGGTGCATAAGGATTGTACCACTAATTTTTTTACCATTTTTGGCAACGTGGATAGTACAATTTTCGCCTTCGATAGCGTTGTAGACAAAGCCACCGATAAGGTCCATTTTAAGGCGACCGTCTGGTTTGACAGCTCGCACCATAGCACCAAGGGTATCAAGGTGAGCTGTGACCACGCGGTGTTTGCTGTCATCTTTACCAGTGACAGTGACCATAACGCCACCTTTATTTGTGCGAACAGGAGCGTAGCCAAAGCTTTCAAGCTCAGCAATCACGTAATTCATAATGTGGCTTGTGTAGCCAGTAGGTGAAGGGATATTTGCAAGTTTTGTAATGTAATCAACTGTTGTTTTCATTGTCTCTCCAATACCATCTAGTCATTTGTCGGACATTTCCGACAGTCTAATGTCATTATAACATTTATTTGCGACTTTGTTTCTGACGAAGAAAAAAAGTCATTTTGACTGAGGCGTAAAGTTTTGAAAATGGTCTACGATAACTTCTGCTAGTCGTTCAATATCTGAGCTTGTGCCGCGGAGTTCAAAGTCCCCAAGCATGGGAAATCCAAAGCGGTTGGCGTATTGTTTGGCTGTTAAGCAGTACTGTTCATTGAAATTGCGGTTGCCTGAGCCGATAATACCAAAACAATGTTTGTCATTATCATGGGCAGCAATGAAATCTCCAAGTGGGGTGGTTAAAATCTCAACATCACCCGAATCAACGCCATTGCCACCTTCAAGGTAGGTCGGCAGAATTGCCACAAAAGGTGAGGCAACGGGAAAGGTTTCGTGGTTAAGATCTTTGATATTGATGGCTTTACTAGAGAGTTGATAATGGTTCTGAAGATATTCTCCTAAACGTTTCACAAAGCTCTGGACATTGCCACTTAAGCTAATGTAGACGATGGTTAGTGTTTTTTCTGTCATAAGCACCTCATGTGAATAGTGTTTTTAGCCAATTTACCATAATGAAAGGGCAGAGACAAATGATTAGCTTGGAGAAATTAGTTGGATTTCAAATGTGATTTTTAAAAAGTTTGCTCTTTTAAAATAAAAGACTAGACTTATCAAAATACCTGTGATATACTTTTGGTAAAGATGTTGGGGAGTGAAAACATCTTTAGCTAATATTTATATTCAAAAAGGGAGAATGCTCATGTCAAAAGCATTAATTATTTGTGTTGCTGGAATGTCATCATCACTTATGGCTCAAAAAACAACAGAATTCTTCAAAAATCAAGGTAAAGATATTACTGTTGAAGCGATTAGCTCTAACGAAGGTGAGCGCGTGATTACGGATGCTACTTATGATTTGTATCTTGTTAGCCCGCAAGCAACTATGTACTACAACCAATTTGCGACTGCTGGTGAAAAATCAGGACGACCAGTCGTTAAAGTGCCACCACAAGCTTATGTTCCAATTCCAATGGGAGTTGAAAAAATGGCTAACTTAATTTTAGAAAGCATTTAATGAGGGATTGCAAGATATGACAGAAGAAGAATTACAACTAGCCGCTTTTGAGATTATTTTACACAGTGGAACAGCTAGAACTTACGTTCATGAAGCGTTTGATGCCATGAAAGAAAGTAAATTTGAAGTGGTGGAAGAAAAATTAGCTGCTGCTGACGAAGAATTATTACAGGCTCACCATGCTCAAACAGATTTGTTGCAGAAATATGCAAGCGGTACCGAAATTAAAATTGAAATTATCATGGTACATGCTCAAGATCATTTGATGACAACAATGACTTTGAAAGAAGTTGCTATCGAGATGATGGGAATGTATCAAAGATTTGCACTTAAATAACTGAAATTAGATGAGCGAGTGACAAACTCGCTCTTTTTATCATCATCAAAAACTCCCTTCCTTGGTTAGAGGAAGGGAGCTTTTTGTTTGAATTAATAAAAGGATAGAAGTTTTGATTACCGAGGATGGGAGATAATCATAAATATTAATTTTAATTGGAGGATTGAAATATGGGATTAGGAGGGATTAATCGGTAAAACCATTATCGATAGTGACTTGTTTGAACCATTCACCTGATTTTTTAATGGTTTTGATTTGAGTATGGATGTTATTTGAGATGAATCCATAGCGGTTACGGTAAGCATTCATCCAAGACCAGCAGTCAATTGGTGTCCAAAGATGGTAACCAAAGCAATTTGAACCTTCTTGGATACCACGGTGAAGGCAAGTAAGGTGTTCTTTGATGAAATCAATGCGGTAGTCGTCTTGGACTTGACCGTTTTCATCCATGAAGCGTTCCTCGCGAGAGACTCCCATACCATTTTCAGAGACGAACCAAGGAATATTATTGTAGTTGTCGCGGATGTTAATGGCGATATCATAAATAGCTTCTGGGTAAATTTCCCAGCCTTTATCAATGTTCATGCGACGACCTGGCATATGGTATTCGTCATAATAACGATTTGGCATCCAAGCTCCGACAGAATTTGGTGCGATGTCTGGTGCTTTTACACGATTTGGGTGATAGAAGTTAACACCTAAGAAATCAATGGTATTTTCTTTAAGAATTTGAGCATCTTCAGGTTCTGTTTGCCAGATGACGCCATCTCTTTTAAGAACTTCTTCAAGTTCTTCTGGGAAATGTCCATTGATAGCCGGTTCAAGGAACATTTTGTTATTCCAAAGTTCAGCAAAGTGTGCAGCAGCTTGGTCTTCTTTAGAATCAGAAGCAGCATAAGTTGGTGTTAAGTTTAAAACTGTACCAATGCGACCACCGTCTTTGTCTAAGCCAAGTTCTCTGAATTTAGCGATGGCTTTTGCGGATGCGATATTCAAGTTGTAAGCGACTTGGACAGCTTTTTTACCATCAACTAATTTTGGATAGTGGAATTGATAGAGGTATTCACCGTCGACAACAACCATTGGTTCGTTATGAGTTGTCCAGTTTTTGACGCGGTCACCGAAAGCCTTGAAAGCTTGTTCAGCAAAGCCTACATAAAGGTCAACCACATGACGTGACTCCCAACCACCATATTTATGATAAAGTTCGACTGGTAAGTCGAAGTGGTGTAGGTTCATGATTGGACGAATACCATTTTCGATAAAGCAATCAATGACTTTATTGTAGAAGTCTACTGCATCTTGGTTGACAGTGTTTTTTTCAAGGTCATCGATCAAACGTGTCCATTGAATAGAAGTACGGACACTATTTAAACCGACTTTTTTCATTAGAGCAATATCTTCTTTATAACTATTGTAGAAGTTAGAGGCTGTGTCTGGTCCAACTTGGTTGTAAAAAGCTTCAGGTTCAATTTCGTACCAGTAATCAAACATGTTGGCATGTTTTTTATGGAAACGCCCCTCGCTTTGAGGACCAGATGTCGCAGCTCCCCACCAGAAGTCTTCTGGAAATGTGTAAGTTGCCATAAGATTCTCCTTAAAAATATATATTTTTTGATTTTACAAGTACAATTATACACTTTTTAAAATAAAAGACAATATTTTTATATAAAAAGACTAGACTTTTACAAAAAATAAGTTATAATGATAATGTAAAAACAAACTTAATGGAAAGAGGAGTGTTTATGAACAAGTTTCTAGATGCTATCAGTGACAAACTTTTGCCTTTGGCAAACAAGCTCGCTTCAAATCGTTATTTATCGATTTTGCGTGATGCCTTTATGCTTGCCTTCCCCTTGACCATGTTTGGGTCAATTGTCGTGGTTATTTGTAACCTTCCTTTTTTAAACGATGGTACGAAAGCGCTTTTAAACGACCTGCTTGGTAGTGGTCAAAGTGCTACCATGTCGATTATGACAGTCTTCGTTACTTTTGGTATTGGTTATTACCTTTCTAAATCTTACGATGTTGAAGGAATTTTCGGGGGTGCTATTTCATTTGCAAGTTTCCTTATTTTGACACCGTTTTTCACAACAAGTGAAGGTGGCGAAAAAGTTTCAAGTGTTTTGAGTCTTGATCGCCTTGGTGCAAAAGGAATGTTTCTTGGAATGATTGTTGCTTTTCTTGCTGCAGAAATTTACAGCCGCACGAGCAAAAAAGGATGGCAAATTAAAATGCCTGACAGTGTACCGCCTGCAGTTGCTAAGTCTTTTGCAGCTTTGATTCCAGCTATTTTGACCCTATCTGTCTTTACAGCGATTAATGCTGTTGTGACAGTTGGTTTCAAAACAAATCTTCACGATGTGATTTATAACGTTATTCAAGTTCCGCTTGTTGGTCTTGGAAGTAGTATCTGGGCAACTTTGGTTGCAATCTTCTTTATTCAATTCCTATGGTTCTTTGGTCTTCACGGTCAAATTCTTGTGAATTCAGTCATGGACCCTGTTTGGAATACATTGATGTTTGAAAACTTGGAAGCTTACAAGGCAGGTGAACACCTTCCTCACATTATCTCAAAACCATTCATGGAAACATTTACTGTTGGTCTTGGTGGTTCAGGTATGACGCTTGCAGTTGTTATTATCATGGCCTTTATCATGAAGAAAAAACAATATCGTGATGTTGGTCGTTTGGCACTTGGTGCTGGTATCTTTAACGTTAATGAGCCTGTTATCTTTGGGTTGCCAATCGTTTTGAATGCTACAATTCTTATTCCATGGGTCATCTCACCAATTATTGTCACAGCCCTTAACTACTTTGTGATGTCAATTGGTCTTGTTCCTGCACCAACAGGGGTTTCAGTTCCTTGGACAGTACCTGTCTTCTTTAGTGGAATGATTGCGACAAACTCACTTGCTGGTGGACTTCTTCAAATTGTTGACTGCTTGATTGTTGGCTGTATTTGGCTACCATTCTTGCACATGCTGGACAAACAACCTGACTCTGCGCTATAATATGACTATAGTTTAAAAATATTAGTCTATACAAGTAGAGTAGGAGCGATCTATGTCAAAATATGAAGAGATTGCAGGGATTATTCGAGCTAGAATTTCAGATGGAACGTATCCGATTGATTCCATGTTGCCGATTCAGTCTGATTTGGCAAAGGAATTTGGCGTTAGTCGAATGACGGTGAAAAAAGCTATTGAGATGTTAACTATCGAAGGCTTGGTCATTTCAAAACAAGGAAATGGCACCAAGGTTTTGAATTCTTCATTTTGGGACAAAGAGGATTCAAAATTTCGATTGAACAACTACAATGGTTTAAGTAACGATTTGAAGGATGACCCTCGACAATTAACGAGTCAAATTATTGAGTTTACGGTTGAATTTCCCAATGCGGAAATTGCTGAGCGCCTTCAAGTGGAAGAATCAACGCCAGTTTATAAGATTATTCGATTACGTCTCTTAGATGGTGAGCCGTATGCGCTTGAGCATACTTACATGGCTTGCGATTTAGTTCCAGGTCTGGATGATAGTATTTTATTAGCATCCGTTTATGATTACCTTTGGAATACTTTGGAACTTAAATTTGCTGGGTCTTATCGTCATATTACGGCTGAAAAGCCTGACCATTATGACAAAGATTACCTTGCTTGCAAGGATGCTGACCCGATTTTGCAAGTTGAGCAAGTGGTTTATTTGGAAAATGGTAGACCGATTGAGTATTCACGTACGCGAAATCGTTATGATGTCCGCGGGTATTCATTGCTAGATGTTAAAAATAGTTAAGAGTCGATAGGGTAACGGTTGAGTCTGGAGAAAAGTCTCCAGGCTTAACTGCTGAACGGGGAAATCCCCCGAAAGAAAGGACAAATTATGGCAGAACCATTATTTTTAAAAGCACAAATGCACGATAAAATTTGGGGTGGAACTAAGCTTCGTGATGAGTTTGGTTACGATATTCCAACAGAAACGACTGGTGAATACTGGGCAATCTCAGCTCATCCAAATGGTGTGTCGATTGTGGATAATGGGACTTATAAAGGACAAGGCTTAGATAAACTTTATCGTGAGCACAAAGAGCTTTTTGGCAATCCAAAATCAGAAGTCTTTCCATTGTTAACTAAAATTTTGGATGCCAACGATTGGCTAAGTGTCCAAGTTCACCCAGATGATGCTTATGCTCTTGAGCATGAAGGTGAGCTTGGTAAAACAGAATGCTGGTATGTCATCGCAGCGGATGAAGATTCTGAGATTATTTACGGTCATAACGCCAAATCTAAAGAAGAACTTGCCAAGATGATTGAAGCAGGTGATTGGGATAATTTGTTGACAAAAGTTCCAGTCAAAGCTGGTGATTTCTTCTACGTACCAAGCGGCACAATGCATGCCATTGGTAAAGGCATTTTGATTTTGGAAACACAGCAATCAAGTGATACAACTTATCGTGTCTACGATTTTGACCGTCGAGATGCTGCTGGGAATCTTCGTGATCTTCATATCAAACAATCAATCGATGTCTTAACCATTGGTGAACCAGCTAACAGCACCCCTGTGACTCTCGGTGTGGATAACTTGACTTCAAGCCTTTTGGTGTCAAATGAATTCTTTGCGGTTTACAAGTGGGTAGTCTCTGGGGAAGTTGCTTTTAGTCAAACAGCTCCATATCTTTTGGTCAGTGTTTTGTCTGGTCAAGGTAGCTTAACTGTTGATAACTGTGTGTATAACGTGAAAAAAGGTGACCATTTCATTCTTTCAAACGATGTGAAAACTTGGAAATTTGATGGTGAATTGGAAATCATTGCTAGTCACCCAAATGAAAACTAATTATTTGTAAGTAGGTATAACTAAAAAAAGGAATCCGAGAATTTCGGATTCCTTTTTAGTTTATTTTTCAACTTCAAGGTCATACAAACGTCCAGCTTTTTCGTAGCGCGTGAAACGAGCTAGTTGATTATGTTCGTCAACGAAGACGACGCGTGGTTTGTGTGTTTTGGCTTCTTCAGGTGTGAAGTCAGCGTATGACATGATGATGACGTGGTCGCCAACGTTAACGAGTTTTGCTGCGGCACCATTAAGGCAAATTTCGCCTTTCCCTGGTTCGCCAGCGATGATGTAAGTTTCTAAGCGGCTACCTGTTTCAACATCAGCAATCTGTACTTTTTCGTATTCTACCATACCAGCTAGCTCAAAAAGTTCTGGGTCGACGGTAATACTGCCAACATAATCCACCTCAGCCCCCGTTACGACAGCGCGGTGAATTTTTGATTTTAACATTTGAATGTGCACGATTTTTTTCTCCCTTACTCGTAGATGTGATTGTCAATCAAGCGTGTCTTGCCAATGTAAACTGCAATGGCATTGAGGACAGGACGGTCGATTTCGCTGACAGGTTCTAGAGTTTTCCAGTCTACAAATTCGACATAGTCAATCTTAGCTAGTGGTTCTTTTTCAATAAAAGTAGTCATGGCTTCTTTTAATTTGCTAGTGTCTTTTTCACCGTCATTAATCATTTTTTCAGCGAGAGCCAAACTTTGTGAAAGAACTAGAGCAGCTTTTCGTTCGTCAGCTGAAAGGTAAGTGTTACGTGAACTTTTAGCAAGTCCATCAGCTTCACGAACGATTGGGCAACCAACGATTTCAAGGTTAAAATTCAAATCCTCAACCATGTGTTTGATGACAGCCAGTTGTTGAGCATCTTTTTGACCAAAGTAGGCTTTATTTGGCTCGACAATATTGAAGAGTTTTCCAACAACGGTACAAACCCCACGAAAATGAATTGGACGTGTTTTTCCGCAAAGTCCCTTCGTCAACGTTGACATGTCAATGAAACTTGAAAAAGTAGGAGAGTACATGTCGCTAGGTTCTGGATTGAAAATCAGGCTAGCTCCTGCGGCTTCACAGAGTTTGGCATCTTGTTCCAAATCACGTGGGTAGCTTTCAAGGTCTTCAGTCGGAGCAAATTGAATGGGATTGACAAAAACGCTGACAACAACGTGGTCGTTTTCGGCAACAGCTTTGTCAATCAAGCTCTTATGTCCTTCGTGTAGGTAACCCATGGTAGGAACAAGTCCAATAGTTTTTCCCTCTGCTTTCCAAGCTTGAACAGCTTTTCTAACGTCTTCAACAGTGTGAACGATTTTCATGTAATGTCATGCCTCTTTTCTAATTAGTAGAGTTTTTCAATAATACTGTCATCAATATGATATTCATTATCAGGTGTTGGGAATTTCTGAGCGTCAACATCTTCGATATAGCTTTTGACAGCGTCGGAGATGAGCTCGCCGATGTTGGCATAGCGTTTGACGAATTTCGGCGTGAAATCAGAGAATAACCCCAACAAATCAGCGTAAACTAACACTTGCCCGTCAGTTTGATTGCCAGCGCCAATCCCAATGGTTGGAATATCGAGCTGTTTGGTTACAAGTTGGGCGAGTTTAGCTGGGATAGCTTCAAGAACCACGGCAAAAGCACCAGCTTCTTGAACAGCTTTGGCATCTTCTAGAAGTTGTTTAGCAGCAACTTCGGTTTTGGCTTGAACTTTGAAACCGCCGAAGGCATTGATGTGTTGTGGTGTGAGACCAAGATGTGCACAGACAGGAATTCCTGCATCAACCATAGCTTTAATTTGCGGGCAGACACTCTTTCCGCCTTCTAATTTAACGGCTTGGCAATGAGTCTCCTTCATCAAGCGCCCAGCATTTTCTACAGCTTTTTCAACCGATACTTGATAAGACATAAAAGGCATATCAACGATAACCAGAGCGTTTTTAGCCCCTCTGCAGACCGCTTTGCCGTGATGAATCATATCTTCCATGGTGACTGAAATAGTGTCATCGTAGCCTAGCATGACGTTGCCAAGAGAATCACCAACAAGAATGCTGTTGACACCAGTGCTATCGATTAACTTAGCTGTTGAGTAGTCGTAGGCGGTTAACATGGTTAACTTTTTACCGTCTGCTTTAGCTTTTTGAAAGCTCAATACGGTATTTTTCATGAGAGTCTCCTTTCACCAAAAGCCACAAAAACTTTTAGAATAAAACATGTCTAGCTAACATTATATCAAATATTCAGAAAATTTTAAATTCTATGTCAAAAATAAATAGTGTGAAATCATTGCTATTAACATAAAAGAGCCTGAAGCGTAGTTCAGACTCTGAGTGTGAAATGATTAGTCAAAAATACTGCAAGATTTTGAAGTATTTTTGATACCATTTTGGTCGTTAAGAATAGCATTACCTTGTTCGGTTAATTGTGTACCAGCCCAGTCTTGAACCATATCAAGATAAGCAAGCTCGCTGCTATTTCCTTTCCAAGACCAGCCAAGATACCCAACACCTTTTGCTTGAGAGTAGCTCATGATTGTCTTGTAATCGATTGGACCATTTGTGTGTTTAATACCAAATTCACCGATACATAACGGTGCCCCAACGGCTAATGATGAATCAATATTGTTTTGTACAGCACCGTAGGCACCAGCGTATTCGTACATATGGATTGAGAAAATAAGGTTGTGTTCTGAATCGGATTGGACGACGCTTTGGCCAGCATCTGCGATTGATTTTGGATATTGCCCCCAGCCAGCGCAGTCAACCATGATGGTATTTTTTATCCCAACGTTACGAAGTTTGGGGATAACTTGTTGATAACCTGCTGCCCAATTTGAGCTATCCCAGGCACCGCCCCATTCATTGGCGATGTTTAAGATGACATGGTCTTCGTTTCCAATTAGAGCATCTTTCATTTCCATCCAATAATTAGCGGCATTTTCCAAATCTTGAATGTTGTCGGAACCAGTAGCATCATGCGCTTCAACAATGGCAATCAAGTGGTTGTCTTTACAAAGCTGCAATAGTTTTTGAATTTCTGCTAGTGAAGTTTTGCTGTATTGTTGCCCATCTCCCATAACGATACGAATACAGTTTGCCCCAGTTCTTGCAATAGCAGGAATGGCAGTGTCCTCCTGCCCTTTATACCAAGCATAAGGGTAGTTAATACCACGCATGATAAATGGATTGCCTTTGGCATCATAGAGTGTTGTTCCATTTGTGTAAAAGCCACTAGTTGTGACTACCGGATTAGGGTTGGGATGATCTTCACCTACTTTGGTAAATTCCCATTTTTGATTAGTTCCATTAGTATCAGACCATTGTTGGACGTTAGCACCTGCATTAGTTGCGCCACGAGCGACGTCGAGTACTTTTCCGCTAACAGCAGAGACTAACTTGTAAGAACCGTCGCCGTTATCAACAATTTTCCACTTTTGACAAGTCCCGTTAGTATCGTCCCATTGCTGCACATTAGCGCCATCATATGTTGCAGCAGAAGCAACATCGAGTACTTTTCCACTATTTACAGATACCAATTTATAATAGCCGTCGCCAGTATCAAGGACTGTCCATTTTTGATTAGTCCCGTCAGTGTCGTCCCACTGTTGGACGTTAGCGCCCGCATTAGTTGCACCACGAGCGACATCTAGAACTTTTCCGCTATGTCTAGCTGTGATTTTATAAGTATTCCCTGAAACAATAGCATCAGCTTTTACCTCATGAGCTGACACAGCACCAGTAAGCAAAGCTAGCGCTGTTAATGATCCGACGAGTTTTTTATTCATTAGTTTTCTCCTCTCCCAAATGTTAAAACTAAGTGTTCAATTTAGACATTAATAGTGTTAGTTGTGTAAATCTCCTTTTTGTGACATGTGCTAGTAATTGTATACAAAAACATCAATAAAGTTTCAGGAAGCGCATCCAAAAAGAGTATAACATATTTGAATTAAAAAGTATATATATTAAGCGCTGCTTTTTATCAATTTTTTAAAAGACCTTTTTATTTGAATTAACAGCCTAAAAATACCTAAAAAATGAACTTTTTAACTAAGAAAAATAATTTTTTAAAATTTTAAAAAGTGTGGCTTTAATAGTAGAAAAAGAAAAAACACTAAAAAATATAAAGTATTTTTATTTAAATGTATATACTTTTCTAAGATAAAGTGCTATAATGTAAGCGCAAACAAAAAGAAGCTAAATTTAGGAGGGAAAACCTATGAAAAAAGGTTGGCTTACTGTAGGAGTGACTGCACTTGCAGCCGTAACATTAGTTGGTTGTTCAAATGGGAACGCTAAGGATAGTAAAGTGGAAACAATTACTTTCATTAACCACAAGACCGACTGGGAGACTAATGGTAAATGGGATGAGTACTTTGCCGAATTCAACAAAAAATACCCAGACATTAAAGTGGAAGTGCAAACCATCACAGATTACGCTGGACAAATGAAGACACGCATGAACAGTGATGAATACGGTGATGTTCTAATGATTCCTGGAGACATCAGTCCAAAAGATTACAAGAATTTCTTTGAACCTCTTGGGAAGACAAAAGACCTTTCTGAAAACTATCTAGGTCTTAATGACCGTTCTTATCAAGGAACACAGTATGGCCTTCCAAGTCAAATGAACGCGACTGGTATGGTGGTCAACAAGAAAGTCTTTGAAGATGCTGGAATCAAGGAATTTCCACAGACAATAGATGATTTCATCGCTGCGCTAAAAACAATCAAAGAAAAAGACAGTGATGTGACACCACTTTATACCAATTACGCTGCAGGCTGGACCTTATCAAATTGGGACTTCACTCGTTCAGGTATAGCTGGTGACCCTGATTTTACTAATAAAATGACATCAGATACAGCACCGTTTGAACAAGGAGACACCATGTACACTGTTTACAATACACTCTATACAGCAGCAAAAGAAGGACTAATCGAATCTGACCCGACAACAAGTGATTGGGAACAATCAAAAGTTGACCTTGCTAATGGTAAAGTAGCTGTCATGGTACTTGGAAGTTGGGCAGTCCCACAAATCCAAGAAGCAAATGAAAAAAATGCTGATAATATCACCTTTGAAGCATTCCCAGCAACAGCACCAGACGGTAAACAATACATGCCAATCGGTGGCGATTATAACTACGGTATCAACATTCACAGCAAACACAAAAAAGCAGCTCGCAAATTTATTGACTGGATGGTTAACGACTCTAACTACGCAGTCGACAATGGCGGTATCCCAACAGTTAAAGGTGCCAAATATCCAAAAGCACTTCAAGATAGTCAAGAAGCCGGCGTTGAAGTTCTTGAAGAAAATCCAGCACCAGAAGGTAAAGAATCTCTCTTTAGTGATATCAACAATGAATCTGAACTTGGTATCGGAACAACTGATACTGAAAAACAACGCATTATCGATGCGGCTATCGGTAATTCAAAAGAATCATTTGATGATATCATGAAAGATTTTAATGTCAAATGGGCTAAAGCTATTAAAGCAGTTTCTGATAACTAATTTATGTTAGTGAGATGAGACAGTAAAGGAGTTGCAAAAAAGCAGACTCCTTTACTGATGCTCATTGTATGAAATGTTAAGTTATCTTTATCATGCTGGAGGTTATTATGACAAAAAGTAAATTGAGCAAAGAATGGGAAAAGCGTCTCTTGGTTTTCTCTTTCACCATCATTCCAGTTCTTCTGTTACTTGTCTTTTCATATTATCCATTGATAAAAATGATTCAATATAGTTTGACGGATTGGAACGGATACAGTCAAGAATCGAATTTTGTTGGGGTAAATAACTACAAAACAGTACTTACAAACCCAAATTATTTTTCAGTCTTTAAGACAAGTCTCTATTATTTCATTGCGACATTTTTCCAATTAGGAATCGCGCTGCTATTTGCGACAATTCTATCTTTCAAGGTGAAATTTGCCAACCTTTGGAAAGGAATTCTGTTCTTCCCATACCTTCTAAATGGTGTTGCGATTGGCTTTATCTTCCTTTATTTCTACAAAGGTGGGGGAACACTTGATACAGTTTTGAAAGCTATTGGTCTTGGTGACCAAATCAAACTGTGGCTTGGGGATCGTTCGATTAATAATATTTCGCTTGCCTTTACATCAATCTGGCGTTATACAGGTTTTAACTTCTTGGTTTTCTTAGGGGCGATTCAGTCTATTAACCCTGAAGTTTATGAAGCAGCTGAGATTGACGGTGCCAACCGTTGGGACCAATTCAGATACATTATCATTCCAAGTATCCGAAATATTGTCTTTCTTAATATCATCTTGGGTGTCAGTGGTTCATTAAGCGTTTTTGATATTCCATATATCATGACAGGAGGTTCAAATGAAACGTCAACTTTCGTTATTCAAACCATTGATACAGCCTTTAAGTACAATAAAGTTGGTTTGGCATCGGCTATGGCAATCATACTCTTATTTATCGTGATTGTTGTTTCTTTGATTCAAAAAGTTGTCACAAGTGAAAGGAAGACAGTCAAATGAAAAGGAAAAAAATAACAGTTGGAAAAATTCTTCAGTATTTCATTTTGTTGCTTGGGGCAACGGTGGCGCTTTTGCCAATTCTAGTAGTCTTTATCGGTTCTTTTAAATCAAATACAGAATTCTTAAGCACAGGTGTTTTGGAATTGCCAAAATCCCTAGATTTTTCAAACTATAAAACGGCTTTTGTAAATGGGCAAATGTTGCTCGGCTTTAAAAATACTTTGATTATCTTTGTGGTTAGTATGGTTGGAAAATTAACTCTTGCCTCAATGTTTGCTTATGCGGTTAGCCGATTTGATTTTAAACTGAAAAAGCTTATCTTGACGCTCTTTATGCTTGCTATGCTAATTCCTGGTATTACCAGCCAAGTGGCCACTTTCCAAATCATCAATTCACTTGGATTGTTTAACAAGATTTGGTCAGTTATCTTGCTCAATTTGGGGACTGATGTCATTTCTGTCTACGTTTTTTTACAATACCTAGATGAAATTCCAATTTCTCTTGATGAATCAGCTTATCTGGATGGTGCTAGTCATTTTGGCATTTTCTGGCGCATCATTCTTCCAAATTTGAAAGCGCCCATTGTGACTATGTTAATCATCAGTGGTGTCGGTGTTTACAATGACTTTTACAATCCTTTCCTTTATATGCCAGACCGTAATTTGAAAGTTATTTCAACAGCGCTCTTTGCCTTTAAGGGACCTTACGGAACCAATTGGCCTGTTATTTTGGCAGGGGTTGTCATCGTTATTTTGCCAATTTTAATTGTCTTTTTATCACTTCAAAAGTACATCTACAATGGTGTTGCTGGTTCAGTAAAATAGAAAGATTTAGAAGTTGTCTAGAAAGGAACAGCTATGACCGAAAAATCATCGCGTTTGATAGACGCTGTTAATTTAGTTTATACCGTCATGAAGGGCTCAGTGCTCTTCTGGCTGGCTTTGCTAAGTAGAGGTCTTGTCTATGGCTGGGTCTTTGCTATCAAAGTTATTTTGCAGTATTTTGCATCTGATAATCCACAGGATATACGATTCAGAGATTTCATAAAGCAAGTAGAAGAAGTAGCTTATGCTAAAGTGATTTCGGCTATGATGACTTTCTTCTTTAGCTTGGGATTGACTGGTTGGCTACTTAGTCTGGTCAATATCAGCCAGCTATCGTTTGCCATGTTTTATATTGGTGGGCTTGCTTGGCTAGTCTGGTTAGTTATCGTGATTTATTACGTTAAAACACAGTCGTCAAGTGAAGAAAATCAGCTTTATCAAGTCCTTCTTGAGATGAAACGAGACTTTCAAAAGGTTATCTTAATTTTTCTTCTTGCTTTTATCTTTGTGTGGTTAACATTAACTAAAACAATGTTGGGGTGGTTATTATTCCCAGGAATTTATTTTTATCTTGTTGAACGTATTCAAAAAGTCCATTTTAAAGGAGTCGAGTCATGATTCACATTAATGAAGAAGAACAGTCTTTTCATTTGACTAATGGAAAAGTATCGTATGTGTTTAGAGTAATGGAGAGAACAGGGATTTTAGAGCAGTTATATTGTGGACCTGTCATTTCTGATTACGAATCGTTTACCTTTTTAATTGAGCGTGAAATTCGCCCAGGTAATAATCTTTACATGGGGTCGAGTTTGACATCGCTTGAGCATATCAAACAAGAATATCCCGTATTTGGGACAACGGATTTTCGTTACCCTGCTTTAGAAATTCAGTATCCGACGGGAGATTTGATTTCACATTTTCGCTATGTGGGCTCTCGTATTGAAAAAGGAAAAACGGTAACGGGTGCTCTTCCAGGGAGTTTTGGAAATGAAGAAGATGTTGAAACGTTGATTGTTTGTTTGAAAGATGATTATGCTGATTTAGAGCTTGAATTACATTATGCGATTTATGCGAATTATCCTATCATTACGCGTCAGCAAAAAATCATTAACAAGGACACACAAACGGTCTCGATTAAACGTTTTGCTAGTTTTTGTTTAGATCTTCCAAATGAGAATTATGACTGGGTTCATTTAGATGGTGCTTGGGCGCGTGAAAATCATTTATCACGTAGCTCCATTCAAAAAGGCATCCAAAATATTTCAAGCACGAGAGGTCACAGTAGTCACATGCATAACCCATTCTTTGCTGTTTGCTCACCACAAACGTGTGAAAACAGTGGCCTTGTTTATGGTTTTAGCTTGATTTATAGCGGTAATTTTTTAGCCCAAATTGAATCCGACAATTACAATACCCTACGCATACAAATGGGTATCAATCCTTTTCAATTTGATTGGCAGTTAAAACCAGGACAGCTGTTTGAATCTCCTGAAGCTGTCTTGGTTATTAGCCAGTCAGGTTTTAATGGGATGAGTCAGGTTTTTCATGATTTTTATAAAGAGCATTTGATCCGAAGTTCATGGAAAAATAAAAAACGTCCTGTCTTGTTAAATAGTTGGGAGGCGATGTATTTCGATTTTAATCAGGAAAGGATTTTAGAAGTGGCTGAGGAAGCCAGTAAATTAGGAATTGAACTTTTTGTCTTGGATGACGGTTGGTTTGGCAAGCGAAATAGTGACACGGGTTCACTTGGTAATTGGACGGAAAATAAGGAAAAAATACCAGATGGACTTGTCTATTTAGCTAAGGCTATCAAAGAAAAAGGAATGTTGTTTGGACTTTGGTTTGAGCCAGAAATGGTCTCTGATGATACTGATTTGTTTAAAGAACATCCAGATTGGGTTATTGGCAATCCAGAAAAAAATATTTCGCATGGTCGTAACCAATTTGTCCTTGATTTTGGAAATTCTGAGGTAGTTGAAGAAATTTACAAACAAATGGCACGCTTGTTATCAACGATGCCAATTGATTACATTAAGTTAGACATGAACCGCTATATTTCAGAAAGCTTTTCGAATCATTTGCCTAGTGAACAGCAAGGTGAGGTCAATCATCGTTATATTTTAGGTGTCTATAGTTTGTATGAAAAACTAAATCAAGCATTTCCTGATGTTTTGATTGAGTCTTGTGCAGGTGGCGGGGCACGTTTTGACCCTGGAATGCTTTATTATTCGCCACAAATCTGGACAAGTGATGATACGGACGCAGTGGAACGTTTGACGATTCAATGGGGGACTTCTATGGTCTATCCGTTATCAACCATGAGTGCTCATGTTTCAGCGGTGCCTAATCATCAAGTCGCACGTGTGACATCACTTGATATGCGAAAAGACGTTGCCATGTTTGGTGTCTTTGGCTACGAATTAAATCCATTAGCTTTGACAGAAGAGGAAAAAGAAGCTGTAAAAGCGCAGATTAAAGAATACCATGCCTATCAAGAATTGATTCAAAATGGTATTTTCTATCGCTTGGATTTGACGGATAAGAATCATGTTGGTTGGATGGTTGTTAGTCGAGATAGAAGCGAAGCTTTAGTTGGTTACTATACCATTTTAGCGCAGCCAAATCCTTCTTATGAACGTCTTAAATTAGTTGGACTAAAAACCGATGCTGCTTACCAAGTATCGGAAGCTGATGATAAAAGTATCCGATTTGGTCGTGATTTAGAAACGGTAGGTATCATTTTAGGAAAAAATTATATTGGAAGAGAAAATGATTATTGGTCACGCGAAATGCCGGGTGACTTTTATGGGAAAATGTATCATTTGCAAGAAATTGTCAAATAACATTTGGAACTTCGAGGCTTCTAGTTTACAATATAGATAAACAAAAGAGTAAGTACATGAACGAAGGAGAAGAAATGGAAAAATACAACCTTATTGCAAATGATGTTCGCAAGAAAATTTTAGAAGGTGTATATCAACCAAATGAGCAATTACCCTTTGAAAAAGATTTTTGTAAAGCATATAAAGTTAGTAAAATGACGGTCAAAAAAGCTCTAGACATTTTAGTTGCAGAAGGGTTGATTTACAAGCGCCGTGGTGCTGGTACCTTTGTCATGGATTTATCGGTTGAAAAAATGGAAAAAATGCTGATGGATATTCAAATGATGGGGACAACAGCTTTTTATCCAGACAAAAAAATTACAAGTCGTGTGATTGATTTTACAGTTGTAAAAGCAAACGCTGAAATTGCTGAGAAGTTAAAAATAAAAGAAACAAGCTTTGTTTATAAAATTCATCGTGTTCGTTTAGTTGATGATAAACCAACAGTTATTGAAGAAACTTACATGCCAATTGATTTGATTACAGGTTTGAAAATCGAGCATGTGGAAAATTCGATTTATGATTACATTGAAAATAATCTTGGTTTGAAGATTCAATCTGGGCACCGAACCATTACGGTTCGACGTGCGACAGATGAAGAAGCTGACTACTTGGCACTTGAACAAGGTGATCCTGTAGCAGTAGCTGTTCAAACAGGTTATTTAACAAATGGAGCTGCGTTTGAATACTCAATTAGTACGCATCGTTATGATGAATTTTCATTGGAGATTGTTTTAACACATCGTTAGCAGTGATCTTGCTACGTAGAAATGGAGAAGAAAATGAATTTAGTCGTGTTTGATATTGGTGGAACTTCTGTGAAATATGGCCGTTACCAAGACAGTGCCATTGATAAAAAAGGTTCCTTTCCAACTCCCAAAACTTGGGAAGAAATGAAAGCAAACTTGTATCGTGTCTTTACAGAATTATCGGATGCTGATACCAAAGGGGTTGCTATCTCAAGCCCAGGTGCTGTAGATACTGAAGAAGGTGTAATTAAGGGATTTAGTGCGATTCCTTATATCCATCATTTTAAAATTATCGATGAGTTGGAAGCTATGTTTGGCTTACCTGTGACCATCGAAAATGATGCTAACTGTGCAGGTCTAGCTGAAAGTCAATTTGGTATCGGAAAAGACAGTAAAAAATCAATTTACTTCATTCTTGGGACAGGTATTGGTGGTGCAGTTTGCCTTGATGGTAAATTGTACAAAGGAAGTAGCCTTTACGGTGGTGAATTTGGTTTCATGATTATCAAAGACGGCATTACGCTTAGTAACCTAGCTAGTCCCGTTGCCGTGGCTAAAAAATATGCTAAAGAACATGGCTTGACTGATTTTACTGGCAAAGATTTATTTGATTTGGCAGATGCTGGCAATAGCGATGCGAAGGCTGCCTTGTCAGAAATGTATGATGTCATTGCTATCGGCATTTTTAACTGCCTTGTCAGCATTAACCCTGATTTGGTCGGTATTGGTGGCGGTATTTCTGCGCGTGAAGATTTGGTGCCAGAACTTGAAAAACGTCTGCAAAAATTGGTCGAAAAAACCGATGCTCACGGGTTAGAATACCAAGTGAAAACTTGCCAATTCCAAAATGACGCCAATCTATTAGGGGCTGTTTCTAACTTTTTGAATAGTAAGTGAGGAACCAGCCATGGAAATTCGTCAACATGATCATCTTGTCTTTTTTGGTGATAGTATCACTGAGTGGGGACGAGATAAGAACAATCCAGAAAGTCTAGGCAATGGTTATGTGAGCCTTGTGGTTGCAGATATCCTAGAACATCATCCTGATTTGAAGCTTCAATTTTTTAATCGAGGAATTGGTGGCAATAAAGTTCAAGATTTGGTAGACCGAGTGGAGGACTGCCTATCTTGCCAACCTGATGCACTTGTTTTAATGGTTGGGATTAACGATGTTTGGCACCTTGTTGGAAAAGATGGCTTTGCTAGTTTAGCTGAGCAAAAGCGCTTTGAAGCTAGCTACCGAAAATTATTGCAAACCTTAAAGGATGCAGGAATTGACCGCATTTTGCTAATGGAACCTTATGTTCTTGATTACCCAGAAGACCGTATGGAGTGGCGACGTGATTTGGATCCAAAAATACAGATTGTACGTCACTTAGCGCGTGAGTTTAAGTTAGAATTGATTCCGCTTGACGGGCTGATGAATGAGCAAGCTCTTCGCAGTGGCAGGCGAGAATTAACTGGTGAAGATGGTGTTCATCCGACTTTGGCAGGGGCGATGGTCATTGCCCAAGAAATTTTGAAACGTCTTACTTTTGTTTATTAAAGTGGAGGGATTAAATGAGAATCGAAGATGCTTTAAGACATTGGGGCGATTATCAAGGCCGTCAAGACAAACCAGCTGATTTTGATGCGTTTTGGGCAAAGGCTAAAAAAGAAGTGGAAATGTTAGGGACAGATTGTGAGTTGGTTCCAGCGGATTTTACTTCAAGTGTGGCAGATTGTTATGACCTGTTTTTCACAGGGGTTCATCAGTCTAGAATTTACGCACAATTGCTTTTACCTAAAACATCACAGCAGAAATTTCCCGTGATTTTTCAATTTCACGGCTATCATAGCGATGTTGGTGACTGGTCAGATAAATTAGCTTTGGTGGCAGAAGGTTACGCCATCGTAGCCATGTCTGTTCGTGGACAAGGTGGTAAATCAGAAGACCATTTGCAAACAAATGGTGGAACCTTAAAAGGACATCTGATTCGAGGGATTGAAGACGGAGCCGAAAATCTTTTTTATCGTGCGGTTTTTCAAGATGTCTATCAATTAACGCAAGTAGTTAGTCAGCTGTCTTTTGTGGATTCTTCGCAGATGATATCTTACGGTGTTTCGCAAGGCGGTGCTTTAGCTTTGGTTTGTGCGGCATTGTGCCCGACGATTAAACGGGTGTTTGTGCAATATCCATTTTTAAGTGATTATCGCACAGCTTACAGTCTTGATGTCACTCAATCAGCTTATGAAGAATTAGCTTATTATTTCCGCTTTCGTGACCCTTTGCATGAAAATGAAGAAAAAGTTTTTGTGACGCTTGATTATGTAGATATTCAATATATGGCTGACTGGATAAAAGCAGATATTGTCTGGGCGATGGGCTTAGAAGACCGAGTTTGTCACCCAAAAACACAATTTGCTGTTTATAACCACATTCAAGTACCGAAAAAACTTTATTTTTACCCAGAATACGGTCACGAATACTTGCCAAAATTTAATGACATAATTCATCAAACTTTGATTAACGATTAAAAAGTTGACCTGAACAGTTTTGGTTCAGGTCTTTTTGGATGATGCATTGGTATTTTGGGGCGTTTAGTGTTAAAATAATATACAATATAAATCTGTATGCAAAGAAGAGGTCCTTATGGCAAAAATTGTGAATTTGACGGGTGAAGAGGTCGTTGCCCTAACGGCCCAATATATGAGTGAATCTGATGTAGCGATTGTTCAAAAAGCATTGGATTACGCGACAAAAGCACATATTTCCCAAGTTAGGCAATCAGGCGAGCCTTATATCATCCATCCTATCCAAGTTGCAGGTATTTTAGCAGATCTTCATCTTGATGTGGTGACAGTGGCTTGTGGTTTTTTGCATGACGTTGTTGAAGATACTGAGATTACTTTAGATGAAATCGAAGCCGAATTTGGTAAAGATGTGCGTATCATCGTGGATGGCGTGACAAAACTTGGTAAAGTTGAGTACAAATCACACGAAGAGCAATTGGCTGAAAATCACCGTAAGATGCTTATGGCCATGTCTAAAGATATCCGTGTCATTTTGGTAAAACTTGCTGACCGTCTTCACAATATGCGCACTTTGAAGCATCTTCGTAAGGACAAACAAGCGCGTATTTCACGTGAAACCATGGAAATCTATGCTCCCCTTGCTCATCGTTTGGGGATTAGCCGCATCAAGTGGGAATTGGAAGATTTGTCATTCCGTTACCTTAATGAAATTGAGTTCTACAAGATTTCTCACATGATGAACGAAAAACGTCGTGAACGTGAGGCCTTGGTTGATGAAATCGTTAAGAAAATTAAAGACTACACTGAAGAACAAGGGCTTTACGGAGACGTTTACGGTCGTCCAAAACACATCTATTCTATTTATCGCAAAATGCGTGATAAAAAGAAACGTTTCGACCAAATCTATGATTTGATTGCCATTCGTTGTATCATGGAAACCCCTAGCGATGTTTACGCTATGGTTGGTTACATTCATGAATTGTGGCGTCCAATGCCAGGGCGTTTCAAAGATTACATTGCTGCGCCCAAAGCCAATGGTTATCAGTCAATTCACACGACTGTGTATGGACCAAAAGGACCAATCGAAATTCAAATTCGTACCAAAGAAATGCACCAAGTCGCTGAATACGGGGTTGCTGCTCACTGGGCTTACAAAAAAGGGATTAAAGGCAAGGTTGACAGTCAAGAACAAGCTGTCGGCATGAGCTGGATTAAAGAATTGGTTGAATTGCAAGACGCTTCAAATGGTGATGCGGTAGACTTTGTCGATTCAGTTAAACAAGATATTTTCTCAGAACGTATCTACGTCTTCACCCCAACAGGTGCTGTACAAGAATTGCCAAAAGACTCTGGGCCAATTGATTTTGCTTACGCTATTCACACACAAGTCGGTGAAAAAGCTGTTGGTGCTAAAGTTAATGGCCGTATGGTACCTCTAACTGCTAAACTTAAAACAGGTGATGTGGTTGAAATTGTAACCAACCCAAATTCATTTGGACCAAGCCGCGACTGGATTAAAATTGTTAAGACAAACAAAGCCCGCAACCGCATCCGCCAATTCTTGAAAAATCAGGATAAGGAATTATCAGTCAACAAGGGCCGTGAACTTTTGGTGGATTATTTCCAAGATCAAGGCTATGTGGCTAATAAATACCTTGATAAAAAACACCTTGAAGCTATTTTGCCACGTTTCAGTGTTCGTAGCGAAGAAGCTCTTTATGCGGCTGTTGGTTTCGGTGAAATTAGTGCGGCAGCTGTTTTCAATCGCTTAACGGAAAAAGAACGCCGTGAAGAAGAACGCGCCAAAGCGAAAGCAGAAGCAGATGAACTTATGAATGGTGGTGAAATCAAGACAGAAAATAAAGAAGTCTTGAAAGTCCGCAGCGAAAATGGCGTTATCATCCAAGGTGCTTCAGGTCTTTTGATGCGTATCGCCAAATGTTGTAACCCAGTGCCAGGTGACCCAATCGAAGGTTATATCACCAAAGGTCGTGGGGTGGCTATTCACCGTGCGGATTGTCACAATATCAAGAGCCAAGAAGGTTATGAACAACGCCTTATCGAGGTCGAATGGGACGATGCTACTAGCGCTAATAATGATTACATCGCTGAAATTGATATTTACGGTCTTAACCGTTCAGGACTTCTAAATGACGTCCTTCAAGTTCTTTCAAACGTCACTAAGAACATTTCAACCGTCAATGCCCAACCAAGTAAGGATATGAAATTTGCGAATATCCACGTTAGTTTCACAATTCCAAACTTGACGGAATTGACTGCTGTTGTCGATAAAATTAAAATCATCCCAGACGTTTATTCTGTCAAACGTACAAATGGATAACTAAAATGAGCTGATAATGCAGCTCATTTTTTTATTTGAAAGAGAAAAGGTAAGTGCTTTTTTTATTTTTCTGAAAATGTTAAAATGACAATAATGAAAGCGAATTTATTTTCAGAAAGGAATAGATATGAAAGTAGTCATTCAACGTGTTAAAGAAGCGCAAGTTACGATTGATGATGAACTGGTTGGAGATATCAGTCAAGGCTTATTGTTGTTAGTTGGAGTAGGACCAGATGATGAGCAAGAAGACCTTGATTATGCTGTTCGTAAAATTACTAATATGCGTATCTTTTCAGATGATATGGGCAAGATGAATTTATCTGTCCAAGATATTAAAGGAAGTATCTTATCAGTGTCTCAATTTACTTTGTTTGCGGATACCAAAAAAGGCAATCGTCCGGCATTTACAGGTGCCGCAAAACCTGATAAAGCTGAAAAAATGTACCTCGACTTTAATGAAGCCCTTGCCCAATTCGTTCCTGTTGAAACAGGTGTTTTTGGCGCTGACATGCAAGTTAGTCTAGTCAATGACGGTCCTGTTACTATTATTTTGGATACAAAATCACGTTAAGTTGAGTTAAGAAGGAACGGAGGTGGAAGATGTCACTAGAGCGATTATTCCCAGAAGCTGTTGAGGCTGGTAAGATCGAACATGCAGAAGATTGGGTAGCTATTGAGGAAAATGGGCAAACGTATTACCTTCCTCTAGCAAATCTGAGCGAGCGTGAAAAAGCATTACTGGCTTTGCAAAATGACGGTATTTTAGAAGACAAGGTGACTGAGAATCCTTGGTACCGTTATTTGATTCAAGATGATTTGAGTGTGGCAAAAGATTATAAAGCCTTGCAAATCATTTACATCGATCACAAGGAAGCCTTGCCTGAAGAACTGTGTGATTTTTTTGTGACCTTGTTACCTAACTTGCTTGCGACGGTGGTCATTTCAAAGACTAGAACATTACTCATTCTTGATCAAGAAGAGATGATTGAAGCAGAAGATTTAATCGATGATGTGTTGCCGACTTTGGAAAGTGACTTTGGTATCAAGTTAACCATTTTCTTTGGCAATGTCTGGTGTAAATTTCAAGCAGATGATTTGCCAGCTTTTTACCGTGAAGAAAGTCGCTTGTTTGCCAATATGAGACATTTTCGTGGTAATGAACGAACAGTCAGTTTTTCACAAATGTTGCTGCTAGCTTATGCGCATCAGCTTGATTTGCCAGCTATTAAACATAAAATGTTACAGGCTATTGATGATAGTAAAGACATCAGACCGATTATCATGACCATGTGGCAAGAACAGGGCAATCTTGCCAAAACAGCACAAAATCTTTATATTCACCGTAATTCCTTGCACTATAAAATCGAGAAATTCCGCCTTTTGTCAGGCTTGAATTTGAAAAATCTTAATGATTTGGCATTTTCGTATCTTTTAATTATGGAAAATTAGTTTTTGGGCACATTGCACAAAAAATCTTGTGACTCCTGTCTATATCGTGTAAGCGTTATCTTTGCTATAATAAAGCCACATAGATCAAAGGAGTTAAAAAATGGTAGAACTTAATCTTAATCATATTTACAAAAAATACCCAAATGCAAGCCACTATGCTGTTGAAGATTTCGATCTTGACATTAAAGATAAAGAATTTATCGTTTTCGTAGGACCTTCAGGTTGTGGTAAATCTACAACGCTTCGTATGGTTGCTGGTCTTGAAGATATCACAGAAGGTGAACTTAAAATTGATGGCGAAGTCGTTAATGATAAAGCACCAAAAGACCGTGATATTGCCATGGTTTTCCAAAACTACGCTCTTTACCCACACATGACTGTTTATGATAACATGGCATTTGGGCTAAAACTTAGAAAATATAAAAAAGATGAAATTGACAAACGTGTTCGCGAAGCTGCACAAATTCTTGGCTTGACAGAATTCCTTGAACGCAAACCTGCTGACCTTTCAGGTGGTCAACGTCAACGTGTTGCCATGGGTCGTGCTATCGTGCGTGATGCCAAAGTATTCTTGATGGACGAACCTTTGTCAAACTTGGATGCCAAACTTCGTGTGTCAATGCGTGCTGAAATCGCAAAAATTCACCGTCGTATTGGTTCAACAACAATCTACGTTACTCACGACCAAACAGAAGCCATGACACTTGCTGACCGTATTGTTATCATGAGTTCTACTAAAAACCCTGATGGTTCAGGAACAATCGGTCGCGTTGAACAAATTGGTACACCACAAGAACTTTACAACCGTCCAGCTAACAAATTCGTTGCTGGTTTCATCGGAAGTCCAGCCATGAACTTCTTTGAAGGAACAGTCAAAGATAATACCTTGGTTAGCGACTCAGGTTTCACAATTGCTTTGCCAGAAGGTCAAAAGAAATTGCTTGAAACTAAAGGTTACAATGGTAAAAAAGTCATCTTCGGTATCCGTCCAGAAGATATCTCAAACAACCCACTTGCTCGTGAAACATACCCAGGAGCAACTCTTGAAGCTGAAGTTACTGTTTCTGAATTGCTCGGTGCTGAAACAATGCTTTACGTTAAAGTAGGTAACACTGAACTTGTTGCTCGTGCGGATGCGCGTGATGTTTACCAACCAGGTTCAAAAGTGGAATTGACATTGAATGTTGCCAAAGGTCACTTCTTTGACCCAGAAACGGAGGCAGCTATTCGCTAATTTAACGCTATCCAAAACAGAACTCTTCTAGAATACAACCCAAAAAGCCTTACGTCTAACGACGTAGGGCTTTTTTGGGTTTTCATCATAAAATAAAGTTACTTACCAAATGATAAGTAACTTTTTATTGTCTAAACTTATTCGTCAGCGACCATGATATCAGTTAATTGACCAAATTTTTCTTTGGCATCTTCAGAAATACCTGAATCAGTGACCAGATGATCGATTTTGCTAACATTGTAGAAATCATAAAAATCGTATTTATCGAATTTTTCATGGTCGACGAGAAGGAATTTTTCAAAGGCATTATCAAGGGCAATGCGTTGAATTTCTCCTTCACTTTCGCTGTAAGTAGCTACAGAATCCCCAAAGACACCGTTAGCACTAACAAAGGCTTTTGAGAATTTGAGGTTTTGCAAGTAGTTGGCAGTCAGTGAGCCAACAAAGGCACCTGTAATATCACGATATTCACCGCCGGTTAAGATTAAATCGGTGCTTTTATTTTGATTTAAAATAGTGAATACTGGCAAACTATTTGTCACGACACGGATGTTTTTGGCAACAAGTTCGTGAGCAAAATGTTCCAGCGTTGTTCCGGGACCGATAAAGACTGTTTCGCCTTCTTGAATGAGTGTGCTGGCGAATTTAGCAATGGCACGCTTTTCTTCGATTTGTAGTTCTTGTTTTTCAGTGTTTGATTTTTCGTATTTTGGTTTTACTTTTGGTGTATCAATACTTTGTGCGCCACCATGGATACGAATCAATAAGCCTTCTTTATCTAGCTCGTCAAGGTCGCGACGAACAGTCATATCAGAAACACCAAGTTCTTTAATGATATCGTTAACTGTAATAACACCTTTGACGTTGATTTTTTCAAGAATCCACTGGAGGCGTTCTTTTTTCAGCATGTCAATCTCCTTTCTTTTCTTTATTCCTTGTCACTATCATATCACAAAGAGACTAGTAACTCAACAAATAAGAAAAAAAAGAAACATTTTGAAACAGTTTTGTAATAATCATGAAAAGTACCGAATTTAAAGCTTTTCTCGAAAGTTTCTTAAAATAAATCAAACACAAAACAACAAACATTTTTAAAAAATATTAAACAAATATGTTGACAAATGTTTGCTTTGGATTTATTATATAAACATAAAAAAACGTTTTTAAAAAATTATCTAGATAAAAGAAAAATTTTGAGGTGTTAAAATGACAGTTATTCTTGGTTCAGATGCTGCAGGGGAAACTTTAAAAAACATTATTAAAGATTACCTGCTTGAAAATGCTTATGACGTCAAAGACGTTACAGATGTCAAAAAAGATTTTGTTGATAATACGCTTGCGGTTGCAGCAGGTGTCAATGAATCAGATGAAAATCTAGGTATTATGATTGATGCTTATGGTGCAGGTAGCTTTATGACAGCTACAAAAATCAAAGGCATGATCTGTGCAGAAGTTTCAGATGAACGCTCTGCTTATATGACACGTGCTCACAATAATGCGCGCATGATTACCATGGGTTCAGAAATTGTGGGAGTTGGATTAGCTAAAAATATTGTCAAAGGATTTTTGGAAGGTCATTATGATGGTGGTCGTCACCAAATCCGTGTCGATATGTTAAATAAAATGTGCTAGGAGCGAGGAAGATAAAATGAAAATTGCAATTGGATGTGACCATATCGTAACAACAGAAAAAATGGCAGTGTCAGATTTCTTGAAATCAAAAGGTTACGAAGTAATTGACTGTGGGACTTATGACCACACACGTACGCATTACCCAATTTTTGGTAAAAAAGTCGGAGAAGCAGTGACAAGTGGACAAGCAGATTTAGGTGTTTGTATTTGCGGTACAGGTGTTGGCATTAACAACTCTGTTAACAAAGTTCCAGGTATTCGTTCAGCTTTGGTGCGTGACATGACAACTGCTATTTATGCCAAAGAAGAATTGAATGCGAATGTCATTGGTTTTGGTGGTAAAATCACTGGTGAATTGTTGATGTGTGATATTATCGAAGCCTTCATCAAGGCTGAGTACAAACCAACAGCAGAAAATAAAGCTTTAATTGAAAAAATTGCAGCTGTGGAAACAGTTAATGAAGAGCAAAGTTCACCAGATTTCTTTGATGAATTTCTTGAAAAATGGGATCACGGCGAATATCACGACTAGGAGACAATAAGATGATTCTTACCGTAACATTGAATCCATCGATTGACATTTCTTACCCGCTGGATGATTTAAAACTAGATACTGTAAACCGTGTCACTGAGGTTAGAAAAACCGCAGGCGGCAAGGGCTTGAATGTCACTCGAGTGTTATCAGAAATAGGCGACCATGTTACAGCAACTGGGTTTATCGGTGGAAAGTTAGGCGATTTTTTGACAGAGCAATTAGATAAAAGTCAGATTAATCACCGCTTTTTTAAGATTCATGGTGAAACGCGTAATTGCATTGCGATTTTACATGACGGATTGCAAACAGAAATTTTAGAAGCTGGTCCCATGATTGACCCAGATGAGGCAGATGGTTTTCTTAATCATTTTCGTTATCTTTGCCCGTCGTATGATGTCATCACGATTTCAGGAAGTCTTCCAGCTGGTCTTGAGGATAATTACTATCAAAAGATGATTAGTCTAGCAAATTCTCAAGGAAAAAAAGTTGTGCTGGATTGCTCTGGCCAAGCGTTAGAAGCTGTTTTAGCTGGTGCTGACAAACCATTTGTCATCAAACCAAATACCGAAGAGTTGTCTCAACTTGTTGGAAAAACGGTTACGGACGATGTAGCAGAACTAAAAGCAATCTTGCAAGATGACTTGTTTGATGGCATTGATTGGGTAGTTGTATCACTAGGTGGCAAAGGAGCTTTTGCAAAACATGGCAATCATTTTTACCGCGTCACTATTCCCAAAATCAATGTGGTAAATCCGGTCGGTTCAGGGGATTCGACAGTGGCTGGGATTGCTTCAGCAATTACTCACAGCCTTTCAGATAAAGATTTCTTATGCCATGCTAATGTTCTTGGGATGTTAAACGCTCAAGAAAAAATGACTGGGCATGTCAATATGAAACATTACGAAAATTTATTTAAACAAATTCAGGTAGAAGAGGTATAGAAAAAATGGTATTAACACAAGGAAAACGTAACTTACTAGAAAAACTTAGTCGTGAGGGTGTTATTTCTGCTTTGGCATTTGACCAACGTGGGGCATTAAAACGCATGATGGCAAAATATCAAACTGAAGAACCAAGTGTTGCACAAATTGAACAATTGAAAGCCTTGGTTTCTGAAGAATTAACACCATATGCCTCATCTATTCTTCTTGACCCTGAATATGGTTTGCCTGCAAGCAAAGTCAGAGATAGCAATGCAGGATTGTTGCTAGCTTATGAAAAAACAGGCTATGATGCCACAACAACTAGCCGCTTGCCAGATTGTTTGGTAGAATGGTCAGCTAAGCGCCTTAAAGAAGAAGGCGCAGATGCGGTGAAATTCTTGCTTTACTACGATGTCGATGGTGATGAATACATTAATCTTCAAAAACAAGCTTACATCGAACGCATTGGTGATGAATGTAAGGCTGAAGACATGCCATTCTTCCTTGAAATCTTGACTTACGATGAAAACATTTCTGACAATACTAGCGCAGCATTTGCCAAAGTCAAACCACATAAAGTTAATGAAGCTATGAAAGTTTTCTCTGATGAACGCTTTGGTATCGATGTGCTTAAAGTTGAAGTCCCTGTCAATATGAAATATGTTGAAGGTTTTGCGGATGGTGAAGTGGTTTACACAAGAGAAGAAGCAGCACAAGCCTTTAAAGACCAAGAAGCGGCTAGCCATTTGCCATACATCTACCTAAGTGCTGGTGTGTCAGCAAAACTTTTCCAAGAAACGTTGGCATTTGCGGCTGAATCTGGTGCTAATTTCAATGGTGTGCTTTGTGGACGTGCGACATGGGCTGGTTGTGTTCAAATCTATATTGAACAAGGTGAAGCTGCTGCGCGTGAATGGCTTCAAACGCAAGGACGCAAAAATATTGAAGATCTCAATAAAGTGCTTGTGAAGACAGCTAGTCCTTGGACTGAGAAAGTAGTTGAAGTTGCTTTTGCCTAAAGCAATTAGCAAAACTTCTTTGATATACTTTGTTTTTTGATACTGGGAATGTTGATTGTGAGGATGAACATTCCCTTTTTTAGAAAGGGAAGGAAATTATGGTCATCGAATTAAAAAATGATTTCTTGACAGTTCAATTTAAAGAATTTGGGGGAGCTTTGTCTTCTATCAAAGATAAAGATGGCATCGAATATTTGTGGCAAGGAGATCCAAAATATTGGAGTTCACAGGCACCTGTACTCTTTCCGATTTGTGGTAGCTTACGTGATGATGAAGCGATTTATCGTCCAAATGTTCGTCCGCATTTTACAGGAATCATCCCACGTCATGGCTTGGTGCGTAAGAAAAATTTTAGCTATCATCCCATATCAGAAGACAGTGTCGCTTTTAGCATTACACCCGACAGTGATATGTTAGCGAATTATCCTTATGATTTTGAACTTAAAATCATTTATACCTTAATTGAAAAGACTATCAAGGTGACTTATCAAGTGACTAACCGTGAGTCAGAAAAGCGTATGCCGTATTTTATCGGGGGACATCCAGGCTTTAACTGTCCCTTGCTAGATGATGAAGAATACGAAGATTATTATCTTGAATTTGAAAAAGAAGAAACTTGCTCAGTACCAGAAACTTTTCCAGAGACTGGTTTACTTGATGTGACAAAGCGGACGCCATTTTTAAATCACCAAAAAGTGCTAGAGCTAGATTATGCTTTGTTTGCTAAAGATGCGATTACTTTGGATCGTTTGGCTTCGCGTAGCATTTCTTTGAAATCTCATAAACACGATAAAGGATTGCGACTAGACTTTGCTGATTTTCCAAACTTGATTTTATGGTCAACAGCCAACAAGAGTCCTTTTATCGCTTTGGAACCTTGGAGTGGCTTGTCAACATCCTTAGATGAAAGTGATGTTTTAGAAGACAAACGTCAGGTTACTTTTGTGGATAGCAGAAAAACGAGTGAAAAATCCTTTACTATCACTATTTTTTGAAAATGTTTATAAACAAACAAAAAAACTCAAAAAATAAACAAGAAAGGGTTTACAAAACTAAATATGTGTGATATATTATAACCATAGAAATTAAATAGAGTGGATTGTAACTAAGACATTAGGCAAGACCGCAAATAATCTAGACGGAAGAAGTCTAGCTTGTTTGTGGTTTTTTATTTGTCTAAACCACTGGGGAGGGGTAGAATGTTTCGGATTATACAAGCGCTCAACAATAATGTAGCCCTAGTTAAAAATGAACAAGGGCAACAGGCTGTCGTTATGGGACTAGGAATTGTTTTTCACAAGAGAAAAGGTGATTTAATCACACCAGATAAAGTTGAAAAAGTCTTTTCTTTAAAAACTGAGGAATCTAAAGAAAACTTTTTAACGCTCTTGAAAAACATTCCGCTTGATATCTTAACGGTTACTTACAATATGATTGATGAATTGGTGAAAAAGCATCAATTCCCTGTGCAAGAATATTTGTATGTCACGCTTACCGATCACGTTTATTCTGTTTATCAGAAGTTATTAAAAGGGAACTATCAAGAAAGTCATTTGCCAGACATTTCGAAAGAATACGTGACCGAGTTTGAGATGGCAAGAGAAGCTGTTGAGATATTGAGTCAAAAGTTATCAGTAACTTTTCCTGATGACGAAGTTGGGCGCATGGCACTGCATTTCATTAATGCTAAAGGTGACTACGATGTTTCAGCGACGAAAGAAGAGAGCGCTAGAAAACGCGTCTTGGAATTAGTCGAGGATGAATTAGTCAAGAATGGTATCAAGCGTAGTAGTGCTAATGGCAATCTTTACGACCGTTTGATGATTCACCTTACTTATCTAATCAATCGATTACAGACTAATCAGCAAGATGAAACATCTTTGATAAGTATGGAAGAATTTGTTAAAGCAGATTATCCAAAAGCTTATCAAATTGGTCGAGCCATTTACAACTTGATTGAAGAAGAATTGCAGCTGGATTTATCACGCAGTGAACGTGTTTATCTGGTCATACATATTCAACGATTATTAAAATAAGGAGAAAACAATGTACAAATTACCTGATGATTTTATTTTTGGTGGCGCGACAGCAGCATACCAAGTTGAAGGCTCAACAAATGAAGGTGGCAAAGGCCCAGTGGCTTGGGATGATTTCCTAGCAGAACAAGGACGTTTCAGTCCAAATCCAGCCAGCGATTTTTATCACCAATACCCAACAGATATTGAGCTTTGTGAAAAATTTGGTGTTAATGGACTCCGTTTATCGATTGCTTGGAGTCGTATTTTCCCAAATGGTAGAGGTGAGGTTAACCAAGAAGGAGTTGATTTTTACCACAAAGTTTTTGCAGAATGTGAAAAACGTGGTATCACAACTTTCGTAACCCTTCATCATTTTGATACGCCAAAAGTTTTGTTTGATAATGGTGATTTTCTAAACCGTGACACAATTGAGGCATTTGTCGATTACGCTAAATTCTGTTTTGAAGAATTCACAGAAGTTCGTCACTGGAGTACGTTTAATGAAATCTATCCAGTTGCAACGAACCAATATTTGCTTGGTATTTTCCCACCAGGAATCAAATACGACCTTTCAAAAGTTATCCAATGTTTGCACAATATGATGTATGCACATGCGCGTGTGGTTAACTTGTTTAAAGATGGTGGCTACCAAGGTGAAATTGGTGTCGTTCATTCTCTTGAAACAAAATACCCTGCAACTGATAGTGAAGAAGATAAACATGCCGCTTTCCTAGATGATGCGTTATCAATTCGTTTCTTGCTTGATGCAACTTATCTAGGTTATTATTCAAACAAAACAATGAAAGCGCTTAAAGAAATCTGCGCTGCTAACAATGAAAGCTACGAATTTCTTGATAGTGACTTTGAAGAAATGAAAAAAGCTAGTCACCGTAATGACTACCTTGGTATCAATCATTACCAATGTCATTTTGTTAAAGCCTACAATGGTGAAAATGCTATTCATCACAACGGTACAGGTGATAAAGGAACATCAGTTTACAAAGTGAAAGGTATCGGGGAACGTATTTACAAAGAAGGAATTCCAAGAACAGATTGGGACTGGATTATCTATCCTGAAGGTTTGTATGACTTGCTTCTTCGTATCAAAGCAGATTACCCACACTATAATAAAATTTACATTACAGAAAATGGTATGGGTTACAAAGATGAATTTGATGACGGTATCATCATGGACCAACCACGTATCGATTACTTGAAAGTTTACCTGCAATCACTTGCTAAAGCAATCGATGCAGGGGTTAATGTCAAGGGATATTTCCTATGGTCATTGATGGATTGTTTCTCATGGTCAAATGGTTATAATAAACGCTACGGTTTGTTCTATGTGGATTTTGAAACACAAAAACGTTATCCAAAAGCGTCAGCATATTGGTACAAACACATTAGCGATACAAAAATTGTAGAATAGGGGATTTTGAAAATGGATAAAAAAGAATTACAAATGTTAGGTTTTGAAATTGTGGCTTACTCAGGGGATGCAAGAAGTACACTTCTTCAATTGCTAAAAGAAGTGCGTTCTGGCAACTTTGACAATATCGATAAAGCGCTCAAAGACGCTGATGACAATTTGGCAAAAGCCCACAATGCACAAACTGCTCTGTTAGCACAAGAAGCAGGTGGTGAAGATTTGGAACTTGGTTTTATCTTTGTTCACGGTCAAGATCACTTGATGACAACTTTATTGCTACGTGATCTTATTACGGATTTTATTGAATTATATAAAAATCGTTAATTTTTGAAAAAAGAAAGGAAATGAACCAAGGCTTGGCAAAAGTTTAATCTCCTCTCATTTGCTAAGCTTAGGTTTTTGGGGAGTTGTATCATGAACAAACTCATTCAACAAATTGAAAAAGGGAAACCTTTTTTTGAAAAAGTGTCTCGAAACATTTATCTAGGTGCCATTCGTGATGGTTTCCTAGCAGCTATGCCAGCTATTCTCTTTTCTAGTATCTTCATCTTGATTGCATCTATTCCTGATGTTCTTGGTGTCAAATTACCAGAAGACTTTTCAAACTGGCTCTGGAAAATTTACAACTATTCAATGGGTGTGGTTGCCCTTCTTGTTTCATCAACAACAGCACGTTGCTTAGCTGAATCTGTTAACCGTAAGATGCCTGGCAATAAAAAAATCAATGCTGTATCTGTCATGCTTGCTTCAATCGTCAGCTTCTTGATGTTGAGTGCCGATGAAATCGAAGGTGGTCTTGCTACTGGATACATGGGGACAAAAGGTATCCTAGCAGCCTTTGTAGCAGCTTTCATCACTGTTAATGTTTATAAATTCTGTGTGCTTCGTGACATCACCATCAAGATGCCAAAAGAAGTACCTGGTACTATTTCTCAAACATTCCGTGACATTTTCCCATTCTCATTTGCCGTGTTTGCTGCGGTAATTATTGATACAGTTATCCGTCATTTCTTTGGCACATCATTTGCAGAAGCTGTTATCACGCTTCTTCAACCATTGTTCACAGCAGCTGATGGTTACCTTGGAATTGCCATTATCTGGGGAGCTATGGCATTGTTCTGGTTCGTTGGTGTGCATGGTCCATCAATCGTAGAACCAGCCATTGCGGCTATTATCTATGCTAATGTTGAAACTAACCTTCAATTGTTTAAAGCTGGTGAACATGCTTCAAACGTATTGACTGTTGGTCTTGGTAACTTCGTTGGTACTATGGGTGGTACTGGTGCCACACTTGTCGTGCCATTCTTATTCTTACTATTTGCAAAATCAGAACAATTGAAAGCTGTTGGTAAAGCTTCATTTATTCCAGTCAGCTTTGCGGTAAATGAACCTTTGCTTTTTGCAACACCAATCATTCTTAATCCTTACTTCTTTATTCCGTTCCTTTTGGCACCAATTGCCAACGTTTGGATTTTCAAATTCTTCGTTGACGTGCTTAAGATGAACAGCTTTATGTACGTTCTTCCTTGGGCAACACCAGCTCCAATTGGACTTGTTCTTGGTACAGGTGTTAGTCTTCTAGCTATTGTCCTTGTCTTTGTTCTTATCGCTGTTGATGCGATTATCTACTTCCCATTCATCAAAGCTTACGACGCCTCTCTTCTTGAAGAAGAAGCTGCCAATGCTGCGCAAGAAACTGCCGGAGAAAGTGAAGCTCCTGTTAAAACAATCAAAGCTGTAGAAGAAGTTGCTGACGCTAAACCAGCTGTAACAGTCACAACTGATAAACCAATTAACGTCTTGGTCCTTTGTGCTGGTGCTGGTACAAGTGCTATGCTTGCCAACGCTCTTACTGAAGGTGCTGCTGCCACAGGTGCAAATATCACAGCTTCTGCTGGTGCTTATGGCTCACACTATGAAATCATGAAAAACTTCGATATGATTGTCCTTGCTCCACAAGTTAACTCATTCTACGAAGATATCAAGAAAGATACTGATGCCCTTGGTATCAAACTAGCTGCCACAAAAGGTGCTGAATACATTAAATTAACGCGTGACCCAGAAGGTGCTGTAGCCTTCGTAATGTCTTACTTTGCTTAAGAGAACAAAAGCAGGATACGATTATGAAAAAGCTAAAGAAACTGATTTTAGTAAGCGCGGCTGTCCTAGGCTTAACGGCAGGAAATGCCAGCCTAGTCAAAGCCGATGACTTTATCAACGGAGCTGACATTTCCATTCTTGATGAAATGGAAAATAGCGGAGCGGTTTATAAAAGTAATGGAACTCAAAAAGATCCGCTAACCATTTTAAAAGATAATGGTGTCAACTATGTTCGCTTGCGTCTGTGGGTTGACCCTTATGATGCAAATGGCAATCCCTACGGTGCTGGAACGAATGACTTAAACAGAACACTAAAATTAGCGAAACGTGCTAAAAATAAAGGCTTAAAAGTCTTACTTGATTTTCACTACAGTGATTTTTGGGTAGATCCAGGAAAACAAAATCTTCCTAAAACCTGGCAAAATCAATCCTTTGAACAATTAAATTCAAGTGTCTATTCTTACACAGCTGATGTCCTTAATCAGATGAAAGCAAAAGGCTTTTACCCTGATATGGTGCAAATCGGAAACGAATTAAACAGCGGTATGCTATGGCCTTACGGAAAAAGCTGGGGCGGTGATGGAAAAGAATTTACCCGCCTAGCCACTTTCCTAAAATCTGGTGTTCAAGCGGTAAAAGACACCCAAAGCCGTAACACTCCAATCATGCTTCACTTAGCAGACGGCGGTAATCAATCAACTTTCCAATGGTGGTTAGATGAGATTACCAATCAATCCGTTGACTTTGATATTGTCGGTATTTCGTATTACCCTTATTGGCATGGTAGCTTAGCTGACCTTTCAGCCAACATGGATAATATCAGCGAACGCTACAATAAAAAAGTGGTTGTAGTTGAAACAGCTTATGCCAATACTCTTGATAATCTTGACCAAAAAACAAACGCCTTCACAGCAACGGAAGAAGCAGCTGGAGGCTACAAAGCAAGCCAAGATGGTCAATACGAATTTTTGACAGACTTGGTTGATAAGATTAAGGACGTTAAAAATAACAATGGACTAGGTTTCTTCTATTGGGAACCACTCTGGTTTAACGGTAATGTCTCATGGGCCACACAAGCAGGGATGTCATATCTTGGCGTTTCGGATATGACTGGTAACGAATGGGAAAATCAAGCAGTCTTTGATTTCCAAGGAAATGCTTTACGTGGTATCAAAGCCTTTAATTACTCTAATCTAACGAATCTCCTTCAAAACAACAGCTTTGAATGGGACGGTTATACCGAAAGTCCATCAGCTTGGCAGATTTGGAAAAATGGACAAAGCTCAGCTATTAAGACCGAAAGTTATGATAATACGCGTTATAAACTCAGCTTCTGGTCAGATAAAGCTTATGAAAGTTCTATTTACCAAACAGTAGGCAAGCTCAGCTCAGGCACTTATAAATTAAGCATCGATGCTATGGGTGACACAAGTCTTGAAACCGCAGAACTTTATATCAAAAACTACGGTGGCAACGAACAAAAAATCTCTCTCAAAGACTCAAGTACTTGGAAAACCTATACCATTGATAACATTCAAATCACAAACGGACAATGCGAAGTTGGCGTTTACGTCAAATCATCAGCCAACAAATGGCTAAATATCGATAACGTCCGACTAGTGAAAGTTGATTAAAACATTCCTCCCCCAAGAATTCAGTTCTCGGGGGAGATTTTTTGTTTTATTTTTTCAGCGCTTTTCGGTAATTACTTGGGCTTTGTCCGAAATGTTTTTTGAAAGCCTTGCTGAAGGCGAGAGCATCAGGAAAGCCAACGGCGTTTGCGACTTCTGAAATATGAAAAGTGGTGTTGATTAGCAAATCAGCGCTTTTTTCCATGCGGATTTGACCTAGGTAATCTTTGATAGAATAGCCTGTTTCTTCTTTAAAAATCTTGTAAAGGTAGGAACGATTAAGATTGAGTTTTTTTGCAATTTGGCTAACTTTAAGAGTTTTGCTGTATTGGGTGTGGATAATTTTTTTCGTTTGTTTGATATAGTTTTGAATCAAAATATTGCTGTCTGACATGCTTTTACTTGGCAATTCTTCCATAAGAAAAGCTAGAAGTTTATAGAGTTCCGCAATCAGTTGGAGTTCAGTCACATCATCTAGTTTTTGGTCACGAAATTGCGTTAATTTGACGATTTGATCAAGAACTTTAGACTCAAGCGTCGAATGGCAGAAGTAGTGGTCGAGCAGCTGAGTTTTGCTCAAAATATTTTCAGCTTTTGACCCGCTAAAGCCAACCCAGAGATAAGTCCAAGGATGCTCACCATCGGCTTGGTAAAAGGCTACTTTACCTTTTGGGAGAATAAACATATCACCTGTTTTTAGCTGGGTTGTTATCCCGTCAATGGTGAGCTTTCCTTTACCATCTACAATGAAGTGAAGGACATAGTTATCCCTGACAGTTGGGCCAAAAGAGTAGTTTTTAGCACATATTTCAGCGCCGTAATGGTCAACGTTTAAGTCAAAATTGTTGGTATTAAATTCATTATAAGTATTTAGAACGTTCAAAGTATCCCCTCCCTCACAAGCAACATTTTACCATATTTATCTAACATCCTACCATTCATTATAGTGAAAATAGGTGGTAAAATTTTAGTAAATATTAAGGAGGAAGCTCAATGGGGATCAAAATTGAAGGAAATCTATTTTACGTAAATAGTAAAAATATGTCACTGATTATTGAAAATCACGAGGGAGATTTGTTGCTTCGTCATATTGGAGGAAAAATCACAGCTTACCATGGCTCTAATGCTCTTTTTGAAAAAGACCATGCCTTTTCAGGTAATCCAACTCCTGATGATAGAACTTACAGTTTCGATACGCAACGTCAGATTTTGGGGGTACATGGCTTTGGTGATTTTCGCCAGCCATCCATTAGTATTTCACACGACACTAATGACTTAACGCAGTTTAAATTAAAAGATTATCATGTCTTATCAGGAGCTGTTGAGGCAGCAGGGCTACCAAATCCACACAGTACAGAAAATGCTGAAACACTTGCTTTAGTCTTAGAAGATAAGTTGGCTGGTTTGGAGTTGACGCTTTATTACACAGCTTATGCTGAGCGTTCAACAATTTCTAGCTTTGCTAAGATTAGCAATTTATCAGATAAAGCAGTTGTTATCAATCGTACTTTGTCAACCATGCTTGATGTGCCAGCTTCTGATTATGATGTGGTGACTTTGCAAGGAGCTTATGCGCGTGAAAAGACAGTTCGTCGCCATAAGCTTGAACAAGGTATTTTCACTGTCGCTTCAAATCGTGGTGCTTCAGGTCATGCGCACACACCAGCTATGGTGTTATGTGACCACACAGCTACGGAAGATGCTGGTCAAACTTTGGCACTTCAATTGCTTTATAGTGGTAATTTCCAAGCTTTTGTTCAAAAAAATCAATTGAACGAAGTTCGTTTGGGTATCGGAATTAACGATGATAACTTTGCTTGGGAATTGTCAGCGGGCGATAGTTTTGACACACCAGTAGCCATCATGACTTATTCAGCCAAAGGTTTGACACATTTGACTCATGAAAGTCAATTATTTGTCCAAGAACATATCATGCCAAAACAATTTGCTCATGTTGAACGTCCGATTCTCATCAACAACTGGGAAGCGACTTATTTTGATTTCAAAAAAGAGAAATTGCTTGACTTAGCTGATGAAGCTAGCAAGCTTGGTATCGAACTTTTTGTTCTTGATGATGGTTGGTTTGGCAATCGCTTCGATGATAATCGTGCGCTTGGTGACTGGGTTGTCAACGAAGAAAAACTCGGTGGACCTTTGAATGACTTGATTGCTGAAGTGCATGCCAAAGGTTTGAAATTTGGTTTGTGGTTTGAACCAGAAATGATTTCTGTTGATAGTGACCTTTATCGTGCGCATCCAGATTGGGCTATTCAAGCTGAAGGTCGTGGTCATACTTATTCTCGTAATCAATTGGTGCTCAACCTTGCAAATCCTGATGTCGTAGCCTACATCAAGGCAGCTATTGATAAGATTTTGACAGAAAATGCTATTGATTATGTTAAATGGGATTATAACCGTAACATCACAAATATCGGAAATGGTGATACTTACCTTGCGACACAAATGCAGTCACATGCTTATATGCTGGGCTTGTATGATTTGGTGTCTTATCTGACTGAAAAGCACAGTAATGTTCTCTTTGAATCTTGCTCAGGTGGCGGTGGTCGAAATGACCTTGGCATGATGCGTTACTTCCCACAAGTTTGGGCGAGTGATAATACTGATGCCATTTCACGTTTGCCAATTCAATACGGTTCAAGCTACCTTTACCCGACAATTTCTATGGGAGCTCACGTGTCAGCAAGTCCTAATCATCAAATGGGACGCACAACACCGATTGAAACTCGCGGTAATGTTGCCATGATGGGAAATCTTGGCTATGAACTTGATTTGACAAGCTTACCAGAAAGTGACAAAGAAGTGATTGCTGCTCAGGTTGCACACTACAAAGACATTCGACCAGTTGTCCAATTTGGAAAACAATATCGTCTTATTAATCCAGAACAAGGTTCAAATGAAGCGGCGGTTCAATTTGTTTATGAAGATAAGGTTGTTGTGACTTACGTTCGTACTCTCTCAACGATTGAAACAATTGAAACAACACTTAAGCTGAAAGGCTTGGAAGAAGAAGCTCTTTATTGCTTGCAAGGAACAGACCAAGTCTTTTCAGGAGCAGAGCTCATGTACGCGGGCCTCACAGCGATTCTCCCACAAGGTGATTACCTCAGCAAACAATACTATTTCGTGAAACAATAAGGAGGTTTTCCATGAAATGGCCTAAACGATTAATAGTGACTGGAGTGGCAATGTTGACAGCGGCAGCTGCTTTGACATTGACAGCTTGTTCAAAAAACAGTGATTCCTCTAATGATGGCAAGGTAACTATCGAATATTTCAACCAAAAAACAGAAATGGTTGATACGCTAAAAGAAATCATTAAGGATTTTGAAAAAGAAAATCCAAAGATCCATGTCAAAATGACCAGTGTGCCAAGTGCTGGTACTGTTCTAAAAACGCGTATGCTTGCAGGTGATGCTCCGGATGTCATTAACATTTACCCTCAGAACGTTGATTTTAAAGAGTGGGCAAAAGCAGGTTACTTTGAGAATATGACTGGCAAATCATATCTTAAAAACATCAAAAATCATTACGAAAAAAATTATGCTGTCAACGGCAAAATTTATAGCGTCCCGCTATCAGCCAATGTTTCAGGGATTTATTTTAACAAGACAAAATTTGAAGAATTAGGCCTCAAAGTTCCAGAAACGTGGGATGAATTTGAAACACTTGTTAAACAAATCAAAGCTGACGGCGAAACACCGTTTGCGCTTGCTGGTAGTGAAGGTTGGACTTTAAATGGTTATCACCAATTAGCTTATATCAGTGTGACTGGCAGCGGTGATAAGGCAAATGATTATCTTCGTTTTTCTCCTGTTAATTCCATTTCAACAAAGGATAAAGAAGTTAAGGAAGTCTTGACTCGCTTGGATTTGCTTGCTGATAAAGGCAATCAACAAACTAACTGGGAAGGTGCTTCTTACAATGACTCTGTTGTAGCTTTTGCGACTGAAAAAGCTTTAATGTTACCTGGTGGGTCATGGGTATTGGCAGCCATTAAGCAACAAGATCCTAATTTTGAAATCTCAACATTTGCTTTTCCTGGAGAAAAAGCAGGTCAAGAGGTAACTGTTGGTGCAGGAGATTTGGCCTTATCAATCTCATCGAAAACGAAACACAAAAAAGAATGTGAACAGTTCATTTCTTATATGGCTTCAGCTAAAGCAATGCAAAAATATTATGATGTCGATGGCTCACCTGTATCTGTAAATGGTGTGGCTGAAGACGAGAACTCTCCCCTTGCTCCGCTTTATCAATTAGCTTTTACAGATAAGCACTATGTTTGGCTTGGTGAGAATTGGACAAGCGAAGAAGATTTCTTTAGCTTGACAGCAAATTATCTTTTGAATCAAGATGCTAATCAATACGTTAGTGAAATGAATGCCTTTTTCAACCCAATGAAAGCTGACGTAGATAAATAGGAGGAAAGTAGGATGCGAAAATTTTTAAATAAGTATTGGGGATGGACGTTCTTGATTGTTCCCTTGATTTTACAAGCAATTTTCTTCTATTTTCCAATGATTCAAGGAGCTTTTTATAGCTTTACGAACTGGACAGGCTTGACTTACAATTTTGATTTTGTAGGGATTAACAATTATAAAATCTTGCTAACAGATACCAAATTCTTTAAAGCTCTTGGTTTTACCTTGATGTTAACCATTGCTTTAATTGCAGGAGAAATTGTTATTGGTATTATTGTAGCGCGTGCTTTGAATGCTAAAATAAAAGGTCAAACGTTCTTTAGAGCTTGGTTCTTTTTCCCAGCGGTTTTGTCAGGGTTGACAGTGTCTTTGATTTTCAAGCAAGTCTTTAACTACGGTTTGCCTGCTATTGGTGAAGCTTTAAACATTGAATTCTTGAAAACGAGTCTTCTAGGAACAACTGGTGGTGCCGTTTTTGCAGCTATCTTTGTCATGCTTTGGCAAGGTGTGGCAATGCCGATTATTCTTTTCCTTTCAGGTCTTCAAACTATTCCAAGTGAAATCACAGAAGCAGCAGCCATTGATGGAGCTACTAGCAAACAGACTTTCTGGAATATTGAATTGCCTTATTTGTTGCCAAGTATCTCTATGGTCTTTATTATGGCGCTTAAAGCAGGTCTGACAGCATTTGACCAAATCTTTGCCTTGACTGGTGGTGGACCAAGTAACTCAACAACTTCAATTGGGCTTTTGGTTTACAATTACGCCTTTTCAAGTAACCAATATGGCTACGCTAACGCTATTGCCTTGATTCTCTTTGCTATCATTGTTTTGGTATCAATGCTGCAATTGAAATTATCAAGTCGTTTTGAAGTATAGATGGAGTAAGAGATGAAGAAAGAAGAACGTTATAATACTTTTTGGAAATATGTGCTCTTGGTTGTGGGATCAATTTTGATTTTGATTCCCTTGCTAGCAACTGTCTTTAGTTCATTTAAGACGACTAAGGATATCATGCAACATTTCTTTGCTTTTCCAAATCCTGTCACTCTAAGCAACTATTCACGCTTATTAGCTGACGGAATTGGACACTATTTCTGGAATTCAACCATTATCACAGTGGTTTCAGTGATTTTGGTAACCTTGTTTATCCCAGCAGCAGCTTATTCAATTGCGCGTAACATGAGTAAAAAACGTGCGTTTAATATCATGTATAGTTTGCTGATTTTGGGGATTTTTGTACCATTCCAAGTTATCATGATTCCAATCACAGTGATGATGAGCCGACTTGGTTTGACAAATATCTGGGGATTGATTATCTTGTACCTCACTTATGCCGTGCCACAAACTTTGTTCTTGTATGTCGGTTATATCAAATTAAGTGTCCCTGACAGTTTAGATGAAGCAGCCGAAATCGACGGTGCTGATAAATTCACAACTTATCGCAAAGTTGTCTTTCCAATGCTAAAACCAATGCATGCAACAACCTTGATTATTAATGCTCTTTGGTTCTGGAATGACTTCATGCTTCCTCTTTTGATGTTGAATAAATCATCTGATTCATGGTCATTGCCACTTTTCCAATATAACTACACAGGACAATACCTCAGCGATTACGGACCAAGTTTCGCTTCATATGTCGTTGGGATTATCACAATTACCATCGTCTACCTCATTTTCCAAAAACATATCATTTCAGGAATGAGCAACGGCGCAGTGAAGTAAGGATACAGAGGGCGTGTAGCGGCACAGTGAAAATTAAACATTAAGAAACAAAGGAATAATTATGACAATACAAAATAAAACGATGCTTATCACTTATTCAGATAGTCTGGGTAAGAATTTAAAAGAGCTAAAGGACAACCTTGAACGCTATTTCGGCGAAGCTGTCGGAGGTATTCACCTTTTGCCATTTTTCCCGTCAACAGGTGACCGTGGTTTTGCTCCTGTCGATTATGATGAGGTTGATTCCGCTTTTGGTGATTGGGATGACGTGAAGGCATTGGGTGAGAAGTACTACCTCATGTTTGATTTCATGATTAATCATATCTCTCGTCAATCAAAATATTATAAAGATTATCAAGAAAAGCATGAGGATAGTGCTTATAAAGATTTATTCCTTAACTGGGATAAATTCTGGCCAGAAAATCGTCCGACCCAAGCTGATATCGATTTGATTTACAAGCGTAAAGACCGCGCACCAAAGCAGGAAATTCACTTTGCGGATGGATCAGTTGAGCATCTTTGGAACACTTTCGGTGAGGAACAAATTGACCTTGATGTGACAAAAGAAGTGACCATGGATTTCATTCGAAAGACTATCAAACATTTAGCAGAAAATGGTTGTGATCTCATTCGTTTAGATGCTTTTGCTTATGCGGTTAAGAAATTGGATACTAATGATTTCTTTGTAGAACCGGATATCTGGGGTTTGCTAGATAAAGTACGTAGCATTGCAGCTGATACAGGGACAGAATTGCTTCCAGAAATTCATGAGCATTATTCGATTCAATTTAAGATTGCGGAGCATGATTACTATGTTTATGATTTTGCCCTTCCGATGGTGACGCTTTATAGTTTATACAGCGGAAAAGTTGAACGCTTGGCAAAATGGTTGAAAATGTCTCCAATGAAACAATTTACAACACTGGATACGCACGACGGGATTGGTGTGGTTGATGTCAAAGATATTTTGAGTGATGAAGAAATTGATTATACTTCAAATGAGCTCTATAAAGTTGGTGCTAATGTGAAACGTAAATATTCATCAGCAGAGTACAACAATCTTGATATTTATCAAATCAATTCGACCTACTATTCAGCGCTTGGTGATGATGACAAGAAATATTTCCTTGCTCGCTTGATTCAGGCTTTCGCTCCAGGTATTCCACAGGTCTATTATGTCGGATTTTTAGCAGGTAAAAATGATCTAGAGTTGTTAGAAAAAACAAAAGAAGGTCGCAATATTAATCGTCATTATTATACGAGTGAAGAAATTGCAGAAGAAGTCAAACGTCCGGTTGTTCAAGCTTTGCTAAAACTATTTACTTTCCGAAATCAATCTGCGGCTTTTGAACTTGATGGGAGCATTGATGTTGAAGTTTTAGATGAAAATACATTGGTCATTACCCGTCGAAATCAAGGTAGTAGTGTTGTAGCAGAAGCTAAAATTAATCTCAAGGAGTTGACTTATACGGTGACCGAAAACGGTCGAGAACTGATATTTTAAAATTCATCCGTAAAAAGGTTCTCAAAATTATTTGGGAATCTTTTTTGTGTGAAAGATTGGAAAAAGTTTTAGTGCAAACGATTGCATAATTTAAAATAAAAAGCTAAAATAGAGTCAAAGAATTGTAAGAAAAGAGGTGCTCTATGGAAAAGCATTGGTGGCATAAGGCAACAATTTATCAGATTTACCCAAAATCATTTATGGATTCAAATGGTGATGGAATTGGTGACTTGCAAGGGATTATCAGTAAGCTGGATTATCTTAAAAAGCTTGGGATTACAGCGATTTGGCTCTCACCGGTTTATCAGTCTCCTATGGATGATAATGGCTACGATATTTCAGATTATGAGGCGATTGCTGATATTTTCGGGGATATGACTGATATGGAAGAATTGCTAGAAGAAGCTAAAGCGCGTGGCATTCGTATCATTATGGATTTGGTGGTAAATCATACGTCAGATGAGCACGCGTGGTTTGTTGAAGCGCGTGAAAATCCAGACAGCCAGTATCGAGATTTTTACATTTGGCGTGATAAACCTAATGAGCTCAATTCTATTTTTGGTGGTTCTGCTTGGGAATATGATGCTGCTTCTGGTCAATACTATTTGCACTTTTTTAGTAAAAAACAACCTGACTTGAATTGGGAAAATCAGGTCTTGCGTCAGTCTGTTTACGACATGATGAATCGCTGGATTGATAAAGGAATTTCTGGTTTTCGTATGGATGTGATTGATATGATTGGGAAAATTCCTGATAAACTCATCGCAAACAACGGTCCAAAATTACACGATTACCTCAAAGAAATGCACCAAGAAACCTTGGCTGGAAAAGACTTATTGACGGTTGGTGAAACTTGGGGAGCAACTCCAGAAATCGCTAAACAGTACTCATCACCAGCTGAGGAAGAATTATCCATGGTCTTTCAATTTGAGCACATTGGTCTTCAGCACAAGCCAGATGCCTCAAAATGGGAGTACGAAGAAGAACTAAACGTTCCTGCTCTCAAAGCTATTTTTAACAAATGGCAGACAGAACTTGAACTTGGTCAAGGTTGGAATTCCCTTTTCTGGGACAATCATGATTTGCCGCGCGTGCTTTCTATCTGGGGGAACACAGAAACTTATCGTGAAAAATCAGCCAAAGCGCTAGCTATTTCCTTACACTTAATGCGTGGAACGCCTTATATTTATCAAGGTGAAGAAATTGGAATGACTAATTATCCTTTCAAAGATTTAGGAGAAATTGACGATATTGAGTCACTTAATTTTGCTAAAGAAGCTCTTGAAAATGGTAAGACGCCAGAAGGAATCATGGATAGCATTCGCATGATTGGACGTGACAATGCCAGAACCCCAATGCAGTGGGATAGCAGTCAGAATGCTGGCTTTTCAACTGCTGATAAGACTTGGTTGCCAGTCAATCCAAATTACACAGAAATTAATGTACAAGCAGCCCTAGACAATCCGGATTCTATTTTCTACACTTACCAAAAACTCATCAAGCTTCGCAAAGAAAACGATTGGTTGATTGACGCGGATTTTGAACTTTTAGAGACAGCTGATAAAGTGTTTGCTTACCTCAGAAAAACAGCTGACGCCACTTACATCATAGTTGCTAATTTATCAGATCAAGTTCAAGCATTTGAAAGCAACTTTGCTTACCAAGAAACCATCATCAGCAACACCTCAGAATTAACAGACTTTGAAAACCACAAACTCCAACCATGGGACGCCTTTTGCGTGAAAGTAGGGTGAGAATAAAAAAAGTCCGAATATTATTCGGACTTTTTTATTTTGTACTTTCGCGAAGGGTTAATGTGGTTGCTAGTCTTGTCATGGTTGGGACGGTATGACGTTTGATCAGTTGATGATTTAAGATATCTACGGCTGTGCGTCCCATTTCTTCGGTATAAACGGTGATACTTGAAAGAGCAGGAAAGACTTGTTTAGTTAAGGCAGTATCATTGAAAGAAATGAGGCTGACGTGGTCAGGTACGGAAATGTTAGCTTCTTGAAGGGCACGAAGGGCACCAATGGCTAGGGTGTCGTTTGCAACAAAGAAAGCTTGTGGAAGGTCATCACCTAGTTCGGTGATGGCTTTTTTCATCAAAGCATATCCTGAAGGTGCTGAAAAATCACCGACAAAGACATAGTCAGGGTTGTAAAGATTATTTTCGTAAGCGTAGTTTTTAAAAGTACGGAAACGTTGGTCGACAATGAGTTCTTTCTGGTCAGTCGTACGTTCTTCACCAGCAATCATACCGATTTTTGTAAAGCCTTGTTGCATGAAGTAGTCAAGGACTTTAACAACGGCATTATCAAAATCAGTTGTCACACAAGGATGACCAGCATTTAAGGTGTCGCTATCAACGAAGACAAGATTTTTTGAAAGATTTTCGAGGCGGTTAATTTGTTCACTAGAAAATTTACCAATGGCAATAATACCACTGACATTTTCTGAAATGGTTAAAATATCGTTATTAAAGTAACGAACCACATCGTAGCCCAATTCTTGGGCGCGTTTTTCAAGACCGATACGAATGCTGTAATAGTAAAGGTCGTTTAACTCTTCTTGTTCGCTGTACCACTGCACGATAGCGATTTTTTGACGTTCTTGGTTGCTGTTTGTGCTGCGTTTGTGTTTTTCATAACCCAACTCTTCAGCAACGGTTAAAATACGGTGTCTTGTTTCTTCACCAACGGAGAGGGTTTTGTCTTTGTTAAGGACTCGTGAGACGGTCGCTGATGAGACATTTGCTAACTTTGCGATATCTTTTAATGTAGCCATAGGTATCCCTTCTTTCTTAGTATTATTATATCACATTATCAGAAAAAACAAAAATTTTAAGTAAAACTTTAGTAAAAATTATTGACTTAGTTTAACTAGGAGGTTAAAATGAAACCGTAATCATAAAAGAAACAAGAAAAAAGGAGACCCTCATGAATACTAAAGAACTTAACCAAGCTTTTACTAATGTTTTTGGAAGCGACGCAGACGCAACTTTCTTCTCACCAGGTCGTATCAACTTAATCGGTGAACACACTGACTATAATGGTGGTCATGTTTTCCCAGCAGCGATTACGCTTGGAACATACGGTGCCGCTCGTAAACGTGATGATAAGACCCTTCGTTTTTACTCAGCTAACTTTGATGACTTAGGCATTATTGATGTTGATCTTGACAATCTTGTCTACGATAAAAAAGATAGCTGGACAAACTATCCAAAAGGTGTTATCAAATTCTTGAAAGAAGCTGGACACAAGATTGAATCTGGTTTTGAACTTTATGTTAATGGGAATATTCCAAATGGCTCTGGTTTGTCATCATCAGCTTCACTAGAGCTTTTAGTAGGGATTGTCGCTGAAGAATTATTCGACTTAAAATTAGACCGTTTGGATTTGGTAAAAATTGGTAAACAAACTGAAAATGAGTTTATCGGAGTGAACTCAGGAATCATGGACCAATTTGCTATTGGTATGGGAGCTGAAAAGCAAGCCATCTACCTTGATACCAATACTCTAGAATATGACCTTGTTCCACTTGACCTTGGTGACAATGTTATTGTCATCATGAATACGAACAAACGTCGTGAATTGGCTGATTCAAAATACAACGAACGTCGTGCGGAATGTGAAAAAGCTGTAGAAGAACTTAATCAAGTCCTTGATATCAAGACACTTGGTGAATTGGATTTGCAAGCTTTTGATGAATATAGTTACCTTATTAAAGATGAAAATCGTCTCAAACGTGCTCGCCACGCAGTTTGGGAAAATCAACGTACCCTTCAAGCCAAAGAAGCTTTGACAGCAGGTCAGCTTGAAAAATTTGGCCGTTTGGTTAATGCCTCACACGTCTCACTTGAACATGACTACGAAGTAACTGGTATCGAACTTGATACCCTTGCTCACACAGCTTGGCAACAAGAAGGTGTTCTCGGAGCTCGTATGACAGGAGCGGGATTCGGTGGCTGTGGTATTGCCATTGTTGCTAAAGATAAAGTTGATGATTTTACAAAAGCTGTTGGACAAGTTTATACAGAAACTATTGGATATGCACCAGCCTTCTATATCGCTGAAATTGCTGGTGGTTCACGTGTCCTTTCACGAAAATAAAGAATAAAAAGAAGACGATAAAATGATGAAACTTTTAGATACTTTTGTCGCTAAAGTGATTGAAGCTAGCGACTATACTGAAGATGATATGTTTTACTTGCGTAACCGAATCCTTGCCCTTGTGGGCGAGGAAGGTGCAGAGCAAGAGACAAATCAAACAGATTTGATTGCTCTTAAAGAAGAACTGGTTAACCTAGCTGTGAAAAATGGTAAGGTTGGTGACTTAATGGCTGAAAGAGATTGTTTGGGTGCTGAATTGATGAACTTCATCACACCTGTCCCAAGTCAGGTGAATCGCAATTTCTGGGATATGTATGCTCAATCTCCTCAACAAGCTGTCGCAGATTTTTACGAACTCAGCAAACGAAATGACTACATTAAAGTAGCTGCAATCGCCAAAAATATTGCTTTTACGGTGCCATCACAGTATGGCGATATTCAAATTACCATTAATTTATCAAAACCTGAAAAAGATCCCAAGGCCATTGCTGCAGCTAAGTTAGCCAAGGCATCTTCTTACCCAAAATGTCAGTTATGTATGGAAAACGAAGGCTATCAAGGACGCCTTAATCACCCAGCGCGTGCTAATCACCGTATCATTCGCTTGAATCTAGGTGATGAAAAATGGGGCTTCCAATATTCGCCTTACGCTTACTTTAATGAACATTGTATTATTTTAAATACTGAGCATGTTCCGATGGTTATCAGCAAAGATACCTTTGAACAGCTCTTAGATATTGTCGATATTTTCCCAGGTTATTTTGCTGGGTCAAATGCCGACTTGCCAATTGTTGGTGGGTCAATCTTGACTCACAACCACTATCAAGGTGGACGTCATGTCTTTCCTATGGAAATAGCAGAACTAGACAATGAGTTTCATTTCAAAGGCTTTTTAGATGTAACAGCTGGTATTGTGAAATGGCCAATGTCAGTCATTCGCCTTCGCAGCAAAGATAAAGACCGCTTGGTTGAACTCGCTGAAAAAATTCGTTTGGCTTGGCGAGATTATTCTGACGCGAGTGTTGATGTGGTGGCTTATACAGGCGATACGCCACACCACACAGTGACTCCGATTGCGCGCAAACGTGATGGGCAATTTGAACTAGATATCGTTCTTCGCGACAATCACACCACTGCTGAATTTCCTGATGGTGTTTATCATCCACATGCTGATGTACAACACATTAAAAAAGAAAATATTGGACTAATTGAGGTAATGGGCTTAGCTATTTTGCCACCTCGTCTCAAAAATGAACTGCTAGAAGTTGAAAAATATCTTTTGAACCAGTATAATGAAATCGCTGCCTATCATAAGGATTGGGCAGATGAGATAAAAAAACGTTCGGATATCACGACTGATAGCGTACATGATATCGTACAAGAAGAAGTCGGCCGCGTTTTTGTTCGCGTTTTAGAAGATGCAGGTGTTTACAAACGTGATGAAAAAGGAAGAGAAGCCTTTATGCGCTTTGTGAACAGCGTGGGGTTAGAATAGGAGAAAAATAAATGTCAATTTTAGTGCTTGGTGGGGCTGGTTACATCGGCTCTCACATGGTTGATCGTTTAATCGAAAAAGGTGAAGAAAAAGTTGTTGTTGTCGATAGTTTGGTAACAGGCCACCGTGCAGCGGTTCATCCTGATGCAACATTCTATCAAGGCGATCTTGCTGATCAAGATTTCATGCGCAAAGTCTTTACAGAAAATCCAGACATTGATGCTGTGATTCACTTTGCTGCTTATTCATTGGTTGCTGAATCAATGGAAAAACCACTTAAATATTTCGATAACAACACTGCTGGTATGATTAAATTGCTTGAAGTGATGAATGAATTTGGTGTTAAATACATTGTCTTCTCATCAACTGCAGCAACTTATGGTATCCCAGATGAACTTCCAATTAAGGAAACAACACCTCAACGTCCAATCAATCCATACGGTGAAAGCAAACTCATGATGGAAACAATCATGAAATGGTCTGACCAAGCTTACGGCATTAAATTTGTTCCACTTCGTTACTTTAACGTGGCTGGTGCTAAACCAGATGGTTCTATCGGTGAAGATCATGGACCAGAAACACACTTGTTGCCAATTATCTTGCAAGTGGCACAAGGTGTTCGTGAAAAAATCATGATTTTCGGTAATGATTACAACACACCGGATGGTACAAATGTGCGTGACTACGTTCACCCATTTGACTTGGCAGATGCTCATTTACTTGCTGTAAAATATCTTCGCGAAGGTAACCCATCAACAGCCTTTAACCTAGGTTCTTCCACTGGTTTTTCAAACCTTCAAATCCTTGAAGCAGCTCGTAAAGTAACGGGTAAAGAAATTCCTGCAGAACTTGCTGACCGTCGTCCTGGTGACCCAGATACCCTTATTGCGTCATCAGATAAAGCGCGTGAAATTCTTGGTTGGAAACCACAATTTGATGATATTGAAAAAATCATTGCTTCTGCTTGGGCATGGCATTCAAGTCATCCAAACGGATACAATGACCGTTAATAAATGATTATAGTCTGAGGCAACTGCCTCAGGTTTTTTGTGCATCATGAGGATGTGCTAGAAAAAGGAAAAAGATGATGTCAATAATTAAGACACCTTGTTTAGATAAAGAGCAAAAATTACAGGTAGAAGCATTAATCAAAGAAGTTCAGGTTTTTGATGGGACTCACCGCATCCCGTATTTATCGAATAATCTCAATTTTGATCAGGAGATGCCAGCTTTCTTTTTAGCTTATGAGAAGAATCAACTTGTGGGGGTGTTGACAGTCTATGCTGATGAGCCAGACGAGGCAGAACTTGCTATTTTGGTTCACCCAAACTATCGCCGTCTAGGATATGCTAAGCAATTATTTCGTGTTTTCCGTGAAACCATGAAAGAGTATCAGTTGAGTTTTACAGTAATGTCGGAGCAATCTTTCTTAGCAAAACACCCAGATGTACTGGCTAATCTTGGCATGACTTTAGAAGATGATTTTGAGTATTGGCTTAGTCGACAACGAAAAGCCTATTTGCTTGAAAAGCGTGACGATTTGTCGGTCATCAAAGCTAGCAGAGAACACCTTGAAGCGATTGCAGACTTTCAAGCAAAAGCTTTTGAAGATCCTTATGAGGTTGCACTGCGCTATGCCAAAGAAGCTCTAGTTGATGAGACTGAAAAACTTTATATTGTGATGAAAGATGACAAAGTTGTTGCTTCTTGCACGGTGGATTTTAGCACGACTTACAATTACCTTTATGGCTTAGTAGTTGCCGAAGGCTACCGTGGTCAAGGGATTGGGACTTATTTTATGAAAGTGCTTATCAATAGCCTGTTAGCTGAAAATGAGAAGGTCTTTCAAATTGCGGTTGAATCAGATAATTTAGCAGCTAAACGTCTTTATGAAAGTTTAGGTTTTGAAGAACAAACGCAGGTTGTCTACGCTAAGGTGACTGACGCTAGTAAACTTTGGGAGATTTAACGGTCATTTCTTGCGTTGTCAAGGGGAATTTGGTATAGTTGTCATTAAGCTTATATTTATGGAGGATTCTTATGCCAACAGTTATTATGTTGCTCGTTATGGTTGGTTTGATTTGGTTCATGCAACGTTCTCAAAAGAAACAAGCACAAGCCCGTCAAGATCAACTTAAAGCATTGCAAAAAGGTGATGAAATCGTAACAATCGGTGGTCTTTACGGTGTTGTTGATGAAGTTGACACTGCTAACCAAAAAATGGTTTTGGACATCGATGGTGTTTATCTAACATTTGAACTTGGTGCTTTAAAACGTGTTGTTAACAGAGCTGAACAAGAAGTTGTTGAAGCTGCACCTGTTGAAGAAGCAGTCGAAGAACAAGCAGAATCAGCTCAAGATACTGCCGTTGAAAGCGAAGACTAATATATTGAAAGTCGGATGAAAATTCATCTGGCTTTTTTCATGCAAATATTCCCAAAAAGCCACCAATTAAGTAGAGAAAAAATGGCTATTTTATGGTAAAATATTATGATGAGTATGCTTTTAAGGAAATTGTATGTTTAAATTTAATTTTAGAAAAAAGAAAGAGGCTGTAAGCCTTGACAAGATTCCAAATCATATTGGAATTATCATGGATGGAAATGGTCGTTGGGCCAAAAAACGCATGCAACCACGTGTCATGGGACACAAAGCTGGTATGGATGCTTTGCAGGAAGTGACGATTGCTAGCTCAGAACTTGGTGTAAAAGTTTTGACAGTTTATGCTTTCTCAACAGAAAACTGGTCACGACCCGAGGACGAAGTCAAATTCATTATGAACTTACCCGTTGAGTTCTTCGATAAATATGTCCCTGAATTGGACGCTAATAATGTCAAAGTTCAAGTTATTGGTGAGACAAATCGTTTGCCAAAAGCAACTTTTGATGCGATGAAACGTGCTTGCGAACAAACGAAGCACAATTCTGGTCTTATCTTGAATTTTGCGCTTAACTATGGTGGTCGTTCAGAAATTACAGAAGCGGTTAAAAATATTGCCCAAGAAGTGCTTGAAGCAAAAATCAGCCCAGATGATATTACAGAAGATGTGATTTCAAATCATTTGATGACGAATCACTTGCCGTACTTGTATCGTGATCCGGATTTGATTATTCGAACAAGTGGTGAACTTCGTCTTAGTAATTTTCTACCATGGCAATCAGCATATAGTGAATTTTACTTCACACCTGTTTTATGGCCTGATTTCAAAAAAGACGAGTTGATTAAGGCGATTGCTGAATACAATCAACGCCATCGCCGTTTTGGTGGAATCTAGAAAGGAAATATCATGAAACAACGTGTGATTTGGGGGGCGATTGCCCTATTGATTATGCTGCCGTTTCTATTGCATGGAGGCCTACCGTTTCAAGTCTTTGTAGGCTTTTTAGCAATGATTGGTGTGGCAGAAATGTTACGCATGAAACATCTTGAATTTTTCTCAATTGAAGGTGTTTTGTCAATGCTTGGTGCTTTTGTTTTGACAGTGCCTTTGGATAACTACTTTACATCACTACCGATAGATTCTAACTTTGCCGTCTATGGGTTGTTGGTTTTCTTGCTTTTGGCAGGAACAGTTATCAATTGTGATGATTATTCATTCGATGATGTCTCTTATCCGATTGCAGCTAGCCTTTATGTGGGAATTGGTTTCCAAAACTTGGTCAATGCTCGTATGGGTGGCTTAGATAAAGTGCTCTTTGCTTTATTTATCGTATGGGCGACTGATATCGGTGCTTATATGATTGGTCGTCGCTTTGGTCAACGTAAATTGATGCCGAAGGTTTCTCCAAATAAAACTATCGAAGGTAGTCTTGGCGGGATTGCTTGCGCTGTTGTCGTTTCATTTATCTTTATGTTGATTGATAAAGCTGTTTACGCTCCGCACAATCTCTTTGTTATGTTAATTTGCGTTATTTTGTTTAGTATTTTTGGTCAATTCGGTGATTTGGTTGAAAGTGCGATTAAACGTCATTTTGGCGTTAAAGATTCTGGAAAACTGATCCCTGGTCATGGTGGTATCCTAGACCGCTTTGATTCAATGATTTTTGTTTTCCCAATTATGCATCTATTTGGTCTTTTCTAATTGACTTGTTTGGCAGCTGCCACAAACTTTTGGAGTTTGCTTACTAGTGAATGGTTATTAGGATAATAATGTTACTGGTATAGAGAGGAGCAAAATGCTCGGAATTATAACGTTTATTATTGTTTTTGGAATCTTAGTTATTGTCCACGAATTTGGTCACTTATACTTTGCCAAAAAATCAGGCATTCTGGTGAGAGAATTTTCTATCGGGATGGGCCCGAAAATCTTCTCTCATTTTGATAAGGAGGGGACAGCTTATACGTTTCGTATTCTTCCTTTAGGTGGTTATGTCCGTATGGCGGGTTGGGGAGATGATACCACTGAAATTAAGACTGGTACGCCAGCTAGCTTGAGTTTGAACAAAGACGGCTTGGTGACACGTATTAATTTGTCACACAAACAGTTGGATAATACAGCTCTTCCTATGAACGTGACTTCTTATGATTTGGAAGATAAATTAGAAATCACTGGATTGGTTCTAGATGAGCAAAAGACATATAAAGTTCATCACGATGCCACAATCGTTGAAGAAGATGGCACAGAAATTCGCATCGCGCCGCTTGATGTGCAGTATCAAAATGCTACTGTCTGGGGACGTTTGATGACAAACTTTGCTGGTCCGATGAATAATTTTATTCTAGGAACGCTAGCTTTCATCTTACTTGTCTTTATGCAAGGCGGAGTCCCGAATCCCTCGACAAATGCTGTGCGAGTGACTGATGGTGGTGCCATGCAAGCTGCAGGTGTCAAAGACGGTGACAAGGTACTGGCAGTCGGTAATTACAAAGTCTCAAATTGGTCTGACTTGACTGAGGCTGTTGCCAAATCGACAAAGGGCATTTCGAAAGGTGACACCATTCCTGTTACCGTAAAAGACGCTTCTGGAAAAACTAAGACTCTTGATATTAAGCCAGTCAAAAATCATGGCAGCTATCTTATCGGAGTTTCTTCAGCTTTGAAAACAGGCTTTTGGGACAAGATTACTGGTGGCTTCCAAATGTCTTGGCAAAGTGCCATGTTAATTTTGAATGCTTTGAAAGGCATTGTGTCAAACTTCAGCTTGGACAAACTTGGTGGTCCTGTTGCCATGTACCAAGCCTCAAGTCAAGCAGCTTCTTACGGATTGACATCGGTGATTAATTTGCTTGCTGTTTTGTCAATCGACCTTGGAATTGTAAATCTTATTCCAATTCCGGCTTTGGATGGCGGGAAAATCTTGATGAATCTTATCGAGATTGTTCGTCGTAAACCACTCAAACAAGAGACAGAAACTTATGTCACTCTGGTTGGCGTGGTCATCATGATTATCTTGATGGTAGCTGTGACTTGGAATGATATCATGCGAGTTTTCTTCTAACTTACATAAAGACTAATTAATAATTTAGTACATCATATTTTAAAATACACATTTTTTAGAAAGGAATTGATACGGTCTTCCCTAAAAATGCGAATAAGTGAGCTACTTGCCTAAACAACAAGCAGCTTACTTATTTTCGTGATTTGACCGCAATATTTTATTATGAAACAATCACAAATGCTTATCCCAACGCTTCGCGAAATGCCAAGCGACGCTCAAGTTATCAGCCACGCTCTTATGGTTCGTGCTGGTTATGTTCGCCAAGTCTCAGCAGGTATCTACGCTTACCTACCACTTGCTAACCGCACAATTGAAAAATTCAAAAAAATCATGCGTGAAGAGTTTGAAAAAATCGGTGCCGTTGAAATGCTTGCACCAGCACTTTTGAACGCTGACCTTTGGCGTGAATCAGGTCGTTACGAAACTTACGGTGAAGACCTTTATAAACTTAAAAACCGTGATAAATCAGACTTTATCCTTGGTCCAACTCACGAAGAAACATTTACAAGCCTTGTTCGTGATGCGGTTAAATCATACAAACAATTGCCACTTAACCTTTATCAAATCCAATCTAAATATCGTGATGAAAAACGTCCACGTAACGGACTTCTTCGTACACGTGAATTTATCATGAAAGATGGTTACAGTTTCCACGCAGACTATGAAGGTTTGGATGAAACTTACGAAGAATACCGCAAAGCTTATGAAGCAGTCTTCACACGTGCAGGACTTGACTTCAAAGGTATCATCGGTGACGGTGGTGCTATGGGTGGTAAAGACTCTCAAGAGTTTATGGCAATCACTCCAGACCGTACAGACCTTGACCGTTGGGTTGTTCTTGACAAATCAATCGCTTCAATCGATGAAATTCCAGAAGATGTATTAGAAGACATCAAAAAAGAATTGTCATCATGGTTGGTTTCAGGTGAAGATACTGTTGCCTACTCAACAGAATCAAGCTACGCTGCTAACCTTGAAATGGCAAGCAACGAATACAAACCATCAACAAAAGTTGTTGCTCAAGAAGATGTTAAACGTGTGGAAACACCTAACTGCAAATCAATCGATGAAGTGGCTGCTTTCTTGAACGTTGATGAAGAACAAACAATCAAAACACTTCTATTCATCGCTGATAAAGAACCAGTTGTTGCGCTTCTTGTCGGAAACGACCAAGTCAACGATGTTAAATTGAAAAACTACCTTGGTGCTGACTTCCTTGACCCAGCAACTGAAGAAGATGCTGTTAAAGTCTTCGGTGCAAACTTTGGTTCACTTGGCCCAGTTAACCTTCCTGAAAACGTTCGTATCGTTGCTGACCGCAAAGTACAAGACGTTGCTAATGCAGTTGTTGGTGCTAACGAAGATGGTTACCACTTGACTGGTGTTAACCCAGGACGTGACTTTGAAGCAGAATACGTTGATATTCGCGAAGTTAAAGAAGGCGAAATCTCACCAGACGGTAAAGGCGTTCTGAAATTCGCTCGTGGTATCGAAATCGGACACATCTTCAAACTTGGTACTCGCTATTCAGAAAGCATGGGTGCTACAATCCTTGACCAAAACGGTCGTGCTGTGCCAATCATCATGGGATGCTATGGTATCGGTGTTAGCCGTATCTTGTCAGCTGTTATCGAACAACACGCTCGTCTCTTTGTTTCTAAAACACCAAAAGGTGCTTACCGCTTTGCATGGGGTATTAACTTCCCTAAAGAATTGGCACCATTTGATGTTCACGTCATCACTGTTAACGTGAAAGATGAAGAAGCACAAGCTTTGACAGCTAAAGTAGAAGCTGAATTGGTTGAAAAAGGTTACGAAGTTTTGGTTGACGACCGTAACGAACGTGTTGGTTCTAAATTCTCAGATAGCGACCTTATCGGTCTTCCAATCCGTGTGACTGTAGGTAAAAAAGCTGCTGATGGTATCGTAGAAGTTAAAATCAAAGCAACTGGTGATACAATCGAGGTTAACGTTGAAAACCTTATTGAAACACTTGAAATTTTGACAAAAGAAAACTAATAAGATTTAGGTCGAGGGCTTAGCCCCGACCTTTTCTTTTGTCTCGAAAAATGCTCACTTTTATGATAAAATTGAAAGACGATATTGATAGATAAAAAAGTAAAAGGGCGACTGATGTCCCTCTTTTACTTAGGATAGAAAGTTAGATTTTTGGAATTGAGGTAATTGACGTTTTATGTCAGAGTTATTTAAAAAATTGATGGAGCAAATCGATATGCCGCTTGAAATGCGACAATCTTCTGCTTTTTCATCTGCAGATATTCGTGAAGTTAAGGTACACTCAGTATCCCGCCTCTGGGAATTCCATTTTTCATTTGCAGAGATTTTGCCGATTGATATTTATCGTGAGTTAGCTTATCGCTTGGTTAATACCTTTAAGCAAGCGGATATTACAGCGACTTTTGATATTCAGGCAGAAAAGATTGATTTCTCACAACCACTTTTGCAGGCTTATTATGAAGAGGCGTTTGAACATTCGCCATGTAATAGCGCTAGTTTTAAAGCCTCATTTAGCAAGCTTCAAGTGTCATACGACGGTCATAAATTATTGATTGAAGCGCCAGCTTTTGTTAATAATGAGCATTTCCGAAAAAATCATTTGCCTAACCTAGCACGTCAATTTAAGGCCTTTGGTTTCGGAAACTTGATGATTGATATGGTTTCAAATGAAGCTATGACACAAGCGCTTCGAGAAGATTTTACAACTAATCGTGAAGCCATGGTGGAAAAAGCGGTGCAAGAAAACCGTGAAGCCGTTAAGTCTCTAGAAGCGTCAATGCCACCAGCTGAAGAAGCTCCAAAACCAAAATTTGATTTCAAAGAACGCGCTAAACAACGCCGTGCAGGTTTTGAAAATGCCGAAATCACGCCGATGGTTGAAATCACAACAGAAGAAAACCGTATTGTCTTTGAAGGAATGGTTTTTGATGTTGAAAAGAAAACTACTCGTACAGGTCGTCATATCATCAATTTCAAGATGACAGACTATACATCAAGCTTTGCCATGCAAAAATGGGCTAAAGACGATGAAGAATTGAAAAAATATGACATGATTGCTAAGGGGTCATGGCTTCGTGTTCGCGGAAATATTGAGAACAATAATTTCACGCATGCCCTTACTATGAATGTGCAAGATGTCAAAGAAATTGTTCACCATGACCGCAAGGATTTGATGCCAGAAGACCAGAAACGTGTGGAATTCCATGCGCATACGAACATGTCAACCATGGATGCTTTGCCAACGGTTGAGGAGTTGATTGATACAGCTGCTAAATGGGGTCATAAGGCTGTTGCCATCACTGACCATGGAAATGTTCAAAGTTTCCCTCACGGCTATCATAGAGCTCGTAAGGACGGTATTAAGGCTATTTTCGGATTGGAAGCCAATATCGTTGAAGATAAGGTGCCGATTGCTTACAATCCTGTTGACTTAGAGCTGAATGAAGCAACGTATGTCGTATTTGACGTGGAAACAACAGGACTTTCTGCGGTGCACAATGATTTGATTCAGATTGCCGCTTCAAAAATGTACAAAGGTAACATTGTTGAGCAGTTTGATGAATTCGTCAACCCAGGTCACCATTTGTCAGCTTTTACGACAGAATTGACAGGGATTACGGATAATCATGTTCGCAATGCGAAGCCTATCGAACAAGTGCTTCAAATGTTCCAAGATTTCTGTAAAGATACTGTACTTGTTGCCCACAATGCGACCTTTGACGTTGGCTTTATGAATGCTAATTACAAACGTCATGGTATGCCAACCATCACGCAGCCAGTTATTGATACGCTTGAATTGGCACGAAATCTTTATCCAGAGTACAAACGTCATGGTTTGGGACCGTTGACTAAACGTTTCCAAGTGTCTCTTGAACACCACCACATGGCCAACTACGATGCCGAAGCAACTGGTCGCCTGCTCTTTATTTTCTTGAAAGAAGCACGTGAAAATCATGGCCTTACAAACATGATGGACTTGAACACAAAATTGGTGGCTGAAGACTCTTATAAGAAAGCTCGTGTAAAACATGCAACGATCTATGTTCAAAACCAAACTGGGTTGAAAAATATCTTCAAGCTTGTCAGTCTTTCAAACGTCAAATATTTTGAAGGAGTAGCACGTATTCCAAGAACAGTTCTTGATGCGCACCGTGAAGGGCTTTTGCTAGGAACAGCCTGCTCAGAAGGTGAAGTTTTTGATGCAGTTTTGACATCAGGTGTGGATAAAGCTGTTGAAGTGGCTAAATACTATGATTTCATCGAAGTCATGCCGCCTGCCATTTATGCACCGCTATTGGCACAAGGAACAATTAAAGATGAAGAAGGTATTCGTCAAGTCATTCGAGATTTGATTGAAGTTGGTCGTCGTCTTAATAAGCCTGTGCTTGCGACTGGTAATGTTCATTACATTGAACCAGAAGATGAGATTTATCGAGAAATCATTGTACGTAGTTTAGGACAAGGGGCACCGATTAACCGTCCAATTGGTCGTGGTGAAGATGCTCAGCCAGCTCCATTACCAAAAGCCCATTTCCGCACAACCAACGAAATGCTAGACGAATTTTCTTTCCTCGGTGAAGACTTGGCTTATGAAATCGTTGTTAAGAATACGAGTGATTTTGCTGAGCGCTTTGAAGAAATCGAAGTGGTTAAGAAAGATTTGTACACGCCTTTCCTTGAAAAATCAGAAGAACGTGTCGCAGAGATGACTTACCAAAAAGCTTTTGAAATCTATGGAAACCCACTACCAGATATTGTTGACCGACGTATCGAAAAAGAATTGACTTCGATTTTGGGTAATGGATTTGCCGTGATTTACCTGGCTTCTCAGATGCTGGTTATTCGTTCTAATAAACGTGGTTACTTGGTTGGTTCGCGTGGATCTGTTGGTTCAAGTTTCGTGGCAACCATGATTGGGATTACCGAAGTTAACCCAATGCCGCCACACTATGTCTGCCCAAATTGTCAGCATTCAGAATTTATCACTGATGGTTCTGTTGGTTCAGGTTATGACCTTCCTGACAAGGATTGTCCAAAATGTGGCACACGTTATAAGAAAGATGGACATGATATTCCATTTGAAACCTTCCTTGGATTTGATGGAGATAAAGTTCCCGATATCGATTTGAACTTCTCTGGTGATGACCAACCCTCAGCTCACTTGGACGTTCGTGATATTTTTGGAGAACAATATGCTTTCCGTGCCGGAACCGTTGGTACGGTCGCTGACCGTACAGCTTACGGATTTGTTAAAGGTTATGAACGTGATTACGGGAAAATGTACCCAGAAGCAGAAGTTGAGCGTTTAGCACAAGGTGCTGCTGGGGTGAAACGTACAACGGGTCAACACCCGGGTGGTATCGTTGTTATTCCAAACTATATGGATGTTTATGACTTTACGCCAGTTCAGTATCCAGCCGATGATTTGTCAGCTGAATGGCAAACCACTCACTTTAACTTCCACGATATCGACGAAAACGTCTTGAAACTTGATATCCTCGGTCATGATGATCCGACAATGATTCGTAAGCTGCAAGACTTGTCTGGTATTGATCCCAAAGATATTCCTGCGGATGACCCAGATGTTATGGCACTCTTCTCAGGTACTGAAGTACTTGGTGTAACGCCTGAACAAATCGGAACACCGACAGGTATGCTTGGTATTCCAGAATTCGGAACAAACTTCGTTCGTGGCATGGTTGAAGAAACACATCCAACGACCTTTGCCGAATTGCTTCAGTTATCTGGACTATCACATGGTACCGATGTTTGGCTTGGAAATGCCCAAGATTTGATTAAAGAAGGTATTGCCACACTGAAAACCGTTATCGGTTGTCGTGACGATATCATGGTTTACCTCATGCACGCGGGACTAGATCCAAAAATGGCCTTTACCATTATGGAACGTGTGCGTAAAGGACGCTGGTTGAAGATTTCTGATGAAGAACGTAATGGCTACATTCAAGCGATGCGTGACAATAATGTGCCTGATTGGTACATCGAATCTTGTGGTAAAATCAAGTACATGTTCCCGAAAGCCCACGCGGCAGCCTACGTATTGATGGCCCTTCGTGTGGCCTACTTCAAGGTTCACTACCCACTTTATTATTACTGCGCTTATTTCTCAATTCGTGCCAAAGCCTTTGATATCAAGACAATGAGTGCTGGTCTTGATGCCGTTAAAGAACGCATGGCTGAGATTTCAACCAAACGTAAAAATAATGAAGCTTCAAACGTTGAAATCGACCTTTACACAACGCTCGAGTTGGTCAATGAAATGCTTGAACGTGGTTATAAATTTGGTCAATTGGACCTTTACCGCAGTGATGCGACAGAGTTCATTATTGACGGTGATACCCTTATTCCACCATTTGTAGCTATGGATGGTCTCGGAGAAAACGTTGCAAAACAAATCGTTAAAGCGCGTGAAGAAGGTGAATTCCTATCTAAAATGGAACTTCGCAAACGCGGTGGTGTTTCAGCAACACTAGTTGAAAAAATGGATGAAATGGGAATCCTTGGCAACATGCCAGAAGATAACCAACTCAGTTTGTTTGACGATTTCTTCTAAAATCATTACAATAATAAAAAAAGAGCGGACAAATTATTTTCAGTTTATCTGAGATAGTTTGTTCGTTTTCATATCAGTTGAAAAGCAGGAGGAAAGATGTCAGGGATCACGAATACAGCTGTGAAGGCTATGGTTGTTTTACGAAAAGCGTATCGAACAATTGATGCTAAAACGTCAGAATCATTCAAGGAAGATGATTTAACGCAAACTCAATTTAGTGTTTTGGATGTTCTTTATAGCAAGGGTCCCATGAAAATTGGTGAATTAATGGACAGTATTTTAGCGACCTCAGGTAATATGACGGTAGTAATTCGTAACATGGAGAAAAAAGGATGGGTGACACGCCACACTTGTCCTGACGACAAACGTGCTTATCTAGTAACTCTAACAGACGCAGGTCGTCAAGTTATTGAACATGCTTTGCCACTACACATCGAAAAAATCCAGGACACCTTTTCAGTGCTCACTGAAGAAGAACAAGAAGAGCTTATCCGACTTCTAAAAAAATTTAAACCGCGTGAGCATATTAATTTACAAAAGTAGCAATAATTCGTACAATGACAATATAGAAAAAGTACTATTTAGTGATAAATAACTTTTAACAGACTAATTAACCTTAAAAGGGAGATATATAATGAAAAAAATTCTATTTGTTGTTGGTTCATTACGTGAGGGATCTTTTGATCAACAATTTGCTCAAAATGCTGAAAAAGCACTTGAAGGCAAAGCAGAAGTATCATACCTAGACTGGTCACAAGTTCCAGTCTTCTCGCAAGATTTGGAAGCTAACACACCAGCTGCTGTGCAAGCTGCACGTGACGCTGTCTTGGCAGCTGATGCTATCTGGTTCTTCTCACCAGTTTATAACTTTGCGATTCCTGGTTCAGTGAAGAACTTGCTTGACTGGTTGAGCCGTGCGCTTGATCTTTCAGACCCAACAGGTCCATCAGCCCTTAATGAAAAAGTGACAACTGTTTCTATCCTTGCAAATGGTGGACACGAACCAGTGGCAGATGCTTACCGTGCTTTGTTCCCATTCATCCGTACAAAATTTGTTGATGAAATCACAACAACACGTGTGAATGACTCTGCTTGGGCAGATGGCAAATTTATCGCAACTGATGAGGTTCTTGCCAACCTTGATAAACAAGCCAAAGCTCTTCTTGCTGCGCTTGATTAATCTAAGTTTTACCATTTAACAAATTCATAGGTGAGTCAGCTTTTCCTATTTTCAGCTTAGCTCACCTTTATCACAGTCATATTGGTTTAGCCTTTCAATATCAAAAACTGTGACATATAAAAAGCCTAGGATTTTGACATCCTAGGCTTTTTTAGTTACAAAAAAAGAGAGGATTTCCTCTCTTTATGGTTTATTCGACAATTAGCATACCATCTTTAACAGCAAATGGGTTCTTTTCGTTAATGCGGTCGTAGAACATGATACCATTTGTGTGGTCAATTTCGTGTTGGACAACGATTGAGTTGTAACCTTTAAGTTTGATGCGGTGTTTTTCACCGTTTTTATCAAAGTATTCAACAGTAACACGAGAGTGACGGACAACGTATCCTTCCACAACGCGGTCAACTGACAAGCATCCTTCACCATCAGCAAGTGCAGCGTCTTGAACAGAGTGTGAGACAACTTTTGGATTGTACATCACTTCTTGCAAGCTATAAGCTTCTTTTGGTGGGTTACCATCTTTGTCTTCCATGTTTGGAACAAGAACAGCAATAATACGTTTTGAAACGTTCAATTGTGGTGCTGCCAAGCCAACACCTCCGCGCAAGCCCATTTTTTCAGCTGTTACAGGATCTTGAGAGTTTTTCAAGAACTGCATCATTTTTTCGCCTAAGATGATTTCTTCATCAGATAATGGGAATGTGACATCGTCACAAACTTTACGCAAAGTTGGATGACCTTCGCGAATAATATCGTTCATATTGATTAAATGACTTGGTTTTGCTAATTTTTCAATAACTGACATATTTTCTCCTCAAATTATTCTATATAACACTATAGCATAAAAATGCTTAACGAGAAAGTTATTGGCTTAGTTAGTGATCTTCAAGTCGATAAGTTTCTTCATATCTTTGATATAATAGTAGGGGCGACGTTTTTCAATAATGCCTAAATCGATAAATTCATGAATCACACGAAGTAAATGACGGTAGCTGACACTGAATGAATCGGCAAGACTAGTTAATTCTAACTTGAAGACACCTTTGTCTTCAATCGCCAAGATGTGAGTGGCTAGACGTTCTTTAAGTGTGTAATTCAAATTCGTAGAAGCACGGATATTTTGCTCATAAAGTGATTGAGCGAGTCCTCTACTAAGATTTAGAAGCAAATCATTATCAGCTAATAATTCCTCGCGAATCCCAGTTAAAGGGAGTTGGATGACTAAGGTATCCTCAAGAGCGACAACTGAAGACACGATTGGCTGATCAGTTAATAATTCAATATCTCCGATAAGCGTTGGTTTTTCTTTGATATCTAAAATATGCTCTTTTCCGTTAAATAAGCGACGAACAATTTTTAATTTTCCTTTTGCAAAATAAGAGAGTGCTGTCAAAGCTTCTCCTTGGTGACAAATGGCATCTCCAGCAACTAATTCGCGGACTTGCAATTTATCAAAATAATGTCTCGGAAAGATTTTTTCAAGCTGATAGTCTTGGATATATTTTTCTAAAGACACACAGACCTCCTTTGTTATGACAAAAGTCATATTTTTATGCGCTAACTTTGATTATACTGGAAATGGAGAAAAAAACAAGTAAGGAGTTTCTATGAAAACATTTTTGGAGAAATTTAGTCTCCTATCTCTATCTTTGATGCTGGTCTCGACGTTATCTCCGTCGACAGCATTACCCCAAATGATTACAACATTTCATCAGCAAGGATACGCCGCTAGTCAGGTGGAATTTCTATTTTCACTATCATCTTTTGCGATTCTTGCCATGTTGTTACTAAATCCAATTATCGAACGTCTAATCTCTGAACGTCTCAGTATCATCTTAGGTCTTCTTTTGATTGCCTTTGGTGGTAGTATGCCAGTCGTTTTTCAGACTTATTCATTAGTTTTTGTATCACGTATTTTGCTTGGTATCGGGATTGGTTTGATTAATTCTCGTGCCATCAGTATTATCAGTGAGACTTATGCTGGACGTGAACAAGCTCAGATGCTCGGTCTTCGTGGTTCTTTTGAAATTATTGGTAATGCCTTGTTGACCATGATTGTTGGTTTCATTGTTGTTCTTGGTTGGTCATGGACATTTAGTGTTTACTTATTTGCTTTGCCAATTCTTGCTGTTTACCTTATTTTTGCACCAAAACCTAAGGTTGAAGTAGAAGAACTCCAACAAGATGAGACTCGTGCTAAATTTAGAAAAGAAGATATTTTGTACATCGTCGGATTATCTTTATTGGCAGGTTTTGTTATTAACATCAATAGTGCGAACAGTCTTCGTATCCCAGTTATTGTTGACCAACTGCATCTTGGGAGTCCTCGTCAAGCCAGCCTAATCTTGAGTGGTATGATGCTTATGGGAATTCTTTCAGGAATTTGTTTTGAAGGTTTGCTTGGACGCTTTAGCAAAAACTTGATTACCATTTCAATGATTCCATTTGCTCTTGGACTATTTATGGTAGGTTTTGCTAACAATCTTTGGGTGATGCTAATCGGTGCAATGCTATCAGGTTTCTGGTACAGTATTGTGGTTACCTGCGTCTTCAGTGATGTTTCAACTAACATCTCACCGCAATTAATCGGAAATGCGACTACGCTTATCTTGATTTTCTGTAATCTTGGTGGGGCAAGCGCAGCAATTGTTTTGAACCTCTTCTCAAAATTTAGCCCACAACCAGGCTTTGCTTTTATCATTTACGCTGTTATCAGCTTGGTTATTTGCCTAGGTTTGATTATTAAAACACGTTTTTCAAAGAAAAATTAATTTGTGTTAAAGTCACGTTAAATTAAGGGAAAACCTTTGACAAAAGTAGAAACAATCTGCTACAATAAGGACTGTCGTAAGACAAGTAACTTCTTCTTGGTCGTAGGATCCGCCAAAAACCTACCACTCGGATGAAGCAATATAAAGGAGAAAAATTATGGCAATCTCAAAAGAGAAAAAAAATGAAATCATCGCTCAATACGCACGTCACGAAGGTGACACAGGTTCAGTTGAAGTTCAAGTAGCTGTTCTTACTTGGGAAATCAACCACCTTAACGAACACATTAAACAACACAAAAAAGACCACGCAACTTACCGTGGATTGATGAAAAAAATCGGTCACCGTCGTAACTTGTTGGCATACCTTCGCCGTACAGACGTTAACCGTTACCGCGAATTGATCGCATCACTTGGTCTTCGTCGTTAATCTGACGTTCGTCGGTCGAGCAAAAGCTTCTTGGGTTTTCCAAGGAGCTTTTTTGTACATTCAGCTGCTTATTTTGAAAGATATTGAAGGATAGATTTTTAATGAAAATGAGTTTTTGCTGAAGATGAAAATGTCAAAAGTGGCAAAAGTATTAGTGTAAAAGGAAAAGATAGGTATATAAATGTATCCCCTTACATTGGCTTTACAATAAAAATGAAAAAGCTTACAAAAAATACTTGACCTTTTTTTGAAAAAGGGTTAATATAATTGGTGAAGAATATCACAATGATATGATGATTAAAGAATTTAACTTTTGATTTTGTGTAGTTTTTATAGTGAAGAGAACCTCAAGTAATAACGTTGAGTTTTGAAATTCCAGACTATACGGTCTTGTTTTTATTTTAGTATCAATCATTAATATAGTTCTTCTCAAAAAATGAGGCACTTATTTTTAAGGGTACTTATAAGGAGGTTTTCTTAATGGCTAAAGCAACAAATGCAGATGTAAAGAATAACGAGTTGAGCGCAGAAGAATTGGCTCAACAGTACACTGGAGCTCTTGTCGAAAAAGCTCTTGAAGCTGAACGTGTTTATGCAACTTATTCACAAGAACAAGTTGATAACATTGTCGCAGCGATGGCTCTTGCAGGTTCAGAAGCTTCGCTTGAATTAGCAAAAGAAGCTCATGCAGAAACTGGTCGTGGTGTCGTTGAAGATAAAGATATTAAGAACCACTTCGCTACTGAGTACGTTTATGAACGTATCAAAAATGAAAAAACAGTAGGTATCATTGGGGAAGATAAGGTTTCAGGAAGTATCCAAATCGCAGCACCTCTTGGTGTTTTGGCTGGTATTGTTCCAACAACAAACCCAACTTCAACAACAATGTTCAAGATTTTGGTAGCTCTTAAAACACGTAATGCGATTGTCTTTGCTTTCCACCCACAAGCGCAAAACTGTTCAGCACATGCCGCACAAATTCTTTATGATGCCGCAGTGAAAGCTGGTGCTCCAGAAAACATTGTTCAATGGATTGAAACACCGTCTCTTGCAAATACATCAGCGCTTATCCAAAATCCGAAGATTGCTTCTATTTTGGCAACTGGTGGACCTGGTATGGTAAATGCCGCTCTTAAATCAGGTAACCCATCAATGGGTGTTGGTGCTGGTAACGGTGCTATCTATGTTGATGCAACAGCACACGTTGATCGCGCTGTAGAAGACTTGTTGCTATCAAAACGTTTTGATAACGGTATGATTTGTGCAACTGAAAACTCTGCAGTTGTTGAAGCACCAATCTATGATGAATGGCTTCAAAAAATGCAAGATAAGGGTGCCTACCTTGTACCTAAGAAGGACTATAAAAAACTTGAAGACTTTGTCTTTAATGACAGACACGGCGTTAACGGTCCAGTTGCTGGTATGCCAGCTCGTTGGATTTGTGAACAAGCCGGTGTCAAATTACCAGAAGGTAAAGATGTTCTCTTATTTGAACTTGATAAGAAAAACATCGGTGAAAAACTATCTTCTGAAAAACTTTCTCCACTCCTTTCAGTTTATAAAGCTAAAGACCGTAAAGAAGGTGTTGAAATTGTTGAAGCACTTCTTGACTACCAAGGTGCAGGACACAATGCTGGTATTCAAATTGGTTCTCAAGCAGACCCATTTGTTGCTGAATATGGCGACGCTGTGAAAGCATCACGTGTCTTGGTTAACCAACCAGATTCAGTCGGAGGTATTGGTGATGTCTACACAGATGCACTTAAAGCTAGCTTAACACTTGGAACAGGATCATGGGGGAAAAATTCATTGTCACACAATCTTTCAACTGGCGATCTCTTAAATGTTAAGACAGTTGCTAAACGTCGCAACCGTCCTCAATGGATTCGCCTACCAGAAAAAACATACTACGAAAAAAATGCTATCTCTTATTTGCAAGACGAATACGAACCAATGCAACGCGCTTTGATTGTTGCAGACCCAGGTATGGTTCAATTTGGTTTTGTTGATACTGTTCTTGCTCAATTGGCATTGCGTGATGAAAAAGTTGCGACATCAATTTACGGTACAATCAAACCAGACCCAACACTTGGTCAAACGATTGAAATTGCCAAACAAATGCGTGATTTCAAACCAGACACAGTTATCGCAGTCGGTGGTGGTTCTGCTCTTGATGCAGCTAAAATTGCACGTTACATCTACGAATACTCACTTGATCAAGAAGCTGATTTCCTTGACAGCTACGAAAATGTCAGCGAACTCTTCTTACGTTTGCAACAAAAATTCATTGATATCCGTAAACGTATCGTAAAATTCAAACATCAAACAGCAACTCGTCTCTTCTGTATCCCAACAACATCTGGTACAGGTTCAGAAGTAACACCTTACGCTGTTATTACTGATGATCATACTCACGTTAAATATCCATTGACTGACTATGAATTGACACCACAAGTTGCTATTGTTGACCCAGAATTTGTTATGACAGTGCCAAAACGTACCGTTGCTCTTTCTGGTCTTGATACTTTGTCACATGCCCTTGAAGCTTATGTTTCAGTTATGGCATCTGATTTGACTCGTCCATGGTCACTTGAAGCTATCAAGTTGGTTATCGAAAACTTGGAAGATTCATATAACTATGATCCTAAACACCCAACACTTCGTGGTGAACAAGCGCGTGAAAATATGCACTACGCAGCAACACTTGCAGGTATGGCCTTCTCAAATGCCTTCCTAGGTATTAATCACTCAATCGCACACAAAACTGGTGGTGAATTTGGCCTTCCTCACGGTTTAGCTATCTCAATTGCTATGCAACACGTTATTCGTTACAATGGTGTTGCAGGAAATGTGAAACGTTCAGTCTTTCCACGTTATGAAGAATACCGTGCACAACGTGATTACGCTGATATTGCTCGTAGCCTTGGTCTTAAAGGTAAAGATGATGCAGCATTGGTAGAAGCACTTTGCGAACGTATTGATGCTTTGATGAAAGCTGTTGATGTTGACCCTCGTCTTTCTGCAAATGGTGTTACAAAAGAAGCCTTTGATGCAGCAGTTGATAAATTAGCATCACTTGCATACGATGATCAATGTACACCTGCTAACCCACGTCAACCTTACATTGCTGAGTTGAAACAATTATTGATTGACATGTTCTAATACCTCTTCTTAACAATTGTATTAGTTGACATTTTTAAGCCTCCCTTTGGGAGGCTTTTGTGGTAGAATGAAGGTGTTGATAAAAACGGTTAATCAGGGATTTTTGTAAGACCTGTCTAGAGATATTGCATTAAAGGAGACTGTTATGATTGGATCATTAATTGTTGGGGCTTTGATTGGGATAATTGCAGGAGCTATCACTAAGAAAGGTGAGTCAATGGGCTGCATTTATAATATTTTTGCTGGACTTGTGGGCTCATTTGTTGGTCAAAGTTTGTTTGGTTATTGGGGACCTAGTCTTGCTGGCATGGCAATTTTACCATCTGTACTTGGCGCCATTATCGTTATTGCAGTTGTTGATTTATTTTTTGGGTAATTATTTGATAAAACGCTATAAGAAGAAGCAGTTACTGTTTGGTAGCTGCTTTTTAATGATTCTTAAAAAACTGTGCTGCAAGCTCTGCTATTTCCTATAAAATGTGATAAAATAATGAAGATACGTGGTTTTATGCAAAGACGAGTTTATAAGTCTTTTACAGACTGGTTTTTGTAGAAAACAGACGTATCAAAATAAAATGTTAGAGGAATAAAAATGTCAAAACAAACTTTTGAAACGACTTTTGCTGGTCGTCCACTTGTTGTTGAAATTGGTCAAGTTGCTAAACAAGCTAATGGCGCTGCAGTGATTCGTTACGGTGAATCAACTGTTCTTAGTGCAGCTGTCATGTCTAAAAAAATGTCAACTGGTGACTTCTTCCCACTTCAAGTAAACTACGAAGAAAAAATGTATGCTGCTGGGAAATTCCCTGGTGGTTTCAACAAACGTGAAGGTCGTCCTACAACTGATGCGACATTGACAGCACGTTTGATTGACCGTCCAATTCGTCCAATGTTTGCTGAAGGTTTCCGTAACGAAGTTCAAGTGATTAACACTGTTCTTTCTTATGATGAAGATGCTAGCGCACCAATGGCAGCCATGTTTGGTAGCTCACTTGCTTTGTCTATTTCAGACATTCCATTTAACGGACCTATCGCTGGTGTTCAAGTGGCTTACATCGATGGTGAATTCATCATTAACCCATCAGCTGAACAAAAAGAAGCATCACTTCTTGAATTGACTGTTGCTGGTACAAAAGAAGCTATCAACATGGTTGAATCTGGTGCTAAAGAATTGTCAGAAGACATCATGCTTGAAGCTCTTCTTAAAGGACATGAAGCTGTTCAAGAATTGATTGCCTTCCAAGAAGAAATCGTTGCAGCTGTTGGTAAAGAAAAAGCAGAAGTTGAATTGCTACAAGTTGACCCAGAATTGCAAGCTGAAATCATTGCAGCCTACAATGCAGATCTTCAAAAAGCTGTTCAAGTTGAAGAGAAAAAAGCGCGTGAAGCAGCAACTGAAGCTGTCAAAGAAGAAGTAACTGCTGTTTACGAAGAACGCTACGCTGACGATGAAAACTACGAAACAATCATGCGTGACGTGGCTGAAATTCTTGAACAAATGGAGCATGCCGAAGTTCGTCGCTTGATTACAGAAGATAAAATCCGTCCTGATGGCCGTCGTGTTGACGAAATCCGTCCATTGGATGCCGAGATTGACTACCTTCCAAAAGTTCATGGTTCAGGTCTCTTCACACGTGGACAAACTCAAGCCTTGTCAGTTTTGACACTTGCTCCAATGGGTGAAACTCAAATCGTTGATGGACTTGGTGCTGAGTACAAGAAACGTTTCTTGCACCACTACAATTTCCCACAATTCTCTGTTGGTGAAACTGGACGTTACGGTGCGCCAGGTCGTCGTGAAATTGGTCACGGTGCTCTTGGTGAACGTGCTCTTGCGCAAGTTCTTCCAAGTCTTGAAGAATTCCCATATGCTATCCGTTTAGTAGCTGAAGTTTTGGAATCAAATGGTTCATCTTCACAAGCTTCAATCTGTGCAGGTACCCTTGCTCTTATGGCTGGTGGTGTGCCAATCAAAGCACCAGTTGCTGGTATTGCCATGGGATTGATTTCAGACGGTAGCAACTACACAATCTTGACAGATATCCAAGGTCTTGAAGACCACTTTGGTGATATGGACTTTAAAGTTGCAGGTACTCGTGAAGGTATTACAGCCCTTCAAATGGATATCAAGATTGAAGGTATCACACCGCAAATCTTGAAAGAAGCTCTTGCTCAAGCTAAGAAAGCTCGTTTTGAAATCCTTGATTTGATTGCAGCAACTATCCCAGCACCTCGTACTCACTTGGCACCAACAGCACCAAAAATTGATACAATCAAGATTGATGTTGATAAAATCAAAGTGGTTATCGGTAAAGGTGGTGAAACCATCGATAAAATTATCGAAGAAACTGGTGTTAAAATTGACATTGACGATGAAGGAAATGTTTCAATTTACTCATCAGACCAAGCAGCTATCGACCGTGCCAAAGAAATTATTGCTGGTTTAGTTCGTGAAGCTAAAGTTGGTGAAGTTTACCACGCTAAAGTTGTTCGTATTGAAAAATTCGGTGCTTTTGTTAACCTCTTTGATAAGACAGATGCCCTTGTTCACATTTCAGAAATTGCATGGACACGTACTGCTAACGTTTCTGACGTTCTTGAAGTTGGTGACGAAGTTGATGTTAAAGTTATCAAAGTAGATGACAAAGGACGTGTTGATGCGTCAATGAAAGCTCTTCTTCCACGTCCACCAAGAGCTGAAAAACATGAAAAAGAACACAAAGGGCACTCACCATTTGGCGGACACTTGCGTGACCACAAAGAAAAACACGATAAAATCGACTAATCACTTTTTGGCTTGCTCATCTTTTTATAAATGTGGAGTTTAACGATGACAAATTTAAATGAACTTGATATTCGTTTGCGCGCGTTTGTTAACGCACCAGACAACTTTTTAGATAGCATTGCGCTTGTCAATGCTTTGCACAACATCCCAGTTTTGGCTAGTGATCAACCTTATGCTCTTGATATTGAAGGGCAAAAGGTGACTCCTGTCTTTTCTGATAAGGAAGATTTGGAAACTTTCAAATCTGAACAAGCTAGTGCCAATGATCAAAATTGGGTTGAACGTCCAACTTTGGATGTTTTAAAAGAAGTCATTGAAAAAGGATTAACTGGAATTGTCTTTAATCTTAAGAAAACAGGCGATTTTGGCAATTCAACTATCTTCAAAAGTAGTGAATTAATCCAATTTTTGAATGCTTACACAACTATTTTGAATAAACTTATGGGTGAAGAAAACCTTGCGGCTGATACTTTGGACAAATACTACCTTGTCCCAGCCTTTGTTCACCCACGTGACGATAAAAGCTTTGACCGTATGTTCCCAACAATGTCTACACCAGAAGGTAAAAGCTATGTCCCAGCCTTTTCAAATCTTCAAAGCTTTGCTAAATGGTATAACCACAAAGATTTTGGAACACCATTTCGCAATGCTCAAGGAAGTATTTTGACATGGCGTTTGGCTGATATTTATCAACCTGGACACGGTGAAAACGACATTGACGAAACGGTCGGAGTTGCCATTAATCCCTTTGATGACCAACAAATTCTTGTTGATTGGTCTGAAATCGACGAAGACGAATAAAAGAAAGGAGAAGATATGGGTTGGTGGAAAGAAACCATTGATATTGTAAAGAAAAACGATCCAGCGGCTCGTAGCTCTCTGGAGATTATACTAACTTACCCTGGTGTCAAAGCCTTGGCTGCGCATCGTATCTCACATTTCTTGTGGAAACATGGCTTGAAATTATTAGCGCGCATGCATAGCCAATTCTGGCGCTTTTGGACACAAATTGAAATTCACCCAGGAGCTGAAATTGCTGAGGGTGTCTTTATCGACCATGGTTCTGGTCTTGTTATTGGTGAAACAGCAATTGTAGAAAAAGGAGTTATGCTTTATCATGGTGTGACTCTGGGCGGAACTGGTAAGGATGTCGGAAAACGTCACCCAACCGTTCGCGAAGGAGCACTTGTTTCAGCGCACGCACAGGTTATTGGACCAATTGAAATTGGTAAAAATTCCAAAGTCGGTGCAGCAGCTGTCGTTGTATCGGATGTTCCAGCAGATGTAACAGTAGTCGGAGTACCAGCGAAAGTTGTTCGTGTTCATGGTAAAAAAGATGAAAATGCCATTCATGACCTTGAAGAACACCGTGAGTACTATACTTCAAAACTTGAAGCAGCTTGCTACGAAAGTTTACATTCATCAAAACTTTAATAAAAACTAAGATGAGATTGGAGGAAGGAACATGACAATTAAAATTTACGATACAATGACCAGAAGTCTTCGTGACTTTGTCCCAATTACTGAAAATACAGTTAACATGTATGTTTGTGGACCGACTGTTTATAACTATATTCACATTGGGAATGCTCGAAGTGTTGTTGCTTTTGACACGATTCGCCGCTATTTTGAATACCGTGGCTACAAAGTAAATTATATTTCTAACTTTACTGACGTCGATGATAAAATCATCAAAGGTGCGGCAGCGGCTGGCATGGACACAAAGGCGTTTTCTGATAAATTCATTGCAGCCTTTATGGAAGATGTCAAAGAACTTGGTGTTGAACCAGCAACAAAAAATCCACGTGTCATTGATTACATGGATGAAATCATTGCTTTTGTCAAAGACCTAGTGGACAAAGGTTTTGCTTATGAAGCAAATGGCGATGTGTATTTCCGTGTGGCTAAAAGCAAAAACTATGCTAAATTAGCAAATAAAACTTTGGAAGACCTTGAAGTTGGTGCCAGCGGTCGTGTTGATGGCGAAGGCGACATCAAAGAAAATCCGCTTGATTTTGCCCTTTGGAAAGCTGCTAAGCCAGGTGAAGTTTCATGGAAAAGCCCTTGGGGACAAGGACGTCCTGGTTGGCACATTGAATGTTCTGTAATGGCGACAAGTATTTTAGGTGATACTATTGATATTCACGGTGGTGGAGCTGACTTGGAATTCCCACACCACACTAATGAAATTGCTCAATCAGAAGCCAAAACTGGGAAAACATTTGCTAATTACTGGATGCACAATGGTTTTGTCAATGTCGACAATGAAAAAATGTCAAAATCTCTTGGCAACTTTGTGACAGTCCACGACATGTTGAAAACTGTTGATGGTCAAGTGCTTCGTTTCTTCCTTGCGACTCAACAATATCGCAAACCCGTCAACTTTACCGAAAAAGCAGTTCACGATGCATCTGTTAACCTTAAGTATTTGAAAAATACCTTTACCTTGCCACTTGGAGAAGCTGTTGATGCAGCTGAACTTGCAAAATTCAAGGCTGATTTTGAAGCAGCTATGGATGATGATTTCAACACAGCAAATGGTATTACAGTTGTCTTTGACATGGCGAAATGGATTAATTCAGGGAATTATGACCAAGTAACCAAAGATACTTTTGCTAAAATGCTTGCTGTATTTGGTATTGTTTTTGAAGAAGAAGTGCTTGATGCGGATATCGAAGCATTGATTGAAAAACGCCAAGAAGCTCGTGCGAATCGCGATTTTGCGACAGCAGATGCTATTCGTGATCAACTAGCAGCTCAAGGTATCAAATTGCTTGATACTAAAGATGGTGTGAGGTGGACACGTGACTAAGGTAGATGTCAATCTTATTAATGGTATTGCTCTTGCTTTTGAAGGAGATGCCATTTATTCGACTTATATTCGTAAACACTTGATTTTTCAAGGTATGACAAAACCTAATCAATTGCACCGCAAAGCAACGATGTATGTTTCAGCCAAAGCTCAAGCAATGCTGATTAATATGATGTTAGAAGCGCAGCTATTGACGGAAAAAGAAGAAGAAATCTATAAGCGCGGTCGCAATACAAATAGTCATACCAAAGCTAAAAATGCTGACGTTGTGACTTACCGCATGTCGACAGGTTTTGAAGCTGTTATGGGCTATCTTCACATGACTGAGCAGATTGATCGTCTCGAAGAGCTTATCGATTGGTGTATCCAAGCGGTTGAAAAAATTGAAGATTAAGTAAAAAATAAAAATAGCCAGTTCTCGCATGAGAGCTGGTTTTCATGTTATAATAGCACTATGAAGAACAAAGAATTTAATGATCAAAATGACATCGTTTATGGTGTGCATGCCGTAACAGAAGCCCTTCAAGCTAACACAGGAAATAAACTCTACATCCAAGACGACTTGCGTGGAAAAAATGTTGATAAAATCAAAAGCCTAGCCGCAGAGAAAAAAGTCTCTATTTCTTGGACACCTAAAAAAACACTTAGTGATATGACAAATGGTGCCGTTCACCAAGGTTTTGTTTTACGCGTTTCAGAATTTGCTTATGCTGAATTAGATACCATTTTAGAAAAAGCTGCGCAGGAAGAAAACCCACTGATTCTAATTTTGGATGGACTCAACGACCCGCATAATTTTGGCTCAATTTTGCGAACAGCTGACGCAACAAATGTCACTGGTGTGATTATTCCAAAACATCGTGCGGTTGGTGTGACACCTGTGGTTGCTAAAACATCAACTGGCGCTGTCGAACATGTTCCAATTGCTCGTGTGACAAACCTCAGCCAAACGCTTGATAAATTGAAAGAACAAGGTTTCTGGGTATTTGGTACAGATATGAACGGAACACCATCACACAAATGGAATACAGCTGGCAAACTAGCCCTAATCATTGGTAACGAAGGAAAAGGCATTTCGCCAAACATCAAAAAACAAGTGGATGAAATGATTACGATTCCGATGAACGGTCACGTTCAAAGTTTGAATGCCAGTGTGGCAGCTGCAGTATTGATGTATGAAGTTTTCCGTCATAAAGTAGATTAATTTTTTTTGTAAGACTTGATGAGCCATCTGTGAAAGGACTAAAAAATGAAGAAAAGAATCCTCTTAGTTGATGGTTATAACATGATTGCCTTTTGGCAGGAAACACGTCAACTCTTTAAGACAAATCGATTAGATGAAGCACGCAATATTTTATTGCGTAAGCTCAATAATTATGCCCATTTTGAAAATCTGGATATTATCTGTGTCTTTGATGCTCAGTACGTTCCAGGATTGCGTCAACGTTATGACCAATATAAAATCCAAGTAATTTTCACCGAAGAAGATGAAACAGCTGATTCTTATATTGAACGTACAGCAGCTGAGCTAAATACACCACGCCATCTTGTGGAAGTTGCGACCAGTGATTTAAATGAACAATGGACTGTCTTCTCGCAAGGTGCCCTTCGGGTATCAGCTCGTGAATTGGAGCAGCGCGTAAATACGGTTAAATCAGACTTGGACAAAATGTCAAAGCACATTGATTTAACCACACCAAAACTCAGTCCGTGGAATGATGGACAGATGGATAAATTAAAACAATTACTTGATGATATTTAAAACATCAAAGGACTTTTTTTAAAGGAGCTCGCTAATTGCGGGCTTTTTTGTTATAATGAAAAAGAATTCGTTTGACTATCAAAGTATTTTTGTGACAATGATTGATAATACTGAACGTATGATTGTTTTTATAGTAAAGGGAGAATTATGACTTTTAAATTACTAACGGATTCAACAGCAGACTTAGATGAAAATTGGGCAACTGCTCATGATGTTGAAATCCTAGGACTAACCATTCAATTAGACGGGGAAATCTATGAAACGGTTGGTCCAAATCGTTTGACTAGTGAAAAGCTACTAGAAAGCATGAAAAATGGTGGTAAACCAACGACTAGTCAAGTTAATGTGGGACAGTTTGAGGAAAGTTTCCGTCGTCATGCACAAAATGGTGATGCGGTGCTTTACCTAGCTTTTTCTTCTGTCTTATCAGGGACTTACCAAAGTTCAATGATTGCGCGTGATCTTGTTTTGGAAGATTTTCCAGATGCGACTATCGAAATCGTTGATACCTTGGCAGCAGCAGGAGGAGAAGGTTATTTATCTGTCCTAGCAGCTGCAGCGCGTGATGAAGGCAAGACACTCGAAGAAACTAAAGCGATGATTATTGATATTTTGCCTCGCTTACGAACATATTTCCTAGTTGATGACCTTTATCATTTGATGCGTGGCGGTCGTTTATCAAAAACATCTGCTATCATGGGAAGTTTAGCTAATATCAAACCTCTTTTGTGGTTGGATGCCACAGGAAAACTTGTTCCACTAGCAAAAATTCGTGGACGCAAAAAAGCACTAAAAGAAGTTGTTTCTCAAGTGACCAAATCTATCGCTCATAGAACAGCTGTTGTTGCCTATGCTAATGATTTAGAAGGGGCTGAAAGCTTGAAAGAATCATTGCTCGAACATGACATGATTGATGAGGTTCTTATTATGCCATTAGGTCCAGTTATCTCAGCTCACGTAGGGCCTGGAACGTTAGCTGTCTTTACAATCGGAAAAGACGCACGATAAAATCAAAAAAGTGGACTTAGTCTGCTTTTTTTGTAAAACATAATGACGGTGGTATTTAATATTTGAATTGGAGTGAGGGAAGATGGTTGTAGCTATTGAGACGGTTGGTTTGTGTCTGTTCTTTTTTATCTTGTGCTTTTTAGGGACAGGAACTGATGATAAAAATTTAAAAAGTTTTTCATCGTATCCAGATGAAGTTCAGACTTTGATAAGAAATAATGAGGATTATCGAGCAAAAGTTAAAACAACTAATAAGTGTGTGGCATTCTTGCTAAATTTTTTAATCTTTTTGGTAATATTATTTATTTTGGGAATAGCTATTAGAAAGCCAAACTTTTTACACAATTTCATTTGTTTAAGCATTATAGGACAAGGATTGAATTTATTTGATTTACTTGTGATTGATTTAATTTGGTGGAGACGTACAAAACGCATTCGTTTTACAAAAATCCCTGAAAAAGACCTATATCAGAATCCTAGAAAACATATAGAATCATTTACAAGAGCTTTTGTGATGTATCTTCTAATTGCCGTAATAGATGGTTATTTGCTGCAATTTTTGTAACGTCAAATTGCTAAATGGGATATGTCAAAGAGTTTTGCTATGATGTCAAAAGGTATTTGCTAGTATTCAAATGAAAAAAAGAGGATAATTTTGGTGAAAGGCGGGAAAAGAATGAACATCAGTGAATTACGAAAACAAGAAAAATTGAGTCAGGATGATTTTGCCAATATTTTTCATGTATCAAGGCAGACTGTATCAAATTGGGAAAATGGGAAAAGCTATCCAGATGTAGAAATGCTGGTTAAAATTAGTGATTATTTTGGCATCTCTGTTGACCAATTAATTAAAAAAGAAACTATACCAAGTGTAGCAAAAAATTCTGATAAGCAGAAGAAGCTGTGGCCAATGCTTGCTGTAATTGCCACAGTGGTTTGCCTTATCGGAGCATTCTTTTTGTATAACTATAATGAAGAACACTCAGTCAAGTTTTCAATGAAAAAAGATAAGACTTATGGTCAAAGTGCAACTAGCCAAAAAACTTTAGAAGTTGCTAAAGGTTATTTCACATTGCCAGAAGATGAAAAGTTGAATCTTGAAGTAAATGGCATGACAGATGATGGAGATTTACATTTAAGTATTGTTGATGAAAATAACAAGTGTTGGTATCGACTCGATGGTGATGAATTAAAAGATAGCCAAAAACTTTACTTTAAAAAAGGTTCTTATCAAGTTCAAATCACTGCCAATCATTATCATGAAAAGGTTGTTAGTTTGGACTATAATGTGAGTGTTAAGGGGTAGATTTCACAATAGTTATAACCAGCCATAAAAAAATTCAATACCCACAATTTGCCTTCTTCCTTGAGAGAAGTGATATAATTTTAAAAAATCAAGGGAGGTAGATTGATGACTTTATCGTATGCTGTACTTGGAAGTGGTGCAATGGGATTACGATTTGGACTATTGCTGAAGGAACATTTGGGAGCTCAAGTAGACTTTATTGATACTTGGCAGGAACAAGTTGATACAATTCAAAAACAGGGAGGGGTTTATCAGTCACGAGATGGCGAAAACCGCCACTTGGTTCCGATTGACATTTACCTACCAGAAAACTATCACGGGAAACCAGATGTCTTGATTATTTTTGATAAACAGATGCATCTACAAAAGTTACTAGAGCGAAGTAAACATTTCTTCAATAGTAATCAATGCGTTTTTACTGGCATGAATGGCATGGGGCACATTGAAAAGATTAATCACTATTTTGTTCCTGAAAAAGTTTTGGCAGGGACTTGTTTAATTGGAACAGTTTTAAAAGCTGCAGGAGATGTCGATTTTATCGGAAAGGCTGGAGTAGGTTCCATTAATGTTGCAGCACAGTCAGGAAAACTTGATGTGGTTCAAGAAGAAATTTTAGCAGATTTTAAAGCCGCAAACCTAAATCCAAATGTGACAGATAATTTCTTAGGAACTCTTTATACAAAGGTAGTTTTCAATTCTGTGATTAATACAATTTGTACTCTTTTTGAAATCCGAATGGGTCAATTTATTGATTATCAGGGAGCAGAGAAACTGGGGAGACAACTAATTGATGAAGCGTATGATGTAGCAAGTCTAGCAGGTATTGAACCACTTAATAACCGCGAAAAAGAGTGGGAAACTATCCGTTATGTCAGTGAGGAAACCAGTCCACTTCACTATCCATCAATGTATCAAGATATGAGCAAAGGGCGTCAGACAGAAGTAGATTATATTAATGGCTATATTTATGAGTTGGGCTTAGCAAACGGCTACCAAGCCAAGACACATGACTTCTTGCGTCACCTAGTTCATCTAGCTGAAAACACGCGAAAATACCGCTAAGCGTTTTCTTTTAAAAAGACGAAAAAACTTAGAAAAGATTAGTCATAACTGTTGACTTACTACCACTTTTTTTGGTATTATAATAAACGGTATTGTTTACCCCATTTGTAAGGCCCCGGAACCTTTCAAATAACTCGTGGACCGGAACATCCACACTTTGTAAACAAAAACGAATTCGTATAGGAGAACTCATGAACAAAACAACATTCATGGCTAAACCAGGCCAAGTTGAACGTAAATGGTACGTTGTTGACGCAACAGATGTACCTCTTGGACGTCTTTCTGCAGTAGTTGCTAGCGTACTTCGCGGAAAAAACAAACCAACATTTACACCACACACTGATACAGGTGACTTCGTTATCGTTATCAATGCTGAAAAAGTTAAATTAACTGGTAAAAAAGCAACTGATAAAATCTACTACACTCACTCAATGTATCCAGGTGGATTGAAACAAATCTCAGCAGGTGAACTTCGTTCTAAAAATGCTGTTCGCTTGATTGAAAAATCAGTTAAAGGCATGCTTCCACACAACACTCTTGGACGTGCACAAGGCATGAAATTGAAAGTCTTCGTAGGTAGCGAACACACACACGCTGCTCAACAACCAGAAGTACTTGATATTAAAGGACTTATCTAAGAGAGAAAGGAGCATCTATTAAATGGCACAAGCACAATACACAGGTACTGGTCGTCGTAAAAACGCTGTTGCACGCGTACGTTTGGTCCCAGGTACTGGTAAAATCACAGTTAACAAAAAAGATGTAGAAGAATACATCCCACATGCTGACCTTCGTCTTGTTATCAACCAACCATTCGCAGTTACTTCAACTGTTGGTTCATACGACGTTTTCGTTAACGTTGTAGGTGGTGGTTACGCAGGTCAATCAGGAGCTATCCGTCACGGTATCGCTCGCGCATTGCTTCAAGTAGACCCAGACTTCCGTGATTCATTGAAACGCGCTGGTCTTCTTACACGTGATGCACGTATGGTTGAACGTAAAAAACCAGGTCTTAAAAAAGCTCGTAAAGCTTCACAATTCTCAAAACGTTAATTCGTTTTACAGATTTGTACAGAAGAACACTCTTTGGAGTGTTCTTTTTTTGTTTTTTTGAAACATTTATTGGAGTAGAAATTTAGAGAAGAAACTCAGAATGCAGTCATGTGCCTTTTAAAATGCCTCAAAGAGTCTTACTGCCCTATAAAAGGGAAAAGTGATAGAACGTGATTTGATGCTTAAATAGAGCCTGTGAGAGCGTCTGCTAGAATAAATCAAAAAAAGCTAAAAAAGTTGTTGACAGAGGAAATGAAGTTTAGTATACTAAATAAGCTGTTGTTTGAAGCAGCAAACATTTCAAAAGGCTTTGAAAAAAGTTCAAAAAACTTCTTGACAAAGCGTTGAAGAAATGATAAACTAATATAGCTGTTGTTCGAGAGAGCGACGGAAACAAGTTTGAAACAAAGTTGAAAAAAACTTGAAAAAAGGTG